>CAYXSJ010000082.1:0-10752 GCA_964467095.1 uncultured Methanotrichaceae archaeon
AGGGAACTTGACACGTCTTTCCGCACTCTGCGCAGGTGGCATCGTGCATCTCTCTTGGGCCGCTGCTAAAGCCGCCCCTGCTGCCGCTTCCATATCTTTCCATTTAATTCACTTACCCTTGGCATCGATTCCATGAATCGATCCTACTACAAAACATCCCATCAAACTCAATTGATTCGACGATATGCAGCACTCATCAAAAGGTCTAACTAATTCATATACTTGTTGGTCAAAACCAAATCAGAAACGAAGAACAGCGAAGAAAAATATATTGTTCAGGGTATACGAACAGATCGCTTAAAGCGAACCGACCTGATCAGTATCTTCTGGGCGGCCTGGCAGGCTTATGCTTCTGGTAGCAATCGCTGCAGTAAACCGGCCTGGATCCATCGGGCTTGAAGGGAACCTGACATGTCTTTCCGCAATCTGCGCAGGTGGCATCACTCATCTCTCTCGGGCCTCTGTTGAAGCCGCCTCTGCTTCCGCTTCCGTATCTCTCCATTTATTTCACTTACCTTTGGCATCGATTCCTTGAACCGATCCTACTACAAAGCATCCCATCAAACTCAATTAAAGCGACGCCTATGCAGCCTTTTATTAGGGGGATGGCTATTTGATATACTTTTTGGTCCATTGCCCTGAATCGATTTCATGCGACAATGAAACGGCCAGAGAGACCATAACAAAGGATCGCTTATCCCAGAGAGGAGCTGGAGCACATAATTCTGACCGTCCTGCATATGCGGCAAAATGAAATGCAGATCGAATCCGCTATCTCTACCTATCCTTTGTATGCCCCACCTACCAGCTCTCGAATCCGCTCCGCGATCTTGGGCCCCACCTTTTCCACCTCTAGTAGCTCCTCAGGAGAGGCGCTCATGATCTTCTCGATAGATCCGAAGTGCTTGAGCAGGTTCCTGGCCACCGCCGTTCCCACGCTGGGAATGGCTGAGACCATGTATTCTTGCTGCTCTTTTAGCGTCCTGGCGGTCTTGTGGCCGTGCACCTTGGGCTCGCGTCCTTCCTGCCCTTCCCTTCGGGCCAAAAGAGCGATGACAGAGGCAGTTTCATCCCGATCGTCCGTGGGAATGATGGGAATGCCATAGTCCACAGCCACCGAGGCCAGAGCTCCCCGGATAGAGTCGGCATTCATCTGCCGGGTGTAAAGATCCCTGCCCTCTAAAATCAAAACCGGCCGGTCATAAGTCCTGGCCAGATCAGCTATCTGCCGAAAGAGGTTTCTCTGCGGATCGATGATAGAAGCCACAAAATCCTGGGCCGTCTTGCGCTCGATTGCCACTCTTTCGCTGACCACATAGTCGCCCACCTCCAGATTCTTGACAGTGACATCGAGGCCCAGAGACTCCAGAAGCTTTGCCATCTCCCTCTCTCTCGAGTCCACAAAAATTTTGGCGGGCATTTTGGCAGACGCTTCTCCCGGCACTTCAGCTTCTCTTGCTTCTCTTAGCTCTTTATTTTGCCCGGCTTGCAGGCTTTCATCCTTTGTTGCCGGTCCGGCATGCCCGGCAGGCTCCTCAGTTATCTGAAGCTGACGGAGTGGCAAAAACTCTTTCTGCAAAGATTCCTGGGCCTGACCGCTCAGATCCCTCATCTGCCGGTTCATGGTCTTTTCTTTGCGGTCCGATATCCAGTAATAGGCCTCATCTCGCGTGCCCTTGGCCATTAATACTACTACTCTGCCCGCTCTTGCTCTGCCTGTCCTGCCTTTGCGCTGAATGCTGCGAATCTCGGAGGGAACCGGCTCATAAAATAAAACCAGATCCGTGGAAGGAATGTCGATTCCCTCTTCCCCTACAGAGGTGGCAATGAGGACATTGAATTCTCCTGCCCGAAATTTCTGTAAAATCTCTGCTTGCTTTTTTTGGCTCAAGCCTTCATCATTCTCCCGGCTGGACTGCCCCACAAATCGCACTGGCCGGATGGCCGGATCATCTTTCAGGAACTTAAGAAGAGATGTGGCAGTGTCCCGATAGTTGGTAAAAACCATGATGCGAGACTGGGGCTTTTCAGCAATCTGCTCCTGCAGTATTCTTTTTACTGCGGCGGGCTTGGGATGCTCCACATCCAGCTTTTGCAGGGCATCAACAACCTGCCGAAACCCTGGGTCTTGTATTATCCGCCGGGATGCTTTGGAGCCGCTTTTCGAGAGAGCTTCTCCCTCCAGCCTCTGAAAGTATCTGGCCAATGCATCCGGCCCCTGCGTCTCCGCCAGCTCGACGGCATGATGCAGCTTTAGAATCTCTGCCATGAGAGATATGGCCATAAATGTGGATTTATTCGCCTGCGTCCTGGCTGAGGACATGAGTGTGGCCTGCAGCGTCAGAAGCTCCTTCTTGGATGACTTGGCATCGATTCTGACCGGGCTGATGCCCAGCCTGTTCAGATCATCGATTCTCGTTTTAAGCAGCTCCTCGATTGCCGTGCGGATAAGAAGGAGCTCTTTGGGAACGGTAAGCTTTACCCACTCTATCTCCCGCTCGTGAACAAATGGGGCTACGTCTGGATCATTTTCCGTACGGGTCTGGATCTTTTCAATGTATAGGTTGCTGCAGATCTCGGCGATCTTCTCGCTCTGGCTGCCCGGGCTGGCTGTGATCCCCAGGACCAGTGGATGGCTTGCCTCGCGATGATAGCGATCGGCGATATAGACATAAGCATAATTGCCCACTGCCCGGTGCGCCTCGTCGAATATCACCAGAGAGACATCCTTAAGATCGATCCTTCGAGAGAGAAGATCGTTCTCAATAACCTGCGGAGTGGAGACAACGATGCGGCTTTGTCCCCAGGATTCGACCCTTTTTTCCGGTGGGCTCTCCCCGGTCATCATGGTAACGATATCTTTGTCTCTGAGCACACGCTGCAAGAAAACTGCATGCTGCTCCACCAGAGGCTTGGTAGGTGCCAGGAAAAGAATTCTGCCCTTATCCATTCGAGCCAGCAGCACCATGAGAGCAATGACAGTCTTGCCAAGGCCCGTAGGTACTACTATAAGGCTGGATGCCTTAAGAGCTGTGGCAGCCAAATCCAACTGGAAGAGCCGCTTCTCTACGGTTTGCGGCAATAGATGCGGATGCTCCAGATAGGAGGACATGTTTGATCCAATGCTCTCTTGTTATATTTGATCTCATTGTATTGCTTCGCGAATAATGAATCCTTAATACTGATTCACCTTCCCTGTCACGTTGGGGATAAATAAGTCTATTGAATCCTATTTATTATTATTAATATATCCTTTTCAGCTATATTTAGACACCTCTAGCTTTACTAACTGGTTCTTGGATTCAAGAAAGATCACAACATCTGAGTGGTTTTGAAGGATAAATTTATATAATATAAAAGTAACAGATTGATAGAAAGCTAAGATTCGCTTATTTGGCGAAATAGCTTAAATTAAGATCTTTAAAAAAAGGGGGCGAAAAGAAAAATGAAGGGAGTACTAATAGTAGCATTTGCGTTAGCAATTGCCCTTATAGGGGGTTGCAGCACTGTGCTTGCTAACCCACCACTGGTACCTCCAGTGCAGTATGAACAGTTTTGTGAGAATCAAAAGGTGTCCGGAACAGGAATTATCGATGTCAGCACATCGGTAATCGACAAGAAGATCGCACTTGAATACTACAACACCATGGCAGGCGACGGAGACCTGGAGCTTGACTCCGAGCATGCATACTCCCAGGATGCTGAGAAGCTGAAGAGGAATGTAAGCTCGGTAAACGGCAGCAACGCGTCTGGCTTTAACCTCTTCGAGACCACGAAGATGACATATGCTGGCGAGACGCCCCTGACCGGAGGCAAGTACCTGCATTCCAAGGCGTTCTACGGCGGCATCGGCGCTGATGTTCAGGAGATGTTCTCCGTAAACGAGATGGAGAAGGATGAAACAGCATTCTTTGCCTCCACGACTCCTTATCAGCCGAAGGCCAATGTCAGTCCGGAGGACTTGATCAAGAAGCTTAAGGATGCAGGAAGAGACACTTCTGAAGTCGAGAAGCTCATGACGGCCAGCAATGGTATCTATATTCCGTCCCATCTCATAGGACTTGAGACCAAGAACACCTTCAATGGTACCTGGGGAACCGATGCCAAGTGGCACAAGATATTCTACAAGGATATCAAGGCCCACGAGATGTTCACAGGAACCTTCGAGGCCGAGAAGCTCATCAAGTTCCATGAGAATCCGGTGCCCGACAAAATCCATGTGCCCTGTGAAGGCATCGACTGCTAGGGAAACCTGGCAGCCAACATCTTTTTTTAAAAATCCTATTCTCAATTGGTTTTTGTGGCTTTCTATTTGATCCCATAAGGCAAAAGAGATAAATGGTTAAAGCTCACGTACCTGAAAAAGGGGTCTGATCGAGGCCCTTTTGAGAAAGGAGGTTCATGAAATGAAGTTGATTCTTACAGTATTCGTCGTCACAGTTCTTCTGGCAAGTGTTGCCGTCACGGCCAGCGCTGCCGATGTTCTGGATTTGAGCACATTAGGCAAAAAAGTGAGCATAGAGCCTGTTTCTCTGCCCAAGGTCTCGTCTGCTATGCCGACTATTGCGCCAACTTCTCTGGGAGGCAACCTGAAGAGCGATGTGCTTGATCTCAGCACTCTGGGAAAGAAAGTACAGCTTAACGTATCCACAACCATGATCAAGGGTGCATCTCCTGTTACGATCACGCCCATGTTTTCCGTTAAGAATGCTAATGTAACCAGCCAGGCCGGTTCTGTCTTTACTCTGCCCCAGGCCATTTCTGCCACTGCCTCAGTCTACACCCCGCCCATTGCCATATTTGGCGGAGCTTAAAGAGGCAGGAAAATGAATGTTGAGCTGAGTGTAGATGAAAAGGCCATTGATTTAAATGCCTTCACGCAGGAGATTATCGGCAATGTGGTCGTAGCCATGGCGAAGTCTCTGCGCGGAGTGGGCCAGGACTGGAAAGGAATTGAGATCAAAATAAATAAGTGAAATCTCTCAATTCTTCTTGCCCTTTTTAAAGGCAGATGTGAGGTCTATAAAATAAGTGCCTTCCTTGACTGCCATGATCAGCTCATCCCTTTCGAATAGAGACGGCAGATTCAGCTCGTAGGTGCCCGGAGCCGTTATCTTGATGCTCTCCAGAGCCTTCCCTTCCGGCTTGCCATCACTTTGAGCTGTATCCTTGAATTGATGGTTATCCTGAGGATCATCCCCTGGCTTTTTCTTGACAGGGCTGCAAAGCTGTGCCGATGATGCTGTGGCAGGAGACGACCTTTGCAGACATTGCATCTCCTGGTCTATTGCAGTCGGCGGATTTTCTGCTCTCCTGGGAGGTATTCTCACGCCCATGGCTCGAGTAATGATCTGCTCCTGCTGCAGCATTTGGGACTTCTCATCCAGCGGCTTCTTTTTCACGAACATGAACTTCTTCCAGCCGCAATTCGGGCAGCCTTTCAGGATATCCTCACCCGAATCGAAGACGTTGCCGCAGCGGGTACAGATATGGGGCATCTAGTCCCCCACAGATACCTTGGTGCTGATTTGATATTTGTCCTTCTCAATGGTGCGTAGCTGGTTGGCCGGGCCGATGACTGTCATCCTGCCCTTAAGAGCTCTGCCGAATATTCTATCCAAGAACGATCCTTCCTTCTTGGAAGGGTAGCTCTCGATCTCTATTCCGGAGAACTCGTCCACCCGAATCTCGGTCATGGTCATCTCGATGAGGCGCACCTCCTCATCAGGAGTCAGGCCGCTCTCCAAAACCACAATCTTGCCTTTTTTGACCTTGTCCAGGATGAGCCGAATCTTCTCCATTGAGGTCATTTTCTCCAGCTTCTCCCCGGAGATGAGGTCCATCTGCACTTCTCTCATCAAGATCACCCGAAATGAGTTGCTATCGCCTGATAAAGGTTATCTATATTCGATCCTTCCAGGGCGGAGATCTGCACCATGGGATGCTGCGGGAATGCAGCCTTAATTCTGGCAGGCGAGGCATCGGGCAGATCCATCTTATTGGCCACAATGAGAAGGGGAAGCTTCCTTGCTTCCATGTTTCCAATCACTACCACATTGACCTGAGTATAAGGATCCTCAGTTGAGTCCATAACTAAGAGCACGCCGTCCAGGTCATCCAGCCATTTGATAGCTTCAATGACGCCTTCCGTAGCCTCCTTGGCCCTCTTCTTGGACTCGGCCTCGGAGAGCCCGAAGGTCATGAACTCCTTGAAATCAACCTTCGTGGCCATGCCTGGTGTATCGACTATATCCAGCTCGATGGTCGAGCCGTTGGCGTTGATCACCACACCCTCTTTTCTCATGGCCCTGCGGGTCTCATGTGGAATGGGAGAGGCCACTCCAAGGCTCTCACCATCACTCCAGTCGTGCAGAATCCTGTTGGCCAGGGTAGTCTTTCCGGCATTAGGCGGGCCGTAAAGTCCTATCTTGGCCCTCTTTTTTTTAAATATCCTGTTTATCCAGGTCCCAAGGCTCTCCTTGAGGCTGCTGATAATACCCATATCCTACCTCAGATCTGATAAGCGCATATCTGTACTAATAATTTTCCGTGACTTTTATTCTGAATAAAAAAGCAAAAAAGCCTTAGCCAAAGATATCCTGAGCAGGGCAATGGCAGACGACTCCCTCGAACTGCCCGGACCTTCGCACAGCCTTCCAGGCATCTTTCAGGGAAGAGTCCTTGATATTGGCATAGCTTTCCTGCAAATAGGGACAGGCTCTGACGCTGCCGTCAACTGCCACGTGCATCCACCTTCTTCCGGCCATGCAGCCCATCAATTGGCCCTCAAAATAGGTATTGGCGAAAAGCCGCGGCCCGCCCGGCGTGGAGTTGATCTTCCGGTAAAGGTCAACGATCTTCTCCTTCTCAATTATTGTGAGCTTTTCTTCAGGAGTTTTCGGCATGCCCTCCCAGATGGACAGCTCCTGGACGCCCAATTTCGTGGCCAATTCGTAGAGATCCGGGATCCTGTCAACCTGCCCTGCCTTGATATGACAGGACATTGTGACCATTAATCCCGTATCCAGGGCGATCTTTATGGCCTCCAGGGCCCTGGCATGAGCCCCGGCAACCCCTCTCACCAGGTCGTGCTCCTCTGGATTGGTGCTGTAAACGCCGATAATAAGATTGTAAAGCCCGGCTTCTCTGAGCTTGACCGCTTTCTCTACGGTCATGTCCAGACCGGGTGTGAAGAGATTCACCACAGCTTTCTCAGGATCGACGTGCTTTATCAATTGAAAGATATCCTCTCGCAAAAGAGGATCCCCTTCCGTAAAGGTGACGATGCATGTGCCCATATCCAGTGCCTCGTCGATGGTGCGCAAAATGTCTTCGCGGGAGAGTTCTCCCTCGCCTTCCTTTATCAGACAGTGGTCGCATTTTGCCCCGCAGCGTCTTGTAACCTCTATGGAGAGAGTCTGAGGCACAGGCCTGCCTATTGCCGTGCGCGCTTCATTTACAAGCAGCCTCTTGAAGGGGCCACTGGGAATTGGTGGAAGCCATGTACTGGCAACCATATCCTTTAGCCTGACCTGAGCAGGTTTCTCCTCCGCCAGCCTCTGGTTTATCATCTTCAAAACAGGCTGGATCATCCGTGCCAGAGCGCCCGTTGCCTGTAGGGCTCGAAGATCCCGATCATAGTCCACGCCAAGCGCGGCCGTCTTGATAAGCTGGGTCATTATAGAGCCACTTTTTTCGTGACAGTTATAGAGTTATCGCTAGATGAAGAGATAAGGTTAAATTGACCATGCCTCTTGTACGAAAGTGGTGTTGCGAAGTGTCTGAAGTTGTACTGGCCTATTCCGGTGGCCTGGATACATCTGTTTGTATTCCGCTCCTCAAAGAGCGCTATGGATTTGATAGAATAGTCACCGTTCTGGTGGACGTCGGCCAGCCGCGATCGGATATCGAGCGCGGAAACCGCAGAGCAAAGCAGCTGGCGGACGAGCATTACATCATAGACGCACGAGAGGAGTTCGTAAAGGACTACATCTTTCCGCTCATCAAAGCTAATGGCTCTTACGAGGGATATGTTCTGGGAACGGCCATCGCTCGGCCGCTGATTGCCATCAAAGCAGCCGAGATCGCCAAGCAGAAAGGCATTAAGAACCTGGCGCACGGATGCACAGGTCGCGGCAACGATCAGCTGCGCTTTGAGGCCATCTTCCGGGCCACAGACTGCCGGGTCATCGCACCCATGCGTGAGCTGGACTTAGCCCGCGAATGGGAGATAGATTATGCGCGCGAGCATGGCATAGAAGTTGCAGTGACCCGTGATAAGCCCTGGTCGATAGACGAGAACATCTGGTCCCGCTCCATTGAGGGAGGAAAGCTTGAGGACCCCTATTTCGAGCCGCCCGAGGAGATCTACGGCTGGACACAAAAGCCGGATGCAAGCAAGAATGCACAGGTAGTGGAGATCGAATTTGCTCAGGGCGTTCCCGTCTCTTTGGATGGAGTAAAGATGGGAGGCGTTGAGCTGATTGAGAAGCTCAACCAGATAGGAGGCGAGCACGGCGTGGGCAGGACGGATATGGTGGAGGACAGGGTGCTGGGCCTGAAGGCGCGCGAGAACTATGAGCATCCTGCGGCAACTATTCTCCTCACGGCGCATAAGGACCTCGAGCATCTGGTCCTATCCCGGGCCGAGCTTCGCTTCAAGGTCATGGTGGATGAGGCCTGGTCAGAGCTGGCCTATATGGGCCTGGTGGAGGATCCGCTATACTCTGACCTGAATGCCTTCCTGGATCAGTCCCAAAAGAGAGTCAATGGCTCGGTCAAGATGAAGCTCTACTGCGGAAATGCCATCTGCGTGGGCCGCCGATCTCCTGACGCACTCTATGCTCAGGACATGGTCTCCTTCGACTCCCAGACCTTGAGCCAGAAGGATGCAGAAGGCTTTGCTAAATATCACGGCTTCCAGGCCAGGCTGCTTAAGAGGAAGGGACTCAAGAGAATGGGACAATAGTTAGATTTATTTGATATCGCTGTCCAACATCTTTAGCATGTCCAGACTCGTGATATCTGAGGACGCCAGATCTGAGGATCTGGCTGCACTCGCCCTCGCCTTCAACGAGATCGTCCGGCTTCCCGTCACAATGCGAAGCGCAAGATTTCCCGGCGTGCGGGTGGAGAAAGGGCAGGTTCTGGATAAGAACTACAGCGGACCTGTCCTGGAAGAGGCTATCCGAACCGGCAAGAGCATTCGCACCACTCCCGAGAAGGGTGTCTACCAGGGCATTCCTGTGGCTGTCGCTCCCATTATGGCAGAAGGCCGAGCAATTGCCGCCGTTGGGGTGGTGGATGTTGCTGGTACCATCGACATTCCAGAGGTCTTCGGGGCCTATGGGGACGTCTTGAAACAGGTTTCAGGTAAGGTGCCAGAGAAAAAATGAATATCCGGAGAGCACAGCCTATGGATCTGGCCCAGATCGTGCAGATCGAGGCGCTCTGCTTCCCGGAGGAGACCGCTTTTCCTCCCAAGATGTTCTCCTACCTGATACGCTATGCTGTGTCTCTGGTAGCCTGCGAGCCGGAGAAAAATGTATTGGGCTTCATCATGGGATATGCCAGCGGAAAGGCGGGCGCCGTATATACCCTGGACGTTCACCCCAGTTATCGCAGGAATGGCATCGGCAGCAAGCTCCTCCTGGCTCTAGAGGAGAAGCTGGCTCTACTGGGGGCCCAGGCGATTCGGCTTGAGGCCGCTTTAGATAAGCCCGGAGCGCTAGAGCTATACAGAAAAGCCGGCTACCGGGAGAGGGAGCTGGTCAGGAACTACTATGGTCGAGGAAATCATGCCGTGCGGATGTGGAAGAATCTGGATGTGTGCTTATGCTTAACGACATAGCCAGAATGAGATGCGGCGAGATGGAGGCCGAGCTTTCTGCCAAGGTAGATGAGCTGATAGACGAGTTTATGGCTATAGTTAACACCATGACCGAGGAGAGGCATCTGCAAAGAGGCATTTCCAGAAGCCAGCTCCCATGCAGTATGGTAGCCATCCTGGACAAAAAGAGCCTCTCCATCTTGGCTTCGTTCCGGTTGGAGAACCGGATTGCGGGCTATTACTACAGGCCTGATATCGCTCTGACGCCCCAGCAGGCGGCCAATAGCGCCCAGTGGGAGTTCGGCTTTGAGGATGCTTTTATCATCCAGTTTCCGGCAGAATTGGTAGAGCAAAGCACTGAGGAGCGGCGTGCAGCTGTGCAAAAAGTAGCCTCGGATCATATTGACTCGGAGTTTCTAAGGCTGGAACAGATGATAAGCCTCATGCGCACCCGGCCCATATTTGGACCGGCAGCCCAGCATGTCGGGGCAAGGACGCTTCTTCTGCTCATGCCAAAGGATGCAAGCCTGCGCAAAAATGAGAACGCCATTCTAAATGCGAGCCGAGCTAACAACTGGACAATTGCAGAGGCAGATGATATCCGCAGCGGTAGATCTGCCGTGCATGAGATGTGGTATTCACTCAACCAGGCCGCAGTGATCATTGCCGATCTCACGGGAGCAGACGGCGGGGTGATGTATGGCCTGGGCATTGCTCATACTCTGGGAAAAGAGACGATCCTGATTCACCCGCAAGGCTCAAAATACCTGACGGATATTCCCAGGACATACGGGATAGAGTACGAGGATAGTGATGCTGGCAGGGCAAAGCTGGAAGAGCAGCTTTCTCTGATGCTCGGCAGCGTGCTGGGCCTATAATGTTATATATGTCCTGCATTTATACGAAGCTCCGACTCCGAACTC
>CAYXSJ010000083.1:0-4469 GCA_964467095.1 uncultured Methanotrichaceae archaeon
AAAAATACTGACAGAAAAAATTAAATAAGACATTCGTACTTATGATTCTTATTAAAAATAAGGATTTACCCCAGGTGGAACTCATCCATGCCGGTCAAAACGGATTTCAAAAATGGTACTCCAAATACACATAAATGCGTTGATAGCAAAACATATAATATATCAAAATTGTTTGATAAAAATCAGACATTTCATAACCTTATCTGGACACAGCAGGTACAGCTTCCGATGCTATCGCCCCATAGTCTATTGATCACGTTTATATTGTGTCATATTATTTTATTGCCAGCCGTTGCCTCGTCCCTGAGCCTCTCCGGCCCCCAAGAGATAGATGTCTCCGGTGAAGACGTTTATGAAATGAATTTTGTTTCCGGGGATGATGCTCGCAGCCTGTCCGCACTGCTCCAGATCCCAACGGGATTCAGCTATACTGGAAACGCAAAGATTATTCTGGACGGCACAAATTCATCATGTGAGCCTTATCAGAGCGGTCAGTCTCTGCAGTGGGACATTTCCAGTGCACTACAATCCGCCCGACACATCATAATAAACGAGATGGAGCAGAATCCAAAAGGCACAGACGGCAAAGACAATGCAACTGAATGGATTGAGCTATATAATCCAACTTCCCAGGCGGTCAATATCGGCGGCTGGAAGCTCGTTGACAGCTTCTACGGGAGGTCTGTCTCTATCCCCCCAAGCACAACCGTTATGCCAGGAGGCTATCAACTTCTCACCTGGACCAATGGCTCGCTGATAAATTCCAACACAACCAGCATCTCACTAATAGATTCTGCCGGTCGAGAGGTAGACTGCACCCTTGCGGCCAAGGACGCAGAGAACGATAATCTCTGCTGGGCTCGCTACCCAAATGGCAAGGATCTGGAGGGCGATCTGGATTGGAAATTTCAGGAGGCAACACCAGGCTGCTCTAATGGCGGAAGCTCTGCAGACATTTATGCCGGCGAATCTCTGCTCTTGCGGTTCAATCTCACAGCCGGATGCAGCGCTCCTTACCTGGCTATGTTGTCGGCAGAGGTGCTCTCATCGGCAGGCAAAACTTCTGCGCCGCCAATTTCGTTAAACATCAAAAGGGCAAACTTGAGCCTTTCTGCCTCACCTGATCAATTCGATATAGCCAAGGGCGACGAGATCACATGGACCATTCTGCTGGAAAACGATGGGAATGGGACTGCCCATGGCGTCGCCGTCAATGTCACATTGGACAAGAGCTTGCAGCTTATAGATCCAAACATGGATTTACCGAAAAAAGCACTGAGCTGGAGCTATGCATCTCTTGCACCAGGCCAGACGGATCAGGTCAAACTCAAGGCCAGAGTTATAGAAACCAAGGATTGCTATTCCAGCGCCTTTCAAGCCCGCTGGGGCTTTGGCCCCTGCCAGGAGATCAGCCAGCTCTCTCTGCTTGGGCCAAGAACTGCCATCCGAAAGCAGCCAGACCTGCCTCGCGACCTGGCCGTGGGTGAGGTCGCAGGCTACCAGATTTCTGCCGACCTGCCCAAAGGAGCCAGCGAGCTGTGGATCAACGACACCATTCCCAGGGGCCTGATTTACAACAAGAGCAGCCTGTCCGTGCATGGCCCTGCAGTGCAGCGCCAGCTTGTAGCCGAAAATTCCGACGGCTCACAGGAGATCGACTGGTTCTTTGCAGATGCCGGTCCCGCTCAGACGATCGAGATCGCCTACAACTGCATTCTGGAAAACACGCCCGAGAATCAGGATGGAGCCGTCCTGGCAGGAACGATAGCTCGTATGAGCTGGACGGAAGGCCAGGCTCGCAAGACAGACTCAGACGAGGCCGGGCCCCTGACTGTTGTCGAGCCCGATCTGCTGCTGGAGATGCAGGCCGCACGGCCCTTTGCCGCACCTGAGGATAGCATATCTTTCACTTTGAATATTTCTCATACATCCCAAAGCAGCGCCCCTGCCTTCGATCTGGATCTGCAGGCCATCCTGCCGGCGGAACTGTCTTACGAGCCGGGCTCGGCTGAGGTTCTTGCCGGGCCTGTCGCCACATTTGATGCCGAAGGCCTCAGGTGGCACTTTGACGCCCTCGACCTGGACTGGAACGCCGGCCAAAAGGCTCTCCTCCGCTTCAATGCCACGGCTCGCGCCGCCGCGGGCGAGCAGATCGAGGGGCGCGCCCAGGTGGCCTGGACCAGCCTGGCGGGGGCGAACGCCCGGGAGCGCACCGGCGCAGGGGGATGCAGCGACTACCTGCGGGAGGCATCGGCCCATCTGAGCGTCATGGGCCTGGCCATCAAGAAGACCGCCGATCCAGATCCGGTGCAGGTGGGCGAGCTTCTCACTTACACCCTCACCTACGAGAACCTTGGCGGCGGCGTAGCCCATAACGTCACAATCGTCGATGATCTGGACCTGGGTGTCACCTTCCACTCCGCCTATCCGGCCCAATTCAGGAACGACAGCCAAAGCATAAGCTGGACCATCCCCTTTCTTGAGCAAGACGGCCCGCACACCATCGCCCTGCAGGTACGTGTGCGCGAGAATCTGCCCAATGGAGCACTGCTGCAAAACCGCTTTGCCATCAGTTGCGATGAGCTGGAGGCGAAATCGGGCAGCATTTACACTTACGTCCTCAATGGAACGAGGCTTGATGTCAACAAGACGGCGCTGCAAAAAGCCGTGCGCCGGGGCGAGGAGGCCAGCTACATCATAACGGTCTGCAACAACGGCGGCCAGCCTGCTACCAACGTCACCGTGCGCGATGTCTTCGACTCCTCTGTGGAGTTCGTCTCCGCCTGGCCGGAGATGGCTGAGGACGGAGTCTGGAAGTTCGAATCTCTTTCGCCAGGCCAATGTGTGCAGATGGGCCTGACGGTGCGAGTTCCGCGCACGGACGTAAAATACGCAAGCCATCAGAATGTCACTGGCCGGGGCTTCGTCCGATCCTATCGGGAGCTCAGCACATCTCGATTGCCAGACCTTCTCACCAACCACGTCTACGTATCCTCCGACCAGATGCAGCACTCTGCATCAGCAAAGGTGAAAATCCTGGCAGAGGAGGGCACAGAGCTATCCCTGCGTGAGCACGGCAGCGGGGATTACCAAAGCCTGGAGGAGTTGCGATTTCTTACCGTCAACAAATCCATTCGGCTGGACAGAAGCGTGAGGGCGAGTTATCATCCCACGGCAATTTCTCTGCCTAGAAACGGCTCGCAGAGCTTCTCTTGCCTCTGGCATGAGCAGGTGCGGGCCAGGAACGGCATCACCAACACTTCCTTTGAAGAATACTATCGATATTCCGCCAACCTGGGCAGCGAGATCTACCTGGATCTTGATGAAAACCAGTCGACTGTGCAGATAAAGTCCGATTTCCAGGGATTGGCCCACCTGGGAGCACTGAAACTGCCGGCCAATAGCTCCAGGCGCAAGGGAGGCATCATTTCTGCAGAGGACTATGCCGGAGCCTTCCAGATCAGAGAGAACATCCACGATCTGGGCCAGGGCCTGATGATGGACCGCTCCGTCTCCGGCCGGGGCTACGTGGCCAGAGACGCGCTGGCCCAGGGGCAGAGGAGCTACGAGTCTGGCACAGGTGCCTTTCAATCTGAGGAGCGGATGGATAGCTTTTCCGGTTTTATGGCCAAGGATCTGGAGGCTTCTCACTACAGCCTTAGCCATAAGGTCACACCTCGCACTTTTCTGAACATTTCCCAGAAGTGGTCTGAGGGGATGCAGTCGCATACCCAGACCAGCCTGATAGCCGAGGAGTACTCCAGCGCCTCTCGCCTGAAAAAGAAGGCAACGGCTGCGAGCACCAGGGAGCTATTGAGCGAGGCCAGCTTTTCCGGGATAGCGAAGCTGCGGACCGCTGTAGGCAGTAAATATGGCAAAAATCAGTCACTGGATGTGGACAGGGATGAGACGCTCATGGGCGACTACACCGTTAAGCGAAAGATCATCCTCACCGGCCCTGCCAAATACGACAGGCCGCATCTTTATCTGCGCAAAGACGGACGGCTGGTAAAGGAAAAAGACGTGGCTGCCTATACTATCACTATCACTAACGACGGCAACGCCGCCATTGGGCCCCTCTTTTTGCAGGACCTCTTTCCGCTAGGGGCCAGGTTCCTCAACGCCACTTTGCGGCCCAACCAGCTTGGCAAAAATAGCTCTAACTGGACACTGCTGCATCTTTCCATAGGCGACACCATAAAGATCGGCATCAACTTGAATGTGGAGAAATGCGAGGGCGATATCGTCAACAGGGCTATTGTCCTGGGCAACTGCAGCCAGGGCTCGGTGGCAGCGCAAAACCAGTCGGTCGTCTTCCGGGAGTATCTGAGATGCTGCCCCACAGAAGAGCTGCCATCGGGGCCTGAGGCTGCCGCGCCGGGCATAAGTTGCGCCTGCTGGGAGCAGGAGACGGCCAATGAGACCGATTATTTGGATCCGACGCAGATGATGATGCAGTGGGATAACGC
>CAYXSJ010000083.1:4569-10733 GCA_964467095.1 uncultured Methanotrichaceae archaeon
AAGAGAGACTGATCCGGATGGAGGCAGATATCTCTCAGATAAAAGCTAAGGGCGGGCTCTAAGACATCTGTTTTCTTTTTGGTTTAGCTTTTCAGACTCATTTGATCAAACTGCTCCAATGCCAACAGATTTTCCGTAAATCCGCTGGGAAGCTCGGCCCCCGTAGCGGCTATGAGCGGTCCTGCCACCGCTGCATAAGTATCTGCGTCATGGCCGCACATTGCCACCCACGCCAGCCGGGATGGGCCCCGGGCCTCAAATACCTCAACTGGAAAGCCCTCTGGCGCATCAAGTTCCTCATCAGTCATGCTCCAGAAAAGCCCCCAGAGGGCGATCTTCAGGGTCAAGAGGCAGTAGCCGCTACCCCTTGTATAATCGATCTGGAATGGATCAAACCTCTCCGTATCCCAGTCTTCTCTGCAGAATGCTTCCATTGACCTCTGCCAGTCGCCCTTCTTGCTGACGCTGTCCCGCCACATTTGAATCTCGGGATCATCCGGACAGGCGAGATAGTCTTCCACCTCTGAGCGAAACGGCTCTACCCAGCCCTCATAAAACTTTTTTCCTTTCAGAAGATCGCAGATGAGATGGGTTTGGGCCAGGCAGCAAATCTGGGGCAGCGGCGCATAGTGAGTGATCATGCCGTGCTTCAGGCTGAATGCAAATGCCTCCTTCCGGGAGCCGGCCATACCGGCTACAATGCCGTTTCTCATGAGCGAGCCGTTGGCGGCAAAGCCGGGGACTTCCCTCCAGAAGGCCAGCCCTCCCTCCCAGAAGCAGGGGCTCTTTTCGCAGACTTGCAGCGTCCTTTGCGTGGTCCTGCCAATGTCAAAAGGCCCGCTTCTCATCCAGGAGACGAACTTTTCGGCAACGTTCTGGGCGTTAAAACCGCCCTGCTCGAAATAGGAGCGGACCATGCATAAAGCCATCTCTGTGTCATCGGTTGGCGAGCCGGCTGGCAGGCTTGCGGCCTCTCTTCCCACCTGCCGGAAGGGCCATCCCCTGGCCTTTACCTTCTCATAAAGACCTGGCACCTCTCTTTGCGGCACGAATTCAGATGTGCTGCCCAGGGAGTCGCCCGCGGCCAGCCCGGCAAAGAGCTGGCGAAGCGACCTGGTGTCGGCATGGTCAGGGGCATTTTGGGGCATGATGGATCCCATTTAATACCCTCATAAAAATAGTTGCTCATAGGCAAGCACTGCTCTTCACAGGCTCTGCCGAGGGGCAGGAGGGGCGCGAAGCCATGCGCGCCCGCACGAGGAGCCTCTCCCCAATGATGCTCTCCTAGAAGCAATTGCTTTCCGGCCTCTTTAGTCTTGTCTGTATTCTGATTTACTTATCGCTCGTCCCTTACTTCGGTCATTTGCTTGAAGCGGATGGATCAGGTAACATATGATTATTCATATGACCTTAAGGCGAGTCCTAGATAAAAATCATCCTTTTATCCGCACAAGGGACGTCATGTAATGGTAGGAATTAAAATGAACGCGATAAAACTTGCAATGCTGATCATGGCCGTTTGCCTGATCGGTTTCATAGGCACAGCAGCCGCGATTCACCATCACGATGGGCACTCGTCGCACGGAATTTGGACGGCACACACCAGCTGGTGGCATCCGACCGCATATAGCTGGCACTCTCCGGTGACCTACCACTGGTACACCCCGTACTACAACGCCTTCGATCCCTGGTGGACTGCCAATGTTTACGGCCCGGTGAGAAGCACATATTACTGGTACGGATGGGGTTGGTGAGGCAAGCTTTCTATTTTTTTTTGGCTCTCCTCTTTGAGGCTATGTGCCTTTTTGTGGCGGCATGCTCGTTAGCCAGCCAAGCTGAAAAATGGCTATACAAATCTAAAAGTCCATAAGGCTCCTTTGCACCGGCCCGGCCAGGATCTGGGCCTCCTTGCGCCACTGCCTTGCAGGCGTTTTGATCCTTTTCTCTATCTCAGCCTTTGCTTCAGCCAGGCTGCCAAAGCGCGCCGGAGGCGAACTCATGGCCTTTCTTGCCACCTCTCGCACCACCCACACGCCCAGGGGAGCCCAATAGCTCTCAGAGATCTCCCGCACAGCCAGCACGCCTGCCTGGCGGCCCTTCCCGGCCAGGTGCTCCAAAGCGGCCAGTCTTGCCGCGTAGTAGCCGCCTGCCAGAGAGCTGTACCCCTTTTTGGCCTTCGCGTCCTCCCGATCACTGCCGATGAAGCCCTCCTCAGCCCACACGGAGCGGGCCATCCAGATCTCAATCAGCTCGAAGCTGAAGGGCCGGGGCAAAAGCAGGATCTCGAAGTGATTTCCCAGGTCCTCTCCTGAGAAAAGATAGTAATCGTTTACCTGTGTCTGGTCTAAAACCGTCTCCTTGAGAAGCTTGCCTATCATGTCGTCCGAGGCGGTGATCGACCAGCGGGTGGGCACCAGCTTTCTCTTCTTGCCCAAAAGGCCTAAGGAAAGCATGCGGGAGATGTGATCCGTGCCGATGCCGGAGGTGTACAGCTCTCCTACCGCTGCAGTGGCGAGCGCGTCCCTGTCCTCGACCATTTGGTCCACCTTCCTGGGAATGAGCGGATTGGTGGTGATCTGCATTCCCTTCATCTCACCCGACGGCCCGGAAGGTGAGAGAACTCCGTCAAACTGCATTCGACCCTGAGGCGGCCTGTAAAATGAGACCTCTGTGCCTACTGGAGCCGTGGACAGGGCGATCTGCTGCATGGCCTCCAGCAGCCTTCCCGGCGCTTGCGCCTCTTTTATTACTATCTTGCTCTCGGAGCGGACCATGGCCGAGCGCGCTGCTATGATCTCGCCAATGTCCATGGCCAGACCAGGCAGCTCCACGAGCTGTCCCGAGCTGTCGCTTGCAGGAACCATGGGCCCGGCTCTCACCAGCGGATAGCCGTGCCTGCCCACGAAGACCTCGGGCGGCGACATGCCCTCCAGGCTCCTGCCGATACGGGGCAGGGCCGCCGTCTCCTCCAGCCGGCGCAGTATGGGGCAGACGGGCCGGCCGCAAAGCCCCCGGCCTTTGCAGGTGATGCATTTCATCTCGATTCTATCCTCATTCTATCCTTATTCTCTATGCAGCAAGGCCCTTATAGGTTATATCACTATTATCCTTTCAATGACTGACAGATTGATCCCGGCTATCGCTCAGGACGCTAAAACCGGCGAGGTGCTCATGCTGGCCTACATGAATGACGAGGCACTGGCCAAAACCAGGGAGACGGGCAGGGCCCACTACTGGTCCCGCTCGCGAAAGAAGCTCTGGCTCAAGGGAGAGTCCTCCGGGCACTTCCAGCGGGTATTAGAGATCAGAATTGACTGCGATGAGGATGCTGTGCTGCTGCAAGTCGAGCAGGTGGGCGGGGCGTGCCATACTGGCTACAGATCCTGCTTCTACCGCACCCTGGATGGTAAGGTGGTGGGCGAGAAGGTCTTTGATCCCAAGGACGTCTATTGATGGGCGGGGCCAGGGCGGAAGAAAAAGACGGAGGAAGAGACGGAGAAGGTGACGGAGCAGGAAAGGCCTGCCGCAAATCCTATCAGCTTTACAAAAGCCCCCTGCTCAGGGCCGAGGCCCGCCTGCAGGAGGACCGGACGCATGGGGCACGGGTGAAGGTCGATGCCTCCGGCCCTCTGGCCCATTTGCCTCTCATAAAGTCTGCTCTGCAGATGTTTGACGGGCAGATTCCTGCCCACGCAGACTCTGAAAAGCTCAGCCTGTCTACCTGGATCCCGCCCATTCCCAGCCGGGCTTTTTCCCGGCTGGCAGACAGCCGGCTGCGGGCCCTCCTGGGCCGGCGTACTCCTGACCAGGTTACCATCTCCATCACCGAGGAGTGCCCCAACCGCTGCGCCCACTGCGCTCTGCCCAATTCCGGAAACAAGCTGCGCCTTGCTCCCCGCATCGTCAAAGACATCATCAGACAGGTTCTGGACATGGGAACCACGCTTGTCATATTCGATGGAGGGGAGCCGGCCCTCTACCGGGAGCTGCCCGAGCTTGTGGCATCTGTGGACGATCGAGCCATCTCCACTCTCTTCACCTCGGGAGCTGGCTTTACGGCAACGCTCGCTCGCCAGCTGGTGGAGGCAGGCCTTTATGCCGTCAACGTCAGCCTGGACAGTCCCCTTGAAGACGAGCACGATGCCATGCGTGGGCGGGCAGGGGTTTTTCAGGAGGCCATGCAGGCGGTGCGCCTCGCAAGACAAGCCGGCCTGCTGGTGGACTTCTATGTGGTCTTACGCCGGGAGAACATGCCCCATCTGCAAGGGTTCCACGAGCTTGCTTCTCGTATGGGCGCGCACGAGCTGACATTCTTTGAGGTGGTCAGTACAGGCCGCTGGTCTGAGCGGCAGGACATCGCCCTTCTGCCTGCCGATCACGTCCGTCTGGCGGACTTTGTCAGAAATGCCGGCGGGACGCCCAGGATTTTTTCCGTTCCCGAGGCCTACAAGCGCTTCGGCTGCTTTGCCGCCACCAGCTGGATGCACATAACGCCAGCAGGGGAGGTCTATCCCTGTTCCTGCTATCCAGAGTCCTGGGGCAGCATCTTTGATAAGCCCATCAAAGAAATCTGGAAACAAATGGGAGCTTTCCCATACAAAAAGAGCAAAGTGTGCCCTATGCGAAAATAATACGTTTTTATTCCCGTTTTGAGCAAAATTGCTCTGCAATGCAACGTCAAAAAATCAATTCGAGTTAGATTAAATTTTTTTGGCATTGTCTCGATCAATAAATCTATATAGGACATTAATCATGAACAATGTCGATCGAATTATGGATTTGACACCTGTTCAAAGAGACATCTTAACCGCATTGATCAACATTCACCGTGTTGAAGGACGAGCTGTGAAGGGCGAGGAGATTGCCGAGCTGATTGACCGAAATCCCGGCACCATCAGAAATCAGATGCAATCCCTCAAAGCCCTGAACTTAGTGGAAGGGGTGCCCGGCCCCAAGGGCGGGTACAGGGCTACGGGCGCAGCCTTCGAGGCGCTCAATATTGAGGCCACGGGGGATGTGGTAACCGTGCCCGTAGTCCGCAATGGCGTGGTGATGGAGGGCACCACCGCCAGCGAGATCATCTTCAACAAGGTCATGCACTCGCAGCTATGCGACGGCGTGGTCCGCATCATCGGCAACATCAGGGATTTCAACGTGGGAGACACCATTGAGGTGGGGCCCACGCCCGTGAATAAGCTCTACATCCGGGGCACAGTGACGGGCAGGGACGACACCATGAGCCGCCTCATCTTCCATATCGAGGAAATGATATCCGTGCCCAAGGTGCCAGTTAAAGGGATCGCCCGTCGCGCAGTGAGAATCCCGCCCAGCGCCTCTCTTCAGGAGACCTCGCGCATGCTGGTGCACAACGGCGTTTCCGAGGCCCTGGTGGACGACAGCTCACCCGGATTAATCAATCTGACCGATATTGCCCGTGCTGTGGCTGACGGCAAGGCAAATCAGGAAGCCAGAGAGATCATGACCCGCGGCTTTTTGACCATCGATTCCGAGGAGCCCATCTACGAGGCCATCAAGATGCTGGGCCGGACGGGCGCCAGCCAGCTGGTCGTAACCGAGCAAGGAGTCGCCTGGGGCATCATCTCACCCGGCGACCTGGTGAAGTCTCTCACTCCGGTCTGATTTCAGTTCCCGTGTGCCCACCCAGGGCACCTTTTTTCAAATTTTCTATCTTGCTGCCTAAAACGATAGACGTAGGGATAGAGCTTCTCTCGATGATCTTGGCGGCCAGAGGATCGACGGGCGAGCGCGAGCCTGCCTTCATCTCCGTCTCCATGGCCAGGCGGGCCAGGGCCTGGTGCGTCATGCGCGTGAGCCTTTTCGCAGTGGGGTCCTTCTCCGGATCGGCGGTGTAAACGCCATCCACCGATGTGGCGACGATGATCTTGTCCGCGTGCACGTACTCTGCTAAAAGAGCGGCGACGGCGTCCGTGGTCTGGCCGACGGCAACGCCGCCCATGACCACGATCTTGCCGGGCTGGGCCAGCCTCGCGGCTTGAGCATAGGTGTCGGGGATCTCTTGCGGCGCGCTGGCCCCCAGGGCGGCCACGAGCAGCGCCGAGTTGAGCTTGGTGGCGCCGATGCCGATGGTGTCGCAGAACATCTCCGAAGCGCCCAGGGCGCGTGCCTTCTCGATGTACTCGCGG
>CAYXSJ010000084.1:0-10723 GCA_964467095.1 uncultured Methanotrichaceae archaeon
TCTTGATGATCCAGGCCTTTTTGCCGTCGGTAAATGATGTGTAACCTGCAATGATAAAGCCGCCATCTTTGCTCTGCTGCACCGAGAATCCCAGATCCTCGCCTGACCATCCATAGGTTCTGTCCCACTCTTTGTTCCCTTTCGAGTCGGTCTTAATAAGCCAAACATCATAATTGCCAATAATCCAAAAAGACTTCTTCCCTCCAGCTATGATGTAACCGCCATCATTCGTCTGCTGGACGCAAAAGCCCAAATCCTTTCCTAAACCGCCTATAGTTCTCTCCCATTCCTTGTCTCCCTTTGCATCGGTTTTTATAAGCCAGAGATCACCCCGGTAGGGAGCTTTTATGAGCCAGGAAAACGGTGCATCGGCACCGTAAGACGATGTGTAACCTGTAATAATGTAGCCGCCATCCTTTGTCTGTTGACCGTAAGTGCCTACGTCGTCACTGGAACCGCCGAAGGTTCTGTTCCACTCCTCCTGAGGAATTCGGCCGCCGAGAGATGCATTATATTGGCCGGTCATAGCCGTATCAGAGATGGCCGATGCTAAGGGCATTACTATCAACAGCGACAACATTTCAATGACCAATCTTTCCCTAATCATGCCACTCCCATATATCTAAATTAATACTATCTCTACTTTTTGATACATTCTCATTGGAATCGTCTCTCGGACCCGTTGCTTATCCTTCGGATGTTAATTTCTTCATTTTATCCTTCATACACCTCCGAAGAGTTGCGATATAGCCATTTTTGCCAGGTCGAAAATATAGAACATGTTGGGATATACGAAAAATACCAGGGAGAAGATCGCGGTTATCGTCAGGGGGATGACTACCAAGAGTGGGGCCTCCTTTATCTTTTTTTCTCCGCTTGTGCCTATCTCCCCGGCAGGCTTCTTGAAGAAAGCCGTTAGTATTATTGGGAAGAAATAAATTATGTCCAGCAATGAGCTTATCAGGATGACTGCCAAAAATATCATACCGTAGGGAGAGCCCACGGCCCATGCGCCAAGGCAGAGATATAATTTGCTGATGAAACCGCAAATCGGTGGAATTCCAGCCATGCCTATGGCAGCCACGCTGAAAGCGAGCATGGTCACAGGCATTCTCTTCCCGATTCCTGCCATCTCGCTTATTTTCGTCTTCCCCGTGGCAGCCAATATGGCTCCGGCACAAAGGAAGAGGGTTATCTTCATGTATCCATGGAAGGGTATGTGCAGCATTGCCCCCTGTATGCTCTCTTTGGTAAGCAATGCCGCACCTAAAATTATGTAGGATAGCTGGCTGATGGTGGAGTAGGCAAGCCTCCTCTTGAGGTTGTCCTGGGAGATGGCGAAGAAGGAGGCAACGATCATGGTGAAGCCGGCGATGCCAGCCAGGATCAGCCAGAGCCCCAGCTCTTGCATCAGGTCCATGCCTAAGACATAGCCCACGATGCGCACTATTCCGAAGACTCCTGCCTTGACCACCGCAACTGCATGCAATAGCGCGCTCACGGGCGAAGGCGCGATCATCGCCGAGGGCAGCCAGGAATGGAAGGGCATCCACGCTGCTTTCATAAATCCTAATAGGAAGGCGAAGAAGAGCACGGTTATTATCATTGGTGGGGCAGTGGCAAGGGCTTTTATTCCGCCCGGGGTGAAATCCGTAGTGCCTGTGAGGTAGTAGGTGATCATGATCCCGAATAGAAGGAAGGCCCCTGCAGGCATCAGATAGGCCAGGTACTTATGCCCGGCTCTCAGTGCATCCGGTGTCTGCTCATGAATTACGAGGGGATAGGTAGAAACGGTAATTATCTCAAAAAATATGAACAGGGTGACTAAATTTGCCGATAGCGCAACCCCTACCGCTCCAAGTATGGCAAAGCAGAATGAGAAGTAGTATCTCGTCTGAGCATGCTCCTTGAGAGTTCTCATATATCCGATAGAGTAAATGGAGACCAGGACCCAGAGGGAGGATGCAGTTATGGCGAAGATCTCCCCAAAGGCATCGACTTTGAATCCAATATAGATATCCTTGAACATCGACTGGAATAGGATGAGTTTTATCGTCTCTCCTTTCACGATCAAGGGTGCCATGGATAGGACGAGCAGGAACATCGCTACGCTTGCGGCTATTGTCCATGCCTCTCTTATGTTGGGATGGTTTCTGGATGGCAAGATTAAAGCGGCTGCAACCGCCGGGCACAGGATAGCATAAAGCGGCGTCATCAGCTCCATTAGAGAGTCACCCCCATTCTCAAATTCGATAATATGTGATCGATCAAAGGCAAAGGAATGTCTGTGAGCCAGACGATGCCCATGATGATGCAAAGAGATGCGAGTATCAGTATAGGCGCAATCATGCTGATGGGGAGTGATTTGGCCTCTCCCGTGCTCTCTACTGCCTTCTCTGTCCCCTTGTGCTTCACAAAGTACATCTGATCAATCACCCTCCAGAAGTATACCAGGTTTAGAAGGCCGCTTAGCAATAATACTGCCACAAATGGGTATTGGGCGGCATCCAGGGAGGCGACAATCAAGAACAGTTTGGAGGCAAAGCCTGCAGTAAGCGGAATTCCTATCATGGAGAGTGCGGCAATAGTGAAGGCGGCACAGACATGCGGCATCTTTTTTCCCAGGCCCTCAAAGTCCCTGATGTCCTTCAGTCCCTCTTGCTGACTGATAGCGCCGGCGCACATAAAGAGACAGCCTTTGCCGATGGCGTGATTCAGTATGTGTGCCGCGGCACCAACCAGTCCCCAGGGTGATAAGGGAGACAGTCCCACCCCTAAGAGTATATACCCCATTTGTGATACTGAGGAGTAGGCGAGCATCCTCTTCAGATTTCTCTGCTTTATGGCCCAGATTGAACCTGCCAGAATGGCTATTGCTGCAACCCAGCATATTAGCAAATCAAGGCCGATATAAAGCCTTATGAATTCCAATGTGAAGACGGAATAAAACATCCTTATGAGCATGTAGAACATAACTTTCACATGGACGGAGGCCATCATTGAGCTTATAGTGGACGGAGCATAGGTATACACATCGGGCTGCCATAAATGAAGAGGGAAGATATACGCTTTTATCATAACTCCAACCACAATCATAGCAAATCCCATTTGAACCGCTCTACTGTCATATACGAGTGGCAGCAAGAGCCTCATGTCAGCGAAATTAAGGGTGCCTGTGACGGAATAAATCCAACCAACACCAAAGATATAGAAGCATGCACCTATGGAGCCCATTATTACGTAATTATAAGCAGGTCGTAGTGCCCTTCCCCCGGCCACAGCTATTAAGGCGTAAGCGGTCAGAGAGGCGATCTCCAGCCAGATAAACATATTGAACAGGTCGCCGGTAACAGTTATTCCGTACATTCCTGCGGCCATGAGCTGAACAAGGGTATAGAATGTAGTGTGCTTCCGGTTCTTTATCTCATGCCTTACATTACCACGAGAATATATTAATCCTAATATAACAATTGATATGACTATAATCAGCAGATAGGCATTCATGGCATCCACAACGTACTCGATCCCCCATGGCGGCCTCCACCCTCCTTGCCAGTAGCGAATAGGTCCCACTGTAATGACATGGTTCAATATGAATAAGGACATGATGAGGAAGATGGAGTTCATGGCCAAAGACATGAAGAAGGGCAGCTTCCTGTTCATGTATCCAGCAAGCAGCATGGCATAGGCGCAAAACATAGCCAGACCGACTATGAGCACGGGGAATTGTTCAACTAGATACATTTCTTACATCATCCCCTTCCCTTTCAAATTCCTTCTCTTTCTCTATTATCTCGTCCTCTTCTATGGTCCCATACTTCTGATAAATTCGTATCACAATGGCTAAGGCGACCGCGGTTGTGGCCGCGCTCACTACAATCCCCGTCAGCATCAGCACGTTGGGCAGTGGATTCACGTAGATGTAGCCTTTCTCTGCTGCTTGTTCCCACAAAATGGGCGGGGTTCCCGTTTTTAATCCCCAAGTAGATAAAATATTTCTTCCAACATCTCCAAGGGATACATACCACAGGAACATAGCCGTTTGAAATATGCTTAAACCGATTAGCTTTTTGATAAAGTTCTCCTTAACTATGGTTGCTGTAAGGCCTATTATGACGATGAGCATGGCAATCCAAAAGTTATATTTTTCTAGGACGTGCTGAGTTAGCCATTCCATCATCCTTCATCACCTTCCATCTCCTCTTCCCCTGCCATGGTCAGGTCAAAAAATTGCGAAACGAAGGCGGCCATAACAGTCAATCCTATACCTACAGATATCATGTATCCTATTAGAAATCCCCTAGCCCCTGCTACGCCCGTAAATTCCGTCACAGGCCAAAACGCAGGCATATTAAGCCACTGAGCAGAAGCGAGGCTGAAAAGGATACACAACCAACCTGCACCGTTATACAGGAACAAGCCAAAGCTCTTGAAAAAGGCATTCACCGACTCCGGCATCTTTTCTCTGCCTTTAGCCGTGCCAAAGACGGTTATATAAAGGATAAATCCGCTGGCAAGGATCGTTCCCCCTTGAAATCCTCCTCCCGTCCCTCCCGTTCCCATCATAACATATAGCCCAAATAATAGGATAAATGGGACCATAAGACTCGTCGTCACCTCAATTATGACGTCCCTTTTGTATGCTCTCCTCTCCTGGGTCATAATCTCCCTCGCCTCCTCAGCAGCAATATAACTCCAATGGCGCCGGTGAGAATGACGGTCTCCTCACCCATTGTATCGTAACCTCTGTAATCAGCAAGCCCTGAGGTTACGGCGTTTGCGATAGCCGTCTCCTCTTCCGTCCTCTCATTGACCCTAACCGGCCAATTATATCTGTAGACGGTTAAATTTTCATTATCGTTGTTAATAAAATAATATTGTTGAGGTTCGTTGTAGAATATTTCCCCTTCGTGGATGAGGACATCCCATCCTCCTTCTGTGTAGATTCGTCCGCCCTGCCAAGTCCCCTTCCCGATGTATTCAATCTTGTAGTTCCCTTCCTCCAATGTGGGATAATTCTCCTCTTTATTAAAACCCATCTTTTCTATTCTTCTTTTAATTTCGACGGGAAGGACACCTGCATTTAAGCTCTCCACCATGTCATTGTCTTCAATGGTGAAAAGCTTCATGTATTTATTTGCAGGAGAATTCTCATCGCCGAAAACGGGCAGGTCTTCGACCACGTATATCGACAACGCGATTAGGAGGATGGCAGTAAGGATCCCCGATATCCTTAGTGGTTTCATTTCAGGTGGTTTCATTCTTTCTCCCACCTCGGCACTCTCGATAAGCAGGCCATCATTAGAGCAGTTGAGGCACCTGCTCCTACGGCCGCCTCGGTAAATGCCACATCGCATGAGCCCATCTGCAGCCAAACATTGGCCATAATAAAACTATAGGCGCCGGTCAGGACTATGGCAGCTAAAAGGTCCTTCACCCATAATGCTGCAACTGCAATAATGAGAAGGAATAACAAAAGTAATAAGTCAATGGGAAGTATCATCTCTTTTCGCCTCCTTTATTCCTCCATAAAGACATAACCCACTTTCTTTTGCATGGTCTGGTCAACGGTAAGAGAATCGGCAGGCTCCTTGGCAATAGCATGCACTATGTATCTCCCTTTCTCAGGCTCGACATCTATGGTTACTGTTCCTGGAGTCAATGTTATGGAGTTGGCAAAGATGACCAGGGCGAAGTCGCTTCTCAGAGTTGTATCGAATTCTATAATTCTGGGATCTACCGGCAGAATGCCAAGGACACGTTTTGTCACGTCAATAACAGATAGATAAATTTGCCACAACTCCCATCCGATATAGGGAATGAATCTTCGTATCTTCAGGAGAACATTCTCGCCTCGGCTCGGCACGAAAATCTCATAAGTGAGAAATGAGATAATTAGTGCTGCTAAAATGCCTTTTGATGATACTACAAAGAGGTCGTAGGGCTCGACAAGATAAACGGTCCAAGCTGATAGAAGCATCCAGAATGCAAACATAATACAAAATGTCAGGATGATTGGGAAAGTTTTGTTCTCTTTTTTCATAACTGTCATCTCCATCACATCCTCTTGTCACCCTTCTTCCACACTGGTAAACCGGTAGCATATGCAGCCTTCATTAAAGCGTGCGTGCCTGTAGGACCAACTAATAAGTAAAAAGCCGATACAAAGAACAGTTTAATGGTTATGAAGCTCAATCCTTCATAAGTCATGCATCCAACTATTATGAGGATCTGTCCGAGGGTATCGCACTTCCCCGTGGCATGCAGCCTCGTATAAAAATCAGGGAACCTCAACAGTCCAACTGTTCCAATTATCATGAAGAAGGCTCCTGCCGCCAAAAATATTGTCGATATCACGTCTATCGCGAGCATAGTTCTCCTCTTTCTGCATATTTGGCGATAATTATGGTTCCAATAAATGCAATTACAGCATACATGAGTGCGATGTCAATGAATTCCGGTCTTTCGATGATATAGCCCACCACGATCAAGAGCACAATCGCCTTGGTGCCTATTACATTGGCAGCTACGATGCGATTAAAGGTACCAGGTCCAAAGATCACTCTGTACGAGCACACTAAGATTGTGCTCGCAATTATAATTCCAACTACGAGAAATGGAAGAATCATCACTAATAATGTTGATAATTCTTATATATGTAGTTTTCGCGCGACAAAAACACAATCTGTATATTCAATTTAAGGAACATATATAGTCAACTTATTTGTTTAATAAATTGTAAGCATTAATTGTTATATTTTAAATAGTCAATTGAATCGCAAAGGGTTTTCTTATCATTTCCCTGATATGGAGCATGCTGTAGTCGAATTTCAAGACAAGATGGCCATTACAGTCATTAGCACAATAAATTCAACTTATCATACAAAAATGAATATAATGATAGTAAAGAGAGACCGGTTCTAGGAGGATATTTGCATGAACTCGAGGGAGAGAAACATATACGGAATATTATTCGGTCGCCGTGCTGCTGAAATAGATTAGCCCCAGTTGCACCCACGAATCTCAACAGGACTGGGCTTTGTCTTTTTTGCGGTCATCTGGGATTATTGCTTGACACATGTGAACGCTCCCCGCCCTGATGGGGACTTCCCGCTTCGTCCTTCGCAATCCTACAAGATAAAACAAGATCTATCAGCTCATTAAGAGTTCAGACCAGAATCCTTCACTCTCATAGCCCACAATCTTGGCCCCAAGGATCTCGCGACATCCCCCATCACGATTCCTATGATGATGTTTCCAAAGGTATATTGGATGCAGGGCCTTGATACTATTTTATAGAAACAAGAGCACACTACCACAGAACTTATCATCTATTATTAATCAAAGAATAGGTCTTGTTGGCAGGGGGATTAAACGATCTACCAAGATTTTTTAATCTTTACAATGGGCTTAATAGGGCTTTATTATGGCGCGAAGTTTATCACTGAAGGTGCTGCAGGCATAGCCAAAGCCCTGGGGATTTCAGAATTCGTCGTCGGCGCAACCATTATTGCCTTTGGGACCTCTCTGCCGGAACTTGCCGCATCCGTCTTTGCCATGGAAATAGGTGGGGGGCATCCTGGGATTGTAATAGGAAACGTCCTGGGATCAAACCTCGCGAATGTTGGCCTTGCCATAGGGCTGGTGGCTATTTTCTACCAGATGCATCTTCATCGTAAGTTTATATACGATGATGTAATCTTCGTCGTCGCCTCGGGGCTAGCTCTCTTTGTAGCATTGATAGACCTCAGGATCTCTCTCCTTGATGGGCTGATGATGTTAGCCATGTACTTGGCGTACGTTTATCATAAGATTGCCGGCCACCTGGGGGAAAAGGCGGAAAAGCAAGCTTCTTTGCAGCCGTTGCATCTAATAGGTCTGGCAGGAGGAACTCTGCTGATCTACATAAGCGCGGATCATCTGATCGGTTCTTTGTTAGCAATATCAGCGTCCACGGGAATAGGAGAGGAAGTGGTCGCATTCCTCCTCTTGGCCGTCGGAACTTCTCTACCAGAAATTGCGACCTCATTAGTAGCAACCAAGAAGGGGCAGGCCAGCCTGGCAATAGGCAACGTCCTTGGGTCTAGCAGCTTCAATAATCTGGTAATCCTCAGCATTAGCTCTTTTCTGGGGAATTTTGTAATTAACGATGGCTTTGTCTCCTCCACCCTCATGGCTACGATCTTTAGCAGCCTTTTGCTGGGATTGATGGCTCTTAATGATAGGATTATTACCCGCCTGGAGGGCGCTGTGCTTCTTATTGTCTACTGCCTTATCGTCGCCAACGTGATCTGATTTCAGCTGACTTGATATTTATTCTCTGCAAAAAGGTTGCGACGGATGAGCGGGTTCGATTCTTAGGGCAGTTCTTAGCCCTTCGAATATCCGGCCAGGAGGTCGTCGCAGAAACCGGCAATTCTTCTTGGGTAGCAGACTTCCAGCGCGTCCAGCTCAGCCATCTTGCGGTGATCACAAGATACTATTTCTTGATGCATTTTACATAGATCCTGTAGCCCAGGAGATTAAGCCCATTCCCGGGCGGCATCCGGCGCACCAGCAGGCGGGAGAGCCTCTCCTGAAAAAAACCCGGATCGATGAGTGGCCGCCAGCGGCTCATGAAGAGGTAGCCCTGGCAGGGTTTGAAGTCAAAGCCCCGGAAAGAGAGGACGGCAAAGCCTGCCTCCTGCAGAGAACTTTGAAACTCCGCAGGCGAAACATATTCGGGGGGATTTATCGGTTCCCTGAAGATATGCTTTCTGATCAGGGTGTAGTGGGAGATGCGGGAAAAGAAGTCCACCACCAGGAATCCTTCCGGCTTTAATACGCGGTAGAACTCCTGCAGAGCCCCTGCTGCCGTTTCTGTATTAGGCAGGCATGTCAAAACGCCGCTGCTTACCACCCGGTCGAAGGACTGATCCCTGAAGGGCAGGCTGGTCACAGAGCCCTGCAAAAAGGCGGCCCTATCATCGCCCCCCGCCCGAAGAGCCGCCCGGCCCAGCATGTTGCCGGAGAAATCCATGCCGATGATTTGCAGTGCCGAATTTTCAGCTTTTTCTCTGCCGGTTTTATTTTTCAGGGCTCTGAGGAGCAGGTTCCCATTACCGCATCCGGCATCCAAGACCCGGCCCTGCGCCCCGGAAAAGCAGAACCTGGATGCCTCCTCCTCGAAGTCTCCCATCATCTTCAATATGAAATCAGGCGTATCATCCGGTAGATCGCGCGCCAGCTTGAGGTCAATTCCGTTTCCGCACTTCTTCTGATCCTCCCAGAATTCCAGTTCCTCTTTCTGCAGGCTGCTGTCCATATTTGTTGAATGCTTGCCCATAGAGCAGATTCACCCCAACGTCACGAGGCTATCGAAGTGAGGTGAGAATTATTAATAGTTTGCCGGATGATAGCATATGGTCGCAACCATGCTCGTCTCAATGACCTGAGCAAGGAGCCAATAGTATGGCCGCAGAAAGACGCGAAAAAGAGCTGCAAAAGATCGCTGCGCGGGTGATGGCTGATTTGGATGGCCTTCTCTTTGTTATGCAAGAGGCAGCAGAGCAGATATCATCCGGACGGGCATTAAATGAGATTGACGATGCAGGCTATCATCTCTATTTGGCAAGAAAAGATCCTAAAGACAGCGGCAGTCGGGCAGAGGCGGTGCTGTGCGCCATGGATTATGAGGAATATTTTCGCATTCTCGACCAGGCGGCCTCGGAGAATGGCCTGTGCATAGAGGAAGAGGTCAGGCTGGAGGTAACGCTGCCTGAGTCGGAGTTCGGAGAGGATATGGTGACGGGAGGCTTTGAAAATTATAAGGGCTTATCCGTAGAGCATCACAACGAGTGCCTGGAGGAGCTGATGGTGGCTGTCTGCACCCTCCTAAAAAAACGCGGCCTGGCGGTAGCCTGCATTCCCGATGAGGATGTGATCTTTTATCTGCCTTTGGGGCGGGGCTGATCAGAGGATGCATTTAGGACGGGGTGGATTCATAATATCAGGCGCTCTTGTCATGGTGGCATACTTTTTGCTCTTCGCCTTGGTGCACAGCCTCCTGGCAGATCCCAGATTCAAGAGCCAGGCGAGAGGCGCGCTCGGCAATGCCTTTGACCGCTGGCAGAGGCTGGCCTACAACCTGCTTGCCCTGCTCATGATTCTGCCCTTTCTCTTCATCATGATCTTCCTGCCGGACAGAACGCTTTATATTATTCCCGTCCCCTGGCGCTGGCTTATGCTCGCCGCCCAGCTCCTGGCGGCTTTAGCACTTCTCCTGATCTTACGCCAGACTGGTATCTCCTATTTCCTGGGCTTCATCCAATTGCGGGGCGCGAGCGAGCCCGCACGCAGAGCGGGCGGGCTGGTGACAGATGGATTTTACTGCCGTATCAGAAATCCTCTCTTCTTCTTTGCCGCCATTTTTCTCTGGCTCACTCCCCTCATGACCGAAAATTTGTTGGCCTTCAACATCATGGCCACGGTCTACTTCTACCTGGGTGCCAGGCACGAGGAGAGATCGCTGAAAGAGGAGTTCGGTGTGGAGTATGAGGACTACAAAAAGAGAGTGCCCATGTTCTTGCCCCGGCTTGGATGCCAGGGTTAGATGCAGCAATGGCATGCGAAGACATTCTAGACCATGGATTCCCATACAGCTTTCTGCAGCATGGCAATTACAGGCAGCTTTATTATTATGGCCAGCCTCTCGCCTCCCATTGTGCCGACGACTATGGATGAC
>CAYXSJ010000085.1:0-10401 GCA_964467095.1 uncultured Methanotrichaceae archaeon
TTAAATTGTAAATGGCGTCTGGAATTCGAATTTGTAGTTTCGAACACCGGTGGGATAATAGTTTGGTGTTTGCTCTCTGGGCATGCGCCTCACTATATCCCTATGAAATCTTCTGTAGTTGCGTTTATATTTTCCATCTTTCCAAACAGCCAGGAGATGAGATGTGAACAACCCATTTCTTTCGCCATCCATAGAAAACTGATTGTCCTGGCATCCAGATATCAATAATACGGAAGCTTTAATGTCCTCCTCCTTAACGACTGGTTTTTTCAATATCTTATCGTAGAACGCCTTATTTTCTTTGTAGACTGGCCCTATGAATTCTCTCGCCATGCATTTTTTGCGTAGCGGTTCACCAGATGAAGCAATTAAGGGCTGTCTACCGTAGTCCTCCAAGGCCTTGCTGACTGTGCCACTGTGACAGCTGTCAGAAAAGACCAGGATGCGAACGCCCGCAGAGAACTCTGCAAACATCGCGTTTAACTCATCATCAACTAGCTGGCCGTCAAAGAGACACCATGTCTCATCACGGTCGTCGAACTCCTCATGGTTCAGATCGGGAAGCTGGCCACCATGACCAGAATAGCTTAGCATGAAAATGTCACCGGACTTCAGATCCTTAGCGGCCTTTGACACCTTCTCCACGACCCTGGCCCTGGTTGCCTCTTTTGTGAGCAGTGTCTCTACCTCGAACTTCTTAGAAGTAGCGATATTCGCCATATCTTTTGCGTCTGCTTCACAAGCCATCAGCTCTCCCGACCATCCTGCATAGTGTTTCGGATCCACTGCGTTGAGCCCAATCGTCAGGGCTATTCCTTTACTCATGTTCAAACCTCTTTTCCATTTTGTTAATATCCTTGCCTCCGCTAGATTGATGAATATTTAGTCTGATGCGCAGTCGAAAGCTATTGATTTTGGATAATGCTTATCCTCAGCATAGCAAAGATATGCGGATAAGCTTTCGATTGCATTTGGTATGGTCCCAAGAAGGTTTATTCTCTGATCTGCGGAGTTAATATTAATAAGTACTCGTAATGGTATAAAATTTTTTCGGCTTATTAAAAAGAATATTAATAATGTAACTAAAGGTTCGGCAGAGTGCCCCTCATTTGTATGGGGGTCGGCAAGGTAGTGGTGATCCATGTCACGCGAAGCCAGAGCGCTCGCCAGTCGCAGCCGTCTGGGCCGATCACGGCTGCCCATGTGGGAAATTTTATGATGGCTGTGGATGGAGAACAGCGATAAATTGGTGACTATGAGCCCTACAGAAAAGACTAACATTAATGGACATACGTTATCATTTAAATTCAAAGAAGTCCTATTTAGTATAGGAAGCAAAAAAGGAGAATTCAGAAAATGACAACCAAAACTGTAGAGACGACAAAGACTGAGATAGTGAAGAAGCATCACCCTAGAAAAGAGGTTCCTTATATGAAATTGACATTAATGGCTGTGCTCATTGCCACGATGATGCCGGAAGCTCTTTCGAATGGAGATTATCTGAGCCCGGACACGAGCCAAAAGTACCCGGCTGATTGGCTGGAAGGCGGATACGTTAGAAGTTTCGATCGTTCAATGATGATGGATCCGGGGATAGCAGGCATGGTGCGTTGGCTCGATGCTCCTGTTCCATCCTTCCCCTGGTACACTTCCGATGTTTCCTTCTATAAGCAAATGGTACCGGCTTCGACGTTCTCGCCTTTCACTGAGTATTATGCAACCACAGGTGTGCCTACTGAAGGCGAGGTAGTAAGTGATCCTGTAAGATTCGATATTGCTCGGGAGACACCATCCAGCGTATATTATGGAGCTGGCCAGGGATTGCCTTACTCTCAGTATCTGTCTATTTTGCCCTCCAAGACTAATGACCTCTGGATCAGGGGCACAGAAAATTGGACACAGTACATAGTGAGCCCTGTGGGAACGACTCTAGTGCTGGTTGCCAATGTGCCTGCGGGAGGAATGGGTGGCTTCTATGAGACGATTCAGACAGAAACGACAATCGTCAAGTCCAAAATGTATCAGTTCAACCAGGGCTACAACACCATGAACTTCAAAGCCGACCGGGTGGGAAGACACATGCTCTACTTTGTGACGAACAACCAGCCGAGCAATGTAGTCATAGTAGATGTGTTTGCCCAGGCTCCACTGGCTCAATCTTCCGTTAGTCCCTTGCCCGTTTCAGCAAATGCCCAGCAGTACGTATCTCCATCACAGATGCCGATATCCGCACCTGCTGGAGATACGCCTGTGACAATCAGCTATCCCTATCCAGGTAGCTTCCAGGTATACGTCGACGGTGCTTACGCGGGTACAGGCACGGATGGAGCCTTCAATTTCAAAGTCAAGGGAGGCATGTCTCATGAGATAGGCATTTGGGATAGCTCCTGGATGTACCAGAACAGCATTTACTTCGAGAGAGGAATGTTAAAAGTAATCTACGTCGAGGCAGTTTAGGCATTATCGATGCACAAACCGTAGCAGGAGATACGAAAAACATGGCCGGATTTGATATGGCCCTGGGCATTGACCAAGATACTCTGAACAGGGCAATAAAAGCAATGTACCCAAGTGCTCATAATAGAATCTTTATGGGCTCTTACAGCATTGAAATACATGGCATAAAAGCTGCCATAAAGTGGGATATTTCTAAGGCACCTATGCTGGACCTAAATCCTTCTGTGAGGGCTGAGGCTGTAATTCCTGAAATCCTGGCAAAGCTACAGACACACAAAAATATTAGCAAAAGTAACATCAAGCTAGCCGCTTCATCCATGACTAATGCCACATTTAGCATGATATTTCCATCAATTGTTCTGACTCTAAGCCTTCCCGTTGCTCAGCAATCTGCAACTTTTTCCGCAAATGTGCTCTGTCAGGCTCGAATAAATCCAAATGGTCAAATAGAGCTTGCTGCAGTTCACCTAGACCTTGATACCTTAACTAATAAGCTAGAATTTTTGGATCTGATTATTAATTCGCTCTCAGCCCCTCTTATTCATGTAGCCAATAATGTCCTAAAAGGAATACGCATACCTTCCGTCACCGTAGAAGGCATAACTCTTAGTACTCCCGCCGCTGCAGTCTCTGGAGGCCGCTTAATCATTCTTGTCAACCTGGCTTCAAAGGGCTCTCCCGCGCCGGTTAGAGGGCCCTGGCCAAATGGAGCGGTTTTCTCTTTGGCGAGTAAGGAATTGATAAATGAAGCTGTTAGGAACAGCTACTATATGGGAAAGATTCCTCACGAAATTTCATATAGCGGATCCCAAGACATGGGGATTACAACGGCATATTACAGGGCCACCATTCAGGTAGGACTGCCAGACGTTGGGATGGACGGTGCAGACTTTGTAATAACGCTACGGCTTGGTGGAAATGTGGATGCTGGTTTTACAACTTTCTTAGGCCGCCTCGGACTGAACTATAAGGCTGTAATACAGCCAAATCCAATCGCATGCAAGGTGGTGCTTTCAGTTAATAGCTCTCAGCAATTGATGGCAAACATCCCATCTATGCCAAGAGCAACTGTGTTTCTTCAGCCACAGGGCAATGTGGGGGAGGAAGTGCTTTCTACATTGAATGTTGTTCAGGCTAATATTGTCTCTCTGATACTCTCGTCGCTTATCCCTCAGATAATCCGCAGTATAAGCGTGCCTGTTGCTACCATTCCGAGCATTCCAGTAGACTTTGGCGACGTACATGTGAAAATTCGGGCAAGTAATCTCCACGTTGGAAATTTCAGTGGAATGGCGTTGATCGCAGGGAACCTTGAGGTGACAAACGCCTGACAGAATAATGACCTGGATAGCGTCGCGCGTGCCACCTGCATTATTTCTGCGAAGCCAAATTGGCAGTTCTGCAATGGCGCTTAAAGCAGGCTTCCGGCAGGGGGATTCCTGGGAATCGGCAGGTGAGCTTCTTCAAGACCTATCTAGGGTGGAGAGAGTTGATGTCAGATTTGGCAATGAGATAATACCAGAAGAACTAACCTTAAATCAACTGAAAAAATAAAAATATTGATTGCTGATGTTCTAGCAATCTATGCCTTCACAAGGCGGATGTATCTTTTCGGGCACGGGATTCTCATGGAACTTGATGAGCTTCTCAGCTTCGAATGTTCCAGAGAACATCTCGTGAGCGTTGATGTCCTTGTAGAATATCTTATGCCAGGAAGCATCCGTTCCCCATGTGCCGTTGAAGGTATTCTTGGTTTCAATACCGATCACGTGGGCTGGATTATTGCCCATGAGGGCAGCCACCTGTTCTGTATCCCTTCCCGCCTCCTTGAGCTTCTTGATGAGCTCCTCAGGAGTTATGGTGTGTGTGGACTGAGCCGTATAAATGGCATATTCCTCAGGATAGTACAACTTTAAAAGCTCCATGTAGTCCTTGGTTGCACAGGTTTCCGTAACCTCGGGATTATAGGGCGTTGTTGAGACAAAGAACGATGTCTGATCCTTCTCCATTTCATAAACAGAGAATGCCTCCTGGATCTTCGCACCTATGCCGCCATAAAATTCTTTGGAATGCAGGAACTTGGCGCCGTTGAGAGTCGTATCCTTGCTGGCGTAAGTGAGCTTGGTGGACTCATATAGATTGAGATCACTCTTGTTGCCGCCGTTGACGGAGGATATATTTCTTTGCAGCTTGTCCGAATTCTGCGAGTAAGCATGCTCCTGGTCAAGCTCAAAATCGCCGTTTCCGGCCATGTTGTTGAAGTACTCCAGAGCGATCTTCTTATCGACTATCGAAGTACTGACGTCGATAACACCGTTCCCGGATACTTTCTGCGCTTCACAAAACTGTTCGTACTGTATTGGCGGAACCAATGGTGGATTCGCTAATGCGGTACAGCAGCATAGCAATAGAATTAAAGTCGTCGCTACTACTACTCCCTTCATTCTAATTCACCCCTATACTCTATTGAGTATACAAAGAATTAGCTTTGAAGGGATATAAACATATCGAAAGCAATAACAGAATTATATCATATGGATATTAAATAGAATAATAATAGTTATAATGATAAATAACTTTCAGACTACTCTTAATATTACTGCATGAAGTTCCTTGACATAGCCTGGATGTCCTGCGGAAAAATCCTGAGGAACAATCATCCTATATGCTCATGATAGCCTCATTGAAGTTCTCCGAGCGGCTACTTATCCGGATCCATTCATCGGATGGTTTCTCTATAATTACCGCCGTCTGGTTCTGACGGAGGTACTTATCCATAAGCTTCTCCACGTCCATCGAGCCTGAGAAATAATCGTCAATATAATTCTCATCTGCCTTCAGGGCTACAATCTTCGGATTGCTCTTTAGATCAGGGAAATCAGTGGTGTGATATGATAGGGAGTAGGACCCTGCAAAAGCGATCAGCAGAAGCAGGCACACAACCAGGATTATGGCTGCCGGATTTCTTCGATTAAGGGCCAACAATATCGATGCAATCGCCAGCATCAAAATTGCTGCGAACATTTTATTGAATCTATCCGCTTGAGCCACGTATTCAATCAATCCGATGAATAGCTGAGCATGATCCCCAAATCCGATTACTCCATTGTTGAATTGGGTGCTGTCCGTGAATAAGACCGCCTTGCCTTCTCCGTACTTGATCCCTGCCATCAGAAGGTGCCTGGCAAAAGGCGAATTTAACTTAATTTCTTCTGTAAACTCCCTGGTCAGGAAGAATGCTGATGTCTCATTGCGATAGTGAGAGAAGAAACTTGGCCTTGTCACAAGCTCGAAAAGGACGTTTCTGCCATCGAGCCTCTCCAAGCTGTTGCTGGTCTCCCATACCAAATCTCCTGTCAGGTATCGAGAAATCAGGGCCGGAAACTCATCCTTTTCTGTTACGGAGCCTCTTGAATCGGTATAGATATCCTGCACTCCTGTCGGCAGAAATCTATATCCGACGAGCTCTGCTACCGGATTTAGATTTATGGCCTGTCCATATACATCTGTGTGCTCGCTGATCAATAACAGGCCGTTTCCCTCCTCCAGGAATTTTGTCACGGCCTTCGCCTCGGATTTCGAATAAGGCCTTGTAGCGCATTTCAAAACCAGTACAGCCTTTTTCCCTTGTGAGGTGTTCTTTAGCATTGAATAGCTTAGATCTTTTGACAGTACCGTATGCACTGAGCTAATGGCTGGCAGCTTCTCAGGTCTGTCGATGATCAATGTCACATTGTAAAGGCTGGATAGGATATTTAACAGACCGAAGTAATTATTGACTCCGCTTATAGGGTCCTTTTCAAAAGTGTTTGTGTAGTCAGTCCAGCTGGGCTCCCACTCGCTGTGCGACTCGTCTATTATAAGCAGTGGATCCGAGTTATTTGTAACGGGCGTAAAATAAAGAAGAGCTGCGATAAAGAATATTATTAACAATGGTGCTGTTATCTTGCTGGAATTGAAGGCTCTTATTTTATGCTTATTGATCCTTGCCTGCGGGAAAAACCCAGAGAAAAGAGCAATGCAGGTTAAGGGCAAAGCTAAAGCCTGCATGCTATCGGGGATGAAGAAGGCAGTAGATGGGCTTGTGATCAGGTTTTTCATTGAGAGGATGACAAATAGGAGAGAAACAGCAATAGAAAACAATGCAAATTTCATTAAAACATTTTTATTAATTTTTAATAATGCCAGCAGAGTCAGCTGAGAAATAACCAACGCCAGATAAAAAGGCAGCAGGAGCTTTACATCGTCGATGGCAATAGGCAACTCAGTCCTGGAATGATAAAGGATAACATAGTTCAGCTCATTGATTTCGTATCTGATTGCGAACAAAGGGGCAAGTTTTGAAAAGAGGAGGCTAAATCCTCTGATCAAAAAAGAAGTGTCAATGAACTGCATGGAAAGCAGTCCAGCCAAAGGTGGCAGAAATGCCTCCGGCTTTGCACTCAGAGCCACCAATGCGAAGCATAATAATATTATCATTGGAATATACGTTATGTTATCGAACTCTTTGAGAAAAAAGATGGAAAGCGAAGCGGCCACCAAAAGACCGATTGCTTCGGACTTTCCAGGCCTATGATCGCTAAATGCTACCAGGAGAAGGAGCATCGAAGATAAAACTAAGAGGAATCCGGAATACTCCCACAGGTTGAAGAGAACCATGTAGCTTCCCATGAGGAAGAGCCCTCCCGCAAAGCTGGCTATCTTGGATTCAAATTCCATTCTGTTCTTTTCCCCCTAATGAGATGAGGATATTCTCGAGGAGTCTTTTGAAACCCGGGTCAGGGTAGCTAAATACAGGCTCATAGCGAACGAAATTCCGAAATATGGTGTGGTCTCCTATTACTATGACCTTTCCGCGGCCCACATTCTTGCTGGCAATGACAACAGTGGAGTTGTAGAGCGCCACAGGATCTCCTCCCAGGATCTCCACGGCAGAGTAGAGGCTGATGTCCTCGCTAATTCCTTGGGTCAAAGAGCTATTCAACGGCTTAGCTGATATTTTCGTATCCATCATATAAGGGAGGTGATAGTTCCAGGTAGTGTAGTTGAAGTACATGATCTCTCCCAGTAGAGTTCCATTCAGACTCATATCAAAGGCATTGAGCAGAGAATTTGCAGCTCTGTTCGAGGGATCTGCACCGATCTCGGAATGATAGCCATCGAATAGCATGAGTATTCCGCCATCTTTAACAAAATCTGAAATCAGATCCACCTCGCTTTCGCTGAATTGACTGGTGGGTCCCATGGTTACGTATGCTTTGTAGTCTGCAAGCTCTTCTGGAACTTCTCTTACCAGCATGGGATTGAAGCCATAGTGCTGTGAAAAGATAGAAAAGAATACATTCTTATACTGATGAGGATCTCCGTAGCCTTCCAGATTTGAATGGCCCACATCAAGGGCAATCATGTTCTCCGGCGCTGATGTTACCGGGATCAAGGCCTGCGCCTGAACCATTACGAGCACAATCGACAATGATAAGATAATAGGAGTAACTGCAGACAGACGCGCTCCAAAGATCCCAGCCAATAGTAACAGCAACAGAATGGATCTAAACCATATGCTCATAAAGAGGCTGTTCTCGTAATTGAGATGATTGAGAACCTTTCCAACAAAGTCCAAGTTATAAAGGAGATTGGGACCGCTAATGGAGTCGCTATTGGCAATGGCGATGATCCTGCCTTTTCCAAAGTTGACAGAGGCACAGATCGGGAGGAAACCATAATCTTCATCTTTATCAGGTATCACATTTCCAAGATAAGCGCGATTTTCAGCATTCCAATCACCTCTATCAGCCCATGTTGTATATTTGAGGGCATAATAGATAAGCGCGTCCGATCTGTTTATCGCCAGGGTCCCACCTGCAGTCTCTTCGGTGCTGTCAAAGTTCGCAAGGCTGGAAAAGTGCGGCTCCCAGAGCATGCTGTAGTCGAAGTTGAGATGGAGACCGAATTTTTCCAGGATGGGATTTAGGTTCAGATAGCAATCCATGAGATTGGTATGATCCCCCAGAACAAAGAGCCCGCCGCCTTTTCTTACAAAATCCATCAGATAACCGATCTCTTGTGATGTGAATTTCTTCTCAGGAGTCTCTATTATGAGAATGCTGCAGTCTCGGAGAGAATCCGGCGAGATGGGGCTGCTCAGCATTCTGGTATTGTATCCAACTGATCTAAGATATCGGAGCGTGGAATTTGTTAAGCTGTCATTCTCGAATAAGGCCGATTCCACCTTATGGTGATATCCGTCGTACGCGACAATGCCGTTCTTTTCATGGGCCAGCGGATCAAGGGTAGAGAGGCTTAGCAGCAGGAATATCAGAGGAATATATAAAAAGAGGATAGTCAAAGGTTTTGGCTTTATTCTCCGGGCATCAGGAAATTCATTGGAAATAGCGATGAGGAAGAACAGGAAGGTGACAAGTAGAGCAAACTTCAGATCCAGCGCAATTCCCAAGCCTTCTACGGCTGTAAGAGGCGAAAGGATAAAGATGCTCTTTAAGAGTACGCCGTTTCCATAGTAATAATATAATATAACTAACAATAAAAATAAATAAGGTAATGGATTTTGCAGGAAAAGAGCCATAAAAAATATGGGGATTGCAGCAATCCTAGCATCTCCCAGCCTTCCCATGGAGAAATAGATGAGTAGAGTCAGTGCAGATACAAGGCTCACTATATACATCGGGGTCATAAGCCGGAACCATTGATGGATGGCCCCCGACTCCCAGAGGATAAAAAAAATTAGTGGAAGGAACGGGATAAAGCCTTTGATCCTCATTGGATATCAGCGCATCCCGTCTCTGAGAAGCTCTTTAGTCTTTGATGCTATCCCAGGCAATCTTCTTCTATACCCAAGCAGGAGCGCTGCGATTACGATTATTAGTCCTCCTGTGAGGATCTTTGGCAGGTTGTCTTTAAGAGATAGCTGAAGGTTATAGTAGTCGAAGGTCGCCCTGAAGGGGATCTCCGTGTCATTTCCACTATTTTGCACAGACCAGACCAAAGCCTCCCTTCCAGAGATCTTTTCTCTCTTGAAGGGTTCGCTGAGGTTGTTTCTCGCGACCACAGATAACCCTAATTTTGCCCCCGTGGGCGGAATAACAACTATCTTTGCTGATTGCGGCTCTCCCAGGTCCACGCTGGTATAAATAGTATGTTTGCTCTCCTTCCTCGTCGTAAGACCGCTCCAGATGAAGCTGAGGTTGAACTGATATGGTTTGCTTACTTCATAATTGTAAAGAAGCACAGATACAACCCTCTGACCGTCCTCTTCATCCACATTAACGTCTAATTCATTGCCCAACGAGTCCGTTGCTTGATAGTCTCTTGTCTCACCGCCTCGGAAATTAATCGTATAGAGTATATTCTGGGTTTTAGGTATGATCGTAGTAGACCAGATGCACTTGACGCTTCCGTCATCCAGGACGTCATAGATGTACGTATGATCTATTGGATCAAAAGCTGTATTCTGAGCATCAGCCGGATTCATTGCTGCAACATAAATAGATAAAATTAAAAAAATTAAAAGTTTCTTCATTTAGCATCTCCTACTCTGGCCCGTTCTTGTATTCCTCAGCGGCATTAAGCCCATGGATTATCTTGTATCCTGGAATTTGATCAGTGTGACGTCATTGTGGGGCTGGACTATCCGATTGTTGCCGGTTCGAGTACCACGGTAAAGATTTCTTCGGTTCTTGGACCCTCAAAAGGGATAGCAACTGCGACAGACGTTCCGGTTATAGGACCTTCATCCATTGCGTTCCCAAAACTGCAACTGGTCGGACATTTATGTCCAGTTGGATATCCGCTGCTGGTTGGACAGCTATGTCCTGTAGTGCATCCCCTCCCAGTCGGGCAAGTCAAACCCGTTGGGCAGCAGGAACCTGTCGGGCAGTAGGAGCCGGTGGGGCAGAAGCAGTCTGAAGGACAAGCAGAGCCGGTTAC
>CAYXSJ010000086.1:0-10397 GCA_964467095.1 uncultured Methanotrichaceae archaeon
GCCTATGATAATAGATCCGCTATCGGAAGACTGGATAAAGGGCTTGAGATGGCAGAAGAATGGGGCTGGCAGGTGGTCAGCATGAAAGACGACTGGAAAGATATTTTTTAGAAAAACATATTTTTCTTTTTTCTCAGAAGATTGTTTTGATTCAGAGACACGTAAATCAATTACAGCATTTTCCTGGGAGAATAAAATATAAAAGCCGCCGATGGGATTCGAACCCATGGACTGCTGATCTTTCGGACTTTTTTCTTACGAATCAGCCGCTTTAACCGGGCTAAGCCACGGCGGCCCACAAAGCTATTCGAGCGGGAAAACCACAGACCCATGCGAATTTAAGATTTGCGATCCTCGCATGGGATCTGCTCGGGCCCATTCTTCTGCGCCTCGATCTCCTCGGCAAGCTGAGGCAGGAAGATGCCGATATCAGTGACGAGGCCGATGGCCTGGGCTGAACCCCGGTCCATGAGCTTGGTCACGGTTGAAGGATTGATATCCACGCAGATGGTCTTGACGAAGGAGGGGAGCAAGTTGCCGACAGCTATGGAGTGTAGCATGGTGCCCAGCATGATGGCCATATCCACGCCCCGAAGAGCCCGATCCATGGCGTCCTTGGCCTCGACCGTGTCCGTGATGACCTCGGGCAGCGGCCCGTCATCGCGAATGGAGCCGGCTAAGATGTAGGTGATGCCCTTCTGGGTAGCCTCGTACATGATGCCGCCCTTCAGCTTGCCTTCAGCGATGGCCTTCTTGATGGATCCGCTGGCCATGATCTCGCTGATGGCGTAAAGGTGATTTCGATGCCCTCCGGAGATGGCATTTCCCTGGCAGTTCATGCCCAGGCTGGTGCCGAAGAGCTGCCGCTCGATGTCGTGTACGGCCACGGCGTTTCCGGCTAAAAGCACATCAACGTAGCCTTCCCGGATGAGCCGGGCCAGCGAGGGCGCTGCACCGGTATGAACCAAAGCCGGCCCGCAGACCACAGCAATCTTTCCGCCTGCCTTTTTGGTGCGCACGATCTCTCCTGCTAACTGGCGCACCAGCTCACCGCTGGGCCGCTCTGAGCTGACCTCATTGGACATGAAGCCAAAAAAGGTCTTCACGCGCGGGCGCTCAGGAGGCACGACCTTGACCCCTGAGGTGCCGATGACCACACGGTCGCCCTTCTTGATATGCCGGATGGGCGTGCACAGTGCCCGGCCATCTTGCAGCACGATGTGGCAGTCCATGTGGTTGTGCTCCACCTCCACCCAGGAGCCCTGATAGCGCACGTAAGTGGGATGATTGGTGGTGGAATAAAAGCCTCTGGGAACAACCATATCTCCGAGAGCAATGTCTGTTTTAACATCCTCCATCTCCACCAGCCGCGACCCCAGGGCATGCAGCTCCAAGAGAATCCGGTCCAGATGTGCTGCATCCTCGCCGGTAACTGTGATCTGCGCATAGCTGGTATCGTTCTTCTTCTGGCCTACCTGAAAGTTCTTGATCTCAAACTCGCCGCCCATATCCATGATCTTGTCCAGGACCCGGGTCAACATCTGCGAGTCAATGAGATGGCCCTGCATCTCGATATCTGCAATCTCGCTCATAAGCTTCGGCCTTCTACCACATTTCTCCATTCAGTAGCGCCTGGGTTTTATCGTTTGTGCTCATAGTCAGTTTGGTGATCCGTATCAGATAGCCGTCATCATCGGGCACCGGCTGCTCGAAGATGACTCTAATTCCGCTTCTCCTCAGGTGATACTCAAAATCCCTGGCGGTCTGCAGGCTTTTCACCCTGATCTGCACCTTCTGCACAATATTTTCACCCAGCTGCGCTCTTTCGATTGTATCGACCAGAGGCAGAAGAATGCTCTCCCCCAAAGACAGAGCCCTCGCCCTCCTCTCCTCTTCCGACTCATTCCATTCCACGGACTGAAAGCCCTCCCGAACTGCCCGTGAGACAAAGAAGTCCAGAGCGTAGTCATTATAGTAGCGAAAGGCCACAGCCAGGTCGCTGCAATTGGTCTGAGAGCTGGTGTACTTAAGGGGTGCTACAATATTTTCCGGATCTTTCATGACCACGCCCTCTCGCCCCTGGCGGCCAAGCCGCATCACAATCTGCTTGATCCTTTCCGCAGCGCTCTCCTTATGAAACTCGCCCAAAAAGGCTGTGGCCTTCAGGCCATACTCCTCTGCCATTTCATGCATCCTGTGCACGCAAAGAGTGCTCTTGCAGTTCTTTTCGGCTATATCGAATAGATAAAAGTCAATGCTGTCCGTGGGGTAGATGTCCTTGGCTACATAGGGATTTTCCGGACCCACCATCTCTCCGCACAAGACCAGATTAGGATGCTTTTCGAATATGTCTTCCGGCACAAGACGACGCGCCACTTCCGTGGAATAGGGACAGATAAACCCGCCTCTGGTGAGAGCGACAATCTCTCCGTTTAAGGAAACAATGCGCACATTATGGCCGTTCATCTTCTCCTGCACAGCCACACGATCGGAAAAATGCCGCTTTATCGCCGCAGCAAGCATGAGGGCGCGATGGATCTTGGGATAGCCAAAAACGATCTCGCCGTTTTCAAAAACAACGGTGCCGGCCTCGACTCCAGAGGTCTCTTTTTCAAACCTCAGCAGGCGAGGCTCGGGCCAGTCAGATTCTCTGATTACCGTCTCTTGCAGGCCTTGCAGCCTGCTCTCAGTTATTCCAAGTTTCTGTGCAACTCTTGCCAGATTCATCCGGTCCTCACCAGATAATCCAAAATGGACCGCCTGGTGATCATTCCTACGACCTCTTCCCTGTGATTGAGAACGGGCAGGCCGCCTCTGTTCTCGGTAAGAATGATCTTTTTAACCTCATCCAGAGAGGTATCGGCATAGACATACTTCACATCGTGAGTCATCACATCAGATACCAGGATGTTGTAGATGCGAGCGTATTGCTTGCTGGCAGTGTCGTTCAGATCCCTGAAGGCACGCAGAGACTTGGCCACATCCCTTTCAGAGATTATGCCCACCAGCCGGCCACCATCCACCACAGGAAGCCTTCCCACGTCTCGATCCAGAATCATGCGCCGGGCATGAACCAGCCGGTCATTGGGGTTTGATGTGAGGGGAAACCTCATGGCGTCGGATGCCATGCCGCTTACGTTTACAGCCGCCAGTATCTCTCTGGGCCGAACCCAGCCCAAGACCTTCTCGCCATCCATAACCACCAGAACGCTGGTCTTCTGCAAGAGGACCATGGCATCCTGCACGTCCATATCGGGTAGTACCTTGATTATGGAGTCCATGGTGGCAGACGCCACATGCAGAGAGGAGGCAGGCATTCCCAGTGATTTTCTGGCGCCTAAGACGCGAGCAATCTGTCTCGTGGTGATTATGCCGCCCATCTTGTCCTTGTTGGTGACGAGAAGCCTGCGCAGATCATTTTTCTCCATCAGATCCAGCGCATGGCCCAGTCTCTCTGATTTGTCGATGGTAACGGGCGGTGTCATGATATCCTTTATCTGCATTACTTCCACCTCCCAACTTCTGTGATGATCTCATCGGCGGAGAAGTAGCCAACCACTTCATTGTTGTCCAAAACTGGCATGCCAATTATGTTCTTCTCCACCAGTGTTTTGCTCGCCTGCACAGCCTTTATCTCCGATCCGATAGTAAAAATGGGCGAGGTCATGATGTCTTCCGCAACAAAAGGCATCTGCTTTACATAGCGATACTGCTTCCTGCCAGCGGTACTCTCTTTTCGGGTCATCTTGATGTTCTTGGTCTCCATCTCGTCCTTCGGTCCCATGATCTCGGAGAAGGTAAGCCCGGAACGGGTTACAATGCCCACCGGCGTCTCATTGTCCTCATAGACCAGAGCGCGGCTCTGGCTTTGAACATTCATCTCTTCCAGGACGTGGCCGATGGTATGGTGGCGGTGCACGCGCAGGACATTCTTGCTCATCATGTCGCCTACGGTCGCTTTGAGATCCTGCTCGGAGAAGTACTTCATCATATCCCGCGATGTGATCATGCCCACAATCTCGCCATCGCGTTCTACCGGCAGGCCGGAAATGCCGTTTTCTATGAGAAGCTCTGCTGCCTGAGGCATGGTGGCATCTGGGAATATGGTTATGGGCTTCTCAGTCATTACCACCTGAATTGGAACCTTGTCTATGGGCCTTCTTCGCCACTCTGGAGCCGCCTGATTGAGCCGGTTGGTGATATCGTACTTGGTAACGATGCCCACCAGCTTGCCGCCATCCATTACAGGCAGTCTGCCAACGGCGTACTTGAACATCAGATTTCTGGCTCTCTGGATGGGCTCATTTCGCTCAATGACGTATATGGGAGCGCTCATGTAATCTTTGACTTTCTTTATTATCATAGTAGAATTCCTCGGTTCTCGGCTAACGCCCTCACGTAGTCTCTCTCCGTCAGAATGCCGGCTAAAGATCCCTTATCCATAACGGGCAAAGATCCAATGTCATTGTCCATCATCTTCCTGGCTGCCTGGCCCAGGTCAGCTTTCTTCTCCGTGGCAAGCAAGCTTCTCTTGATCAGGCTCTTGATGGGCTGATTCATTACCTCTCCGATGTCGCCTGTAACCACCTTTTCAAAAGCATCTCCGCTACCGAGATATTTCATGATATCCGAGGCGGTGACCATGCCCATGAGAACCCCCTCCTGCACTACCGGCATGCGACGGAAGCCCTTCTGGATGATCATCCGGGTCATCTTCTCGATTGTGGTCTGCGCCGGTGCAGTCACTACATTGGGGCTCATGAAGGCCTCCACTGTAAGTCCGGTATCCAGGCCTCTGCAAAAGCGCACAAAGTCCTCTTCGGTAATTATGGCCTTGATGCGGATATCCTCGTCAACGATGGGCAGGCCGCCCACGTTCTTCTCATACATCAGCTTCAAAACATCATTTAAAGATGCTTTGTCACTGGCGTAGGTGAGATTGGTGCTCATGATCTCTGTGATATCGGCATTTACGGCAGTGAAGATGTTTCCGCCATACTTTTCCTTCAAGAGGTTATGCCGCAGTCCCCCGCCCAGGAAGTCCACCACGTCCACTGAGGTCACAAAACCAATCAGCCTCTTCGTGCCTGGATCAGCGATGGGAAGCCGGGAGAAGCCATAGAAGGTCATGGTCTTTATGGCGCCCATGATGGTAGTAGTGGGAGGAACTGTGACCACATCAGGCGATGCTACACCCACCACGTTGCTCGCACGCTTGGCGTGTCTGGAGTCGAATTGCAATGGTCCTCTGTCCCCCGAACCGGGGGATATGGGCATACGATCGTTCTTTTGCGGTATCCTTGTCACATCTTTTCCCGTTGTTGGCCCTTTGCTCATCTTCACTCACCAAGGTAGCTTTTGATCAGATCGTTCCTATCCACAATTCCCACAAGCGTTTCTCCGTCCACCACGGATATTCGGCCCACGTCGTGCTTGAGCATCCGCTCAATTGCTGTTGCTACGCTATCTTCCGGCTTTACGCTAAATAGTGGCGAGCTCATGAATTTCTCTACTGGCATCTGCATCGTGTCCGCCGACTTTCTCGCACTCTCCTTGCTGATCCTGGCAGAGCCCTTCAGCATATCAAATCGGGTGATCATTCCCATTGGCTTGCCATCCTTGACCACCGGAAGACCTGTGAAGTCCTTCTCGACCATCAGATCCCAGATCTTGGTTACGGGATCATCTGGGCAAGTGGTTACAACTTTGGTAGTCATAATCTCTGATACCTGCTTCCGCGGAACATTATCCAAATTGAGGTTCTTAAACACGTCCAAAAGGCTAACAACACCCTTTAGAACGGGCTTCTCATTGGACTCGACTACAGGAAGCAAAGTTTTCTTTTCCTTGAGCATGAGCCTGGCGGCATCAAGAATATCCATCTGTCCCGTAATAGTAGGAACCTGCACCATATAGCCAGATACAGTCACATTCGACTTGGTTGAAGTCACGCGCAACATATCCTGGTTGGTTACGATTCCCAGAACTACGCCTTTGCTATTCACTACCGGCAGTCCACGCACATGGTTGTCTCGGATCATCTGACGCGCTTTGGTCAGAAAAGTGGATTCCTCGATGTATAGAGGATCTCTGGACAAAATATCTTCTACTAGCATTATTATTCCCCTGCAGTCCAGCAACAATAATATTCTACCTGTTTCCGTCCCTGCAGCTCCAGCAGAGCAACTCTCCATTCACGCTCTCCAGGGTATCTGAGAGCTGGCCGCAAACCTCACAGATTCCACGCACCACCCCCCTAGGTTGTTCGAAATGGATGCTCTCTCTGTGCATCTCCAATAGATCACTTAAAATCTCATTCAAACCGAGGGAAGACCCGGAGACCAGATCGGTATCGGTAATAATGCCCACGAGCTTTCCTTTGAATATCACGGGCAACCGCTTTACTCCAGAGTGAAGCATCAAGGCTGCAGCTTCGCGCAGGCTGGCATCCGGTTCAATGGAAACTACAGGAGCGGTCATAATCTCTGCCACCTTTAAATTTCTGGGATCGATTCCCCGAGCTATGACCTTATTTACCAGATCCCTTTCCGTCAAAATGCCGGTGGGCTTATCGCCGGATACTATTATCAGACTGCCCACGTTGGCCGAGCCCATCTTTTTGGCAGCGCTCAAAATGTCCAGGTCGGCATTGGCTGTAATCACCGGCCGGGTCATGATATCTCGCACTGGAATCTCTGTCTCCATTGGCCAATCGTCTCCCTAATAACTCTATATCCTTATCAGAGTGCTAATGATATAAAAGGCTACTGTGGCTTAATAAGATTTAATGTGAATAATATTATTTTTCCTTTTATTCCCGTATATGCCCAATAATATGCTTTATTTCTGCCAGGATGAGATCCATACCCAGTCGCGCCGCGCCTGGCGAACCGGGCAGACAAAAGACCGGCCTGCCATGATAAACACCAGCGGAAGCCCTTGTGAGCATGGCGCGAGTGCCCACTTCATCCAGGCTCTTATAGCGAAAGATTTCCCCAAAGCCGGGGAGCGTCTTTTCAAAGAGCGGCTCGATGGCTTCCAACGTTAAGTCCAGATGAGTAAGCCCGGTGCCTCCGCAGATGACAATGGCATCAGCATCACTTTTTTCCACTGCCTCCCGCAGCACAAAGCCGTCCGGCAAAAGAGCGTAGCGTGGGGTATATCCTGCCGCTTTAATTTTATCCAAGATCACCTTGCCGGAAAGATCCTCCGCATTTTCAGGGCTTTTCACGGGCCCAAACTTTTGAAAGCGGGATGTGCTCGCGACCACTATATCTATGATCATGCTATTTCCTTTATGGATTAGGATAAAATTTTTCCCATGAAGGAAGGTAGAATCTATGTCGCTCTTAGCAATTGATGTGGGGGCAGGCACCCAGGACATTTTGCTTTATGATGAGGACGTATCCCTGGAAGGCTCAACCAAGATGGTTTTGCCCAGTCAAACTGTGCTGGTGGGAAACAGGATAAACAGGGCCAGGATGACGGGAAAGGACGTATTTCTGCGCGGGCCGACCATGGGAGGTGGGGCCTCTACTGCAGCGGTAAGATGGCATCTGGCAGCTGGACTGCGGGTCTACGCCACACCAACCGCAGCGGCAACCATTAATGATAATCTGGAGCGCGTGGCAGCCTTAGGCGTCGCGATTCAAGAGGAGGGCCCCAACAATGCACAAGTCGTCGAGACGGGGGACATAGACACTGCCGCGCTTGCCCGTGCCTTGCAGATCTTCGACATCGCTCTGCCCAGGGATATGGCGGTTGCCGTGCAGGATCATGGCTACTCTCCCGACCGATCAAACCGTTTGGTTCGATTTGAACATCTGGCCGCAGCCATCCGCTCCGGCGGGAGGCTGGAGGCTTTCGCCTACAGAGAGCCGCCACCGGCCATGACCAGGATGCTGGCAGTCCGTGGTGCCCTGGCAAAAGCAGGAATAAATCCGCTTCTCATGGATACCGGGCCGGCAGCGATCTTTGGTGCAGCTCTCGATTTGCCGGACGATCGGCCCGCGCTTATCATCAATTTCGGAAACGGCCATACGGTAGCCGCCCTGCTGGCTGAGGACAGGATCGCAGGCATCTTCGAGCACCATACTGCGGAGCTATCACCGGAAAAGCTGCGAGAGTTTGCTGAAAAGCTGTGCAACGGAACATTGAAAAGCAGCGAGGTCTTCGAGGATGGTGGCCATGGAGCCTATATCGATAGCGTTCCAGGCAAGATAGGAGCCACGCTCGTCACCGGACCGCGCAGGCAGGCGTTTATCTCCAGCGGAGCCCTGAAGGGAGCTGTGGCGGCGTCTCCCGGAGGGGATATGATGATCACGGGCTGCATCGGCCTCGTCAAGGCATGGAAACGAAGAGAGGATTTATGGAGATAGGCAGAGGCGCAGAAGCAGTCATCACTTTAGAAAAGGGAGTCGTCAAGAAGCACAGGCTCGCCAAGAGCTACCGGCAGCCAGCGCTCGATGAGAGGATTCGACAGGAGAGGACCCTTCGAGAGGCCAGGATAACATCTGACGCCCGCAAACACGGAGTTCTCACACCCATCATCTGTGATGTTTCTCGCTTTGAGCTGAAGATGGAGAGGATTGTGGGCGAGACGCTCAAGGATATCATCAACCAGGAGCTCTCCGAGATGGTGGGGGAGACGGTGGGAAGGCTGCATCGGGGCGGAATTATTCACGGGGACCTGACCACCTCCAATATGATACTCACGCGCGGCAAGATCTGTCTCATCGACTTCGGCCTGTCATTTTACGAGAAGACCGTAGAAGCGCAGGGAGTGGATGTGCATGTATACTTCCAGACCCTGGAGAGCACGCACGACCGGCCAGGCGAGCTGATGGAAGCTTTTGTGGCCGGATACATCCGGACCTATGCCCAGGCAGATGCGGTCTTGCAGAGGGTCAAGGAGATCAAGGCGCGAGGCAGGTACCTTTGAATCGGTCATCAGCAACTTTATGTAGGAAATGATTGTTAGCTTTAATTTAATTTCCAAGGTGATAACCCAATGGCTCAAGATGAGGTCGTGTTCGTCGGCAATAAGCCTGTGATGAACTACGTGCTGGCAGTGGTTACACAGTTCAACAGCGGTGCAAAGGATGTCAGGATCATGGCCAGGGGCCGGGCGATCTCCCGGGCAGTGGATGTGGCGGAGGTTTCAAGGTCCCGCTTTCTGCCGGATGTCACTGTGAAGGGCATCTCCATCTCCACTGAGGTTCTCAACACCGACCGGGGAGAGACCAATGTCTCGGCAATTGAGATTACAATTGGCAAGTGAGATTTTTAATTGACTACCACACTAGGCATCATATCCTCGGGTAGAGGAGAGAATTTGCGCTACATTCTGCAAGAAGAACGCAGCCTCCGGCTGCCCGCCCAGGTTAGAATAGTCCTCACCGATCAGCCGGATGCAGGAGCCCTCAAGATCGCAAAGGAGTTTTGCGTTCCAGGCTATTACATCGATCCGGCAAACCTTCGCCGTGAGGAGTACGACGAAAAGCTGATCGCCCATCTCGATGCGGCAGGCGCGGAATTGGTGATTCTCACAGGCTACATGAGGATTTTGTCACCCCGATTCGTTCGACATTACAAGGACAGGATCCTGAATATTCATCCCGCTCTTCTGCCATCATTTCGAGGAATGGATGCCTTCTCCCAGGCACTGGCGTACGGAGTAAAATGGACGGGAACAACGGTCCATATCGTTGATGAAGATGTGGACCACGGCCCCATTGTCTACCAAAGGCCGGTGCCGGTTTTGGAGAACGACACCCATGAAAGCCTCAAGGCCAGGATTCAGAGGGCGGAGTACAAAGCCTACCCCAGGGCGATAAAGATGTTTATAGAGGGAAGGCCCAAAATACTGGGAAGAAATCTGGTCTGGCAAAGAGAGGAGAAATAACATGGAAAATTTATGGGCTCCCTGGAGAATCGATTACATTCTGAGCAAGAAGCCCCCAGGCTGCATATTCTGCGATAAGCCCGCGGAGAAGAAGGACGAAGACAACTACATTCTTTACCGCGGCAAATACCACTTCATCATTCTGAATGCGTTTCCCTACAACAACGGCCATATGATGGTCGTTCCCTACCGGCACACGGCCTCACTCTCTGCCTGGGCTCCAGAAGAGCAGCAAGAGATGATGCAGCTTGCCGATCTTTGCGTGGAGCTGCTCAAGAAGACCATGCACCCGGACGGCTTTAACCTGGGCATCAACATGGGACTGGTGGGAGGCGCGGGCGTTGCCGATCACATTCATCTGCATATCGTGCCCCGCTGGAATGGCGACACCAATTTCATGCCTGTGCTATCCGATAACAGGGTGATATCCGAGGCACTGCAGGCGACCTACAGGAAGCTGAAAGATGCGCTGGATGGTATGAGCAAAGGCTGA
>CAYXSJ010000087.1:0-10283 GCA_964467095.1 uncultured Methanotrichaceae archaeon
GAGTCCATTAAATGTTTTGAAGGCGCATTAGATAATGATAAAAATATTCCAAACGTTTGGGATAATAAAGGGGTAGTCTATTTTGCTCAAGGACGCTATGAGGACGCACTTGAATGCTATGAAAAAGCAATAGAGCTTGACAAAGTTAAAAAATGGGCTGTACATAATGCTTTCTATAACAAAGCCAATACTCTAGTTAATTTAAAACGATATGATGAGGCTGTTTCAGCATATGAATCAGCAATAGATAAGGATGGAAGCTTCACACAGGCGATGGTATCGATTGCTGGTTTGTATAGAAAAATTGCCGAAAAAAAGTCCGGATCTGAAAAGAAGGAATTGATGAAAAAAAACAAAGATTATTGCAAGAAAGCAAAAGAATTAATAAAAAGAGAAATCGAATATAATCAAGCATGCTATTATGCTATATGCGGAGATTCTAAAACATCTTTAGAACTTCTGAAAAAAGCTATAGAAAAAAAGCAGCAAACTCTTGAATACATTCTAAAAGATCCGGATTTGGATTTTATAAGGAATGAATTAAAAAACTTTTTTGAGCATCCTACGTAATCACCCTTATAAAGGCATCTCCCATGGTGTTATATTCGTAGACCAGATGCCCGTCCTTGACGAAGAGAGACAGGCCGCCAAAGCGCCCGCCCACGGAGAAGAGCACTCCCTTTGAGCAAGCTGTTTTGCTGCCTGGAAGAGAACCTGAAAAAAAATTGAGCCGCTTTCTATGGCTCATCCTTCCAACCAAATCCAGATTATCTCCGTCTTAATCAGCTCGCCCCTCCTGCTATCGGATATGCCCTGGATGGCGTATTCGGATACTGCTTCATGCTCGCCACGAGCTGCCGGTAGACCGTCTGGAATGCTTCAATCACGAAATCGTGCTCCCCTGCGATATTATGCTGCTCGCTTGGATCCATTTCGATGTTGTAGACGGCAGGAATCTGGGAGTAGTCGCTCTCCGGCCCCTGGAATGAATCAAATGCCTTCCTGACAATCTTGAACTGATGCCAGCGCATGGCTGCGGGAAGCGTCGTGGCGGCACTGTCCGTTCCGGTGTACCACACCACCCACTCCCTGCTGGAGTTGTCCTGGTAGCCCAGCAGGAAATTCGATTGGTCTATGCTATCAATGGGCCTGTCCGAGGGAATCGTTCCTTCGCCCAGAGCGGCAAAGGTGCTGAACAAATCCATGGTGCACATGATCTCGTTAGAGACCCTTCCTTCCTCGATCGCTCCCGGCCACCTGAATATACAGGGAACGCGCACTCCTCCTTCATAGATTGTGCCTATTCCGCCCCGGAATGGAGAATACCCTGCATCAGGCCATTGGTCAAGCGTCGGACCGTTGTCGCTGGTGAAGACGACGATGGTATTGTTGTCCTTTCCGATCTCCTTAAGCGTATCCAGCACCAGGCCGACGTGATAGTCCGTCTCCATCACCCCATCGCCATACGGGCCGCGGCTGGAGGCGCCTGCGAACTTCGAATTGGGAACGCTGGGAAAGTGCGTCCGGGCCAAAGGCAGGTATATGAAGAATGGCTCTGTTGAGTTGGCCTGCTCCTTGATGTAGGCTATGGCCCTGTCCATGCACTGCTCATCTACAATTCCCAGACTGCTGGTGTTCAGAGGCATCACCATTTTAAGGCTCTCGCCCTTCCCGGCCTCGACCAGTCCGTAATTTTCATTCAGCCCCTCGGCCCACTTTGGATCGTAGCCGATGCGGTCCTTGAGGCTGTAGGTGTTCAAGTGGTAGAGTATCCCGAACCATTGATCAAATCCCATATTCTGAGGCATGCTTTCCTCGACATCCCCCAGATGCCACTTGCCAAACATTGCCGTCCTGTAGCCAGCATCGGATAGCACTTTCGCAATTGTGGTTTCATTGGGAGACATGCCTGCCAGAGAGCCTGCCGCTGATGCCAGGGTCATGCCGGTCCTGACGGGCAGCCTTCCCGTCATGATCGCCGCCCTGGTGGGGGTGCACTGGGTCTCAGAGTAGAATGATGTGAGCCTCAGCCCCTCTGCGGCCATCTGGTCCATCCTGGGAGTCGGTGCGCCCAGCACGGCGCCGCCGCCATAGCAGCCGGGGTCCATATAGCCCATATTATCGGCCAGTATGATTATGATATTCGGCCTGGGGGGCGCAGGCATGACATCCTCAGTGACAACCTCCGCCAGGGTCGAATTATTGGATAAGACATTCTTCCGGTTTGTTAGAACTTCCGCTCCTGGATTCTCCAATACCGTCTTGTCGGCACCATACCCCTTCAGGTCATGCGGTATGGGAGATAGACCGGTGTTGCCTGAATCCAGGCTGCAACTGGCAACCGAGGTAATTAAGAATGCAGCGATTGCCAGTTTATATAATAATATGTTCATAGTTGTAACCTCCTTCTGTCAGTAACTGACTTTTGCATATATCTATTTTTTCCTCTAAGTGGACTGAATGCTTATAATGAGTCACACTTATTAAACTGTATATATTGTAAACTTCACTATCTTGCTTGATAGAAGGATAGATTGATTAGTTGATCGCATAAGAGTATGCTACGGCTCTGTTCTCGCCTGCTCCGCCCCCATCACCGGGAATGCACAAGCGCACATAATCGACACGCACCGATTATCATGCGGGAAGCCTTCAAACCAGAGGACTTTTCCCGGCAGATTCCGCTCTTAGATTGAAACCGCAAAAACTAAATGCATATCATGAGTGAGGCTTATATCATGAGATGGGCGGTTATCTTACTGATATCTTTATTCGCATCCATTATTGCCCACTCGGCCGTAGCTGCTGGAGCTGATGCTATGACCGCTAAAGAATATGATGCCGAGGGGAAAAGGATGTATGCCCTGGGAATGCATGAAGAGGCTCTGCAATTATTAAATAATTCCATTGCTGCTGATAAGAACTTTGCAGAGGCGTGGTACGATAAAGGAAATGCCCTATGCGTGTTATGCAGGGAGACGGAGGCAGAGGTGGCCTGGGAAAGGGCAAGAACTCTCATGCACGAGAAGGCAATAATCTCGACGCCTGCTAAATGCTGCGCGGATATTACGGAAGTATCCAGCAATCTTTCGGAATCTAGATCGATCACCTGGGACTTTGAGGTGGGCAATTTGAGGGGCTGGTATGTAATCGGAAAGGCCTTTGAAGGACAGCCCAAATGCAAGCTGTCCGGGGATATACTATCAGGCCTTCAGGGAGGGTGCTGGATATCCTCCGATGACAATGCCACGGGAAATCTGACATCGCGGCCTTTCAGGATCCTCGGGGATAGAATTGACTTCCTCATAGGAGGATGCGCCAACTGCTCCATCAGCCTCATCGTAGACGATGCTGCAGCTATGACAGCCTACAGCAATGGCACTGAGATTGTGCAGAGAGTAGTCTGGAATGTATCTGCGTACAAGAGAAAGATCGCTTATCTAAGGCTATGCGATGCAAGCTCCATCCCGGGAGGGCATTTGTATTTCGATGATATAAACTTCGATGTCGCTCCCCGGCCCGTAGATTCTACTATGCTTGCACCACTATAACGAAAAGATCTTTCCCCTCAAAAACAATTTTCATGGGAGGGATCTTATGCTGCCAGGACAGTCACTGTAATAATCTATTTATCTCAGGGAGAAATAGAGATCTTTCACTCAGGAAGTGCTGAATTAACGCATGCCTTCAGGAGAGGAAGGGGTATTGGTGATGAAACACTGTTCTATGTTATTATTGATTATCTTTATTGCCTGCATTATCGTATCTCCATCATCCGCGGGCAATATTCCGCCGGAGACCATCAGTAAGGTCAAGCCTTCGGTAGCCATTATTCACATCTACGATAGCAGCAATAATTTCCTGGGTCAGGGAAGCGGTTTTTTCGTAGATGGCAGTGGCCATAATGATAAGAGCTATATCATCACCAACTTTCACGTATTGGAGAAAGTCCTCGGCACAGATGGATATATAGAAGTTACAGCGACCGATGGCGGTCTCTATTCTACCAAGCGAATTGTTTGCCAGGATATTTGGAGCGATCTCATATGCATCACCGTGGATATCCCAGAAGGGTCCCAGTCTCCTCCAGCCCTCCAGGTGAACGAATCCATACCCCTTGAAGGTGAATCCATAATCGTAATTGGTGTGCCTTTGGATAAGGAAATATCAGCATCCGATGGTATAATTTCTTCTATTCAGGAGAATCCATTCTACGGGGAAGTTCTACAGATCACGGCGCCGATATATCAGGGATCGAGCGGCAGCCCTGTGATCAACTCCAAAGGAGAGGTCGTTGGCGTTGCGTCTTTCGTTAGCAGTCAGAGTACCTATGGACCTTACTTTGCCATTCTCGGAGAGGGGGTAAAGAATTTGATCTTGGGAATAGGCTCAAGCCAGGGAAAGGATCTCAAGGATTGCGGCCTCACATCCGAAGAGAAGAATCGTTATCAAGGCCTGATCGCCGCCAGATCCAATGATTTTGAAGGGGCGGTTTCCTACTTCGATAAGATTATTGCAGAGAATGAATCCGATACAGGCGCGGCCCTCCTTGCAGGTCTGTGCAGCAACGAAGCAGGATTGCATAAGGATGCCGCATCTTATTTCGATAATATCCTCGGAAGAAACCCCCTGGATGTATCAGCCTGGATAGGCAAGGGATATGCCCTCTTTGGGCTTGGACAATACAACGAGGCTGCTGAGTGCTTCGATAAGGCTGTAGGGATCGGCTCAAACAGATCTGAAGTCTGGGCTGCAAAAGGAGATGCTCTCTATCGGATTGAACTCTACAATGAATCTCTCCAGGCCTTTGAACATGCACTCAATATAGATCCTGAGGATACGGCTGCGCTCCTGGGCAAAGGGCGGGTACTGAAGGCTCTGAGAGATGACCTGGCAGAGGAGGCCTTTGAGGATGCCAAGAAAGTTATTGATAGGGCTCTGGAAATGAACCCAGCTGATATTGAGGCATGGGGCTATAAGGGAGATGCCCTGCAGGGCCTTGAAGAGCATAATGAGGCTATTCTTGCCTATAAAAAAGCCCTTGAAATCGACCCTAGCTCCAAGATCGTGCTGATTAATATGGCAGTCTCCCTCACTGCTGCCAGGAAATACGACGAGGCCATCCAGGCCTGTGATACAGTTCTGAAGATGAGCGACAAAGAGACTCTTGCATGGGTAAATAAGGCTGATGCCATGTCTAAAAAGGGGAACAACCAGGAAGCTCTTGAATGTATTGACAGGGCTCTGGTGATCAGCCCCTACGACCCCTTGATATGGCTGTACAAAGGAGACCTTCTACAGAATATGGATCAGAGCGAGGAGGCCATCTTGGCTTATGACAACGCCACCAAGCTGAACTCGGGCTTTGTGAGGGCATGGCTATCCAGAGGAGATACTTATTCAGCCATAGGAGACTACGATGAATCCATTGAGTCCTACAGAAGGGCACTGGAGCTCAAGCCGGATCTTGCAGCTGCCTGGGTTAACATGGGCAATGCCTACAACAATACAGGCAACTACGACGAGGCCATCAGGTGCTATGAGAAAGCACTGATACTGAAAGTCGGCTCTGATGAGGTCCTGATATGGGTAAATAAGGGCAACATCCTGCTGAACACGGGACGGTTAAGCGAGGCAGTAGATGCCTACGATGCGGCCTTGAAGCTCAATTCCACGAATGTGGAAGCTCTCAGCAATAGAGGGACAGCCCTGGAGAGGATGGGCTCATATGAAGAGGCCCTCGAATCATTCAGCAGGGCACTTGAAATAGCACCGGAACACAAGGAGGCGTGGTTTGGAAAAGGCAGCTCCCTGTTTGGCATGGGCAGGTATCCTGAGGCGGCTCAAGCCTACCACGCTGTGGCGGAGCTGGAGCCCGAAGATCAGGTAGCATGGCTGAATGAAGGCCTCGCCCTCTTCAATTCGGCCTGCTACAACGAATCCATCCTGGCCTTGGAAAAAGCGATAAGCTTGAAACCCCAGGATATAAGAGCCCTGTCCGCCAGGGCAGATGCCTTGTATAATTTGGGACGCTATGACGAATCCACAGAGGCGTATGATGCCGTCCTCGATGTAAATACGAGCGATGCGGACTCCTGGGTGGGCAAAGGCCTGTCCTTGATGGCAAAGCTGGACTCCCTGGGAGATACCTCCAGCGCTGGCTATCAGGACGCCTTGGAGTGCTTTGATGCAGCTCTCAAGATAGATCCGGGGTCGGCCATATCTCTTAAAGGTAAAGGCCAGGCCCTCCTGAACCTGGGCAGATACGAGGAATCGGTAAAATCCTTTGATGAAGCCATAGCATCCAGCTCAGAAGATCCAGAGGCCTTAGCTGAGGCCTGGCATAACAAGGGCATTGCCTTGTACAACTGGGGGGTCACTTCCTCAGATAGCTTAAAGTTTGAGGAGGCTCTTAAATCCTTTGAAAAGGCCCTAGAGATGATAACCAGCGACTCACCGAACTGCTTTTCCATATCTTCAGCGGTCTGGTCAGCAAAGAGCCATTGCCTTGAAGCCATTGGCCGTGAGAAGGAAGCTAGAGAAGCCCTAATTAAGCACGACGAAATGATTGCCAGAGGGAGCTGCTAAATTACTCTCATGACCTTTGATCAAGCGATATGGCAAAGGACGTGGAAAGACAAGGCGATAATAGTACTGCTGACGCTCCTTCTCTCGTCAGCCTTCTTCACCACGATCTCATGCGATGCCATATCAGCCGACGATTGGTTGAATAGCTCCAAGACGTTCTACACTGCAAGGGATTTAGATAATTCTCTCTATTGCGCCGAAAGGGCTATCGAGATAGATCCCTCCTTTGCTAATGCCTGGTTATTCAAGGGAGCTTGCTTGAAGGAAAAAGGCAAACTGAGAGCGTCCATAGCATCCTATGATAGGGCTCTACAGATTAATCCCAAGTATATTGAGGCTTGGAATTCCAAGGGCATGACACTAGAGAATCTGAGTAGGTACGAGGAGGCGATCAATTGTTACGATAGGATAATTCAGATAGAGAAGGATTCAGGCGCCTCCTATAGCCTCAGAGACGCCATGATAAAAAAGGGGAGAGTTCTCAGGGAATTGTACAGATACGATGAATCAATAAAATGCTATGACGGGCTTGCGAGATACAATGATACCCTGGCTTTGAATGAGAAAGGAATAACCCTGGCCTACCAGAGAAAATATGATAAGGCCATGCAGTGCTTCAATGAGACCCTCGCCAGGACTAAAGCTCACCAGGACGAGGATTGCTATGTCCGAGCGGAGATCAACAAGGGAATAGCCTTTATTTTCCTGAAAAATCCCAATTCTGCACTGGGCTGTTTCGATGAAGCGATAATGTCAGGGAAAAGTTACGAACGGATCTGGGCGGCATGGTTCTGCAAGGGTGTCGTTCTGGAGAACCTTGGCCGCAGCGATGAGGCCGATAGGGCCTTTCAGGAGGCCGCAAATCTGAGGATGAAGGGAATCCAGGAAAAATCGCAGCTCTATGGGATGCAAGAACGTATTAGGGGCTTTGTCGACCTTTTCGGGAGAATCATCTCATGATCAATAGGATGCTGTAATGCAGGAAACGGCTGCTGATCAGATCAGCAATGTAGATGCTCCAGAGGAGAGATCCCCTGAGGCGGATTGCATCTCTTCGGCCATAAGGAGGTTCAGAGTAATCAAAAGCCCATGGCTCCAAAAGCTCCTTTGCATACTCCTGATTGCTCTGATAGCGAAGATAGCCCTTGACCTGGCGCTAAACGGGGATTATGCCATCGATCACAATACAGCGCTTAAATTAATCGCCCGCAATGTCGTCTATGCAACGATCGCTGTAAATATCATCTTATTTATCTGGCTGATCCGATCTATCCCACCGGCCTTAGAAAACCTCTGGGATAGAGGCATCGTAAAAGGATTTCCCGAGGATGCAGAAGATATAAACGCAAGCAAAGATCGAAAAAAAAGGGTCAAGCGAAAGTACTGCGACTTTATAGAAGAGTTCGAGGGCTCCCTCAACTCCCGCCGTGGCCAGATATTTGTAGGAGCTATCCTGGCACTGATGGTTTTAACTAGATCGTTCTATGAATTCTGGTCGTGGCTGCCGAGGGATTTCTGGATGGGTTTGATCTACCTGGCGGGCGGTCACGTGGCTCTTATCGAGGGGATCAAGCTCCACCTATGGGTCTTTTTAACCCAATACTCTTCTGAAGATCCCCTGGGTTTTCTCTCAGGGGTGATCGTAGATCCTCTGCTGGGTTTCTTTCTTGGGCTGATGGCCTGGAAGATGCTGATCACAGGCAGATACATCGGCTTTTTGAACAAGAGGTTCAGGCTTGATCCGATGATGCAGCATCCGGATGGACATGGAGGTCTCGGATGCCTCGGGAAGATATACCTCCTCAACGCCTCGATGATAGGTATCTGGGGCATCCTTTTATGCGGTTGGCTAGTGTTGGGGAAGGTAATGGATACAGCTGATTTTAGCACACCATTGGTCATGGAGATGCTGGCGCTCTTTGCTGTTATAACGCCCCCATCTTTCCTTTTTCCAGTCTGGGGATTTCATAAAATTATGCAGAAGAAGAACGGGTTCATTATCAAAAGCCTCGATCTTCAGATCTCCAAGGCCTTTGCGCAGAAGGCCAATCTTTCTATGAGGCCCGAGGAGATAAAGGAGCTAAAGCGCATAAAGGAGGCTTATGATCATGCCTCAGGATTTTCCGTCTGGCCTTTCGGCAAAATGGCTTTGGTCAGCATTGCTCTTTCCCAAACCTTGACCTATATAGGAGTGTTAGTCAGCTTCTATAAGACGCTGGATCTCATTTACAGCATGGCTCAGGAGTTCAATCTATGGCAGTGAATGCCGTGATTGAAGCTTCTCCAGTCCTGTCGAAGATTATCTTCAGAACGGAAGAGACTGGTGGATAAATCCTAACCGGGCCTGATCTCATCAATTATCCCTGTTTTATCCCCCCTTCCCGTGGCATTTCTTGTATTTCAGGCCGCTGCCGCAGGGGCAGGGATCGTTTCTGCCCGGCTTGAATATCACCTGAGGAATCTGACCGTTCCTGGTGTACTTCATGATGCCGGCAGGAGCCCTTCCCTGGCGAAGCTCACGGGTCATAAACCGCATAGGCCCGTCGATGTGCCTGAAGAACTCTTTATATCCGGCACAGAGATAATTGAGCCCTGATTCCCCGTCGGGCGTTTTGATGATGCGGTTCTTGGGGCATTCTCCGTTACAGACAAAGCAGACCTCACACTGTCGGCAATATTTGGGCAGTGTATCCAGCTTATCCCGGCCGAACTTTCGCTGCTTCCTGGAACCGGCCAACTGGGCCATGTTCTTTTCTCTAATATTGCCGAGAAGGTATTTGGGCTCCACAAAGTGATCGCATGAGTACATATCTCCGTTATGCTCCATAGCCATGGCCGTTCCGCAGGTTGGCGAGAAGGCGCAGATTCCGGGCGGTGCTCCCGCCCAGGCGGCTAAAGCTACATCGAAGATCTGTACATAGGTCCTTCCTACATCTTTGCGCACCCATTCGTCGAAGACGGATATCAGGAAGCGGCCATACTGCTCAGCCTTCACGGACCGATCGGTAACGGTATCGCCTTCCTGAAAGCCCGTATCATTATCCCTCTCTACTATGGGTATGAACTGGATGAAACTCGTCTTGACTTCATCTCTGAGAAAGCGGTAGACATCTAAGGGATGATCTGCATTTGCGGCATGAACTGTGGTCAGGATGTTGTAATCCACTTTATGACGCCGCAGTAGCCGGGCGGCCTTCATCACCCGATCGAATGTCGGATTGCCCGCTTTATCCACCCGGTAGGCATCGTGAAGCTCTCTCGGCCCATCCAGGGAAAGGCCGATGAGAAAGTTGTTTTCGCGGAAGAATTCGCACCATTCATCGTCAAGCAGGGTGCCATTGGTCTGCATGGTATTCTGGATGATCATTTCCGGGCGTCTGTGCTTTTGTTGATATTGGATTGATCGCCTGAAAAAATCCAGGCCCATCAGGGTCGGCTCTCCTCCCTGCCAGGCAATGGTAGCTTGCGGAATTTGCTGGGCCTCAATGTATTGGCGGATATAGCTCTCATGAAGCTCATCCGACATTCTGAAATTGCTTTTCGGATAGAGATTCTTCTTAGATAGAAAGAAGCAGTATTTGCAGCCTAAATTACACGCCGCTCCCGTGGGCTTGGCCAGGAGATGAAAGGCAGGCAGTACATCCGTCTTGCTCATTTGATGTCTATTAGCTTTTGGAGTTCATTAACCTTCCTTT
>CAYXSJ010000088.1:0-10259 GCA_964467095.1 uncultured Methanotrichaceae archaeon
AACCGCGTACCTATCCCGCCCTCCTCGGAAAACTTAATCTCACCCGCCGCCTCACCACCTCTCGTGAAGTGCGATGTTCTGGTGGTGGGCGCTTCGCCCGCCGGCCTGATGGCTGCTATCTCTGCCGCAAAAGGCGGAGCCGGGGTAATATTGCTGGACAGGGATCTGGTCGGCCTGGATCACGCCGCAAATACCCTCTTTGAGGGAATGGCAAAAACCTCAGGGGTAAAGGTTGAGGACTGCTACCTGAAAAAAGAGCTGGAAGGCATGCACATTCTCTCCCCCTCCGGCCAGGGCGTCGCCATCCCAGCCAAAGGATATTTCATTGACAGAAAGAAATTCGATGAGCGCTACATCAGCCTCGCGCAGAGCAGCGGGGTCAGTCTCCTGGCCGGCATTGCCAAAAAATCCAGGCTGGACGGCAACCGGAGAACTGTATTCTCTGATGAAGAAGAGATCGATGCCAGGATAGTGGTAGACGCCTCAGGAGTCTCGTCCGGCCTTGCTCGCGGGGCGGGCCTGCAGCCCATGCGCCATGCCGAGGATATTGCCTGGGCCATGGAAGCCGACATCGAGCATCCGGGCCTGGGAGAAGAGATGTTCTTTCAGTACTGGATCGGCAGCATGGCTCCCGGCTGGAAGGCAACCTTCTCACCGGCAGGCGGCGATCGAGCAACGCTGGGCGTCTTCGTGCGCGGCCACGGTCAAAATGTGCAGCCTTTTTTCCGGGATTTCTTGAAGCGATTTAAGGCCTACAAAAAAGCGCAGTACAGGGATATTGAGGACCTCAAGATTCTATCCGTTCGGCGAGGAGGCGACCCCATCTGCGTGCTGCCCGGCGAGATAGAAGCCGATTCACTGATGGTCACGGGCGGAGCCGCCGGCCAGAGCGGCCTTGCTTACAGCATGCGCGCCGGCACCATCTGCGGCAGCGTGGCTGCCCAGGCAGTAGCGGCAGGAGACGTATCCCGCCGCGGCCTTTCCCAATATGAAAAGCTCTGGAAAAGGGAATTCTACTGGCAGTACCGCATGGGCAGGGCATCTTTGCAGACGCTGGCCATGATGAACGATGAGGAGATCGATAGGCTTGTGCGCAGCCTGTCCGGAAAAACCCTCATCTCGGCCGGCTCATTTGCCAAAAAGGCTGCCTATGCCGGAGCCATGGTGTCGCTCATCCGGCCCCGGACGATGGTCGATCTGGCTGTAAATTTTATGCGAGGCTAAGCGGCGGGAAAAGTCCATTTATCTGAATCGAGAAATGACAACTCATGATTGAACTGTCCAGCGACCCTTATGTACTTAAGCCCAGAAACGCACCTATGACGGAAGCGGACTTTCGGCTTCATTTAAACATAAGCTGGTGTCGCGGCGTCCTCTTTAATGTAGTGGCTTTAAAAAACGCCATCGCCGTAGTGGAGTACGATGCCCTCCTCTGGTCCGATGATTCCATCATGTTCGTGGAGTACAAGGATTCAGTTGCCGCCTACAGAGATCTCTCCTCTCGAAGGGTGCAGCAGATGAACAGCTTCGCCAAGAACATTGCCCGGGGACTGGGATACAAGAACTTCGCGTTTATAGTAGTAGTAAAGGGGATGGAGGAAGGGACAAACAAAGGCGGAGTAGAGGTCTTGCCGCTCTTTGAATTGGGAAGCTACCAGCCCATCTTCGTCTCATCCATCACTGAAATGGAATATCTGAATAAAATGATGGCAAAATATACTCGCGAAGGCAAGGAAGAGTTTGTGCGGGATCTGGACAAGCTCAAAAAGATCTTTGAGATGGAGCAAGCTTAATCATGAAAGGATATGCGTGGGCAAACGGCGCTGCCACTGTTATCAACGCAGTTGCCACCTGGAAGGGATCTGCCTTCGGAATCGATCTAAAGACACATTCTGAGGTGGAGCTGAACGATTCCGGGATCATCAAGGGAGACGTTCCCGGCGTGGACACCCGCCTCATCGAGGCCTGCGTGAGAATGGTGCAGGAGAGACTGGGCTCTGCCTATGGCGCAGTAGTTCGAACTAACAGCGACATCCCAGTGGCCAGCGGCCTGAAGAGCAGCAGTGCTGCGGCAAACGCCACCGTTCTGGCAACGCTCGACGCCCTCTCGGAAGAGATGGATTTGGTCGAGGCGGCCAAAATCGGCGTGGCCGCAGCCAGGAGCGCAGGTGTGACCATTACCGGCGCTCTGGATGACGCTCTGGCCTCAATGCTGGGCGGCATTGTGGTTACCGATAACAGAGGCATGCTGCTCCTCAAGCGAGAGGAGTTCACATCCCATGTCATGCTCCTGGTTCCTGAGAAAAGGCTCTTTTCCAAAGATACCAATGTTTCCCGTTCCCGGCTCATTGCGCCCGTGGTGGATGTGGCCTTCGAATTGGCCATGCGTGGCGATTACGGTAGGGCCATGACCCTGAACGGCCTGGCCTATTGTGCGGCTTTGGGCCTGCCCACTGAGCCCATGCTCCTGGCACTGGAGGCCGGCGCGAAAGGAGTGAGCCTCTCGGGAACCGGACCGGCTTACGCGGCAATAATTGATGAAGATAAGATGGAGGGTCTGCAGGCCGCCTGGAGACCTCTGGGCGGAAAAGTGATAAGAACGAGATCGAATAATAGGTCAGCATCCAAAGGCGGGGAATTTGATGGGTCTTCATGAACATCGCAGCGAAATTGAGAGTATTGACGAGCAGATCATAAGGCTCATCGATAAGCGCATCGGCATCTCTAAAAAGATCTTTGAAGCTAAAAGGGCAGAAGGAAAGCCAATCAGCGATCCAGAACGTGAGAAGAGGGTCCTATCCCGGGCCATGGACCTGGCCACGGAATTGAACCTGGACGCCGGAGCTGTCAAGAGCATATTCGAGACACTCATTATGATGAGCTTGAATAAGCAACATGAGCTGCAGGGCCGAAATCAAGGCTAGATTATGGTCGATATTGCAGTAATCTCGGGATCCAAATCTGATCAACTGATTGTAGACAAGATTATGCGCAGACTGGAAGCAAGTGGAGCGTCCTTTGAGCATAAAGTGCTCTCCGCTCATCGAAATCCAAAAGAGCTGGAAGATTTCATCTCCCAGACGGATGCTCGCGTTTTTATCGGCATTGCCGGCCTTTCCGCGGCGCTGCCCGGCGTTATCGCCTCAAAAACGTCGCGCCCGGTAATTGGAGTGCCGGTAAGTGCGAAGCTGGGGGGCCTGGATGCACTTTTATCAATTGTTCAAATGCCGCCCGGAGTTCCTGTAGCCTGCGTAGGTATCGATAATGGAGAAAATGCAGCGCTATTAGCCCTTAGAATTCTTGAATCGGGAAGATAGCTATTTATACAATGTCAGTGAGATAAACGCACCAAAGGTGGGATAGGATGTACAAGCGGATATTGATCGCCACAGATGGCTCAGACAAATCAAGGAAAGCCGCGCAGGAGGGCTTGGAGCTCGCCAAGGGGCTCGGCGCACAAGTGATAGCGCTTAACGTAGTGAATGAGGTCGTTATTGCCAGTGCCGTAAGGCAGCTTGGTGCCGATAGAAAAGAGGTCGAGGCCAAGCTGGAGACTGGAGGCAAAAAAGCGGTTGACGATCTCAAGGCCATGGGTGCCAAGCTGGGAGTCACTGTAGATACAATTGTCAGAATTGGAGCTCCCGCAAATACGGTTATAGATACAGCCGGAGCTGAGAAGGCTGACCTGATTGTCATGGGAAGCCATGGCGAGTCCGGTGCCTCCAAGCTGCTCATAGGAAGCGTAGTGCAGAAAGTTCTTTACTGGGCAACGATCCCAGTGCTGGTAGTGAGATGAGTATATGGAAGCTGTTGTATTAGCTGAATCCCTTCTCTACACCTCATTCGCAGTTGTGTTCGTATTGGGTGTTGTCCTGGGTTTCGTAGTTATAAGCCTGATTGGATCAAGCTGAAATCTGCTTAGCTGAGACCTTCCGGAGAAGTCCGGGCAGGCCTCTTAAATTTTGGTTTTTTATCCTTGATTAACCAGAGTTATCTCAAAGCTTTGCGCTCTAATTCCAGCTCAACAGAACGACAGCCAGTCCGATCAGCAAAAAAAGTTAAAATAGTTACTTTTTAAAGTATCTGCCCGCCGTCTCCAGGCTCCTGGCCATCAGGTCAGCTGCCTTGTCGATATCGCTGATGCAAAGAACCTCCACAGGCGAGTGGATGTAGCGTGTGGCAACGCTGATAACGCCCGTGGGAATGCCTGTCTTGGTGAGGTAGATGGCTGTAGCATCCGTGGTCCCCCCGTCCGATGCCTCCAGTTGTAGGGGAATCTCAAACTCCCTGGCTGTGCCGGCCAGCCACTCGATGACCTGGGGAGTGGCTATGATGCCCCGCCCTGAGGCATCGGCCACCACGACTACCGGGCCCTTGCCCATCTCGATGGGTGCATCCTTCTTCTCTATCCCGGGATGATCTCCCGGAATGGTCACATCGGCGGCTATGGCAACATCGGGATCCAGGCCATAGGCAGCAACCCTGGCTCCCTTCAGGCCTACCTCTTCCTGCACCGTAGCCACGGCATAAATGGTGGACTTGGATTTTGTCCTCTTCATGGCCTCGATCATGACTATGAGCCCGGCCCGGTTGTCGAACGCCTTTCCGGTGACTCTGTCGCCCTGTAGAGAGGCAAAAGTCCTGTCGATGGATATGGGTGTGCCGGGGAGAATGCCAAGCTCCTCCACTTCCTTCTGGCTGGTGCAGCCGATGTCGATAAACATATCTTTGGCCTCGACCACCTTCTTTCTGTCCTCCTCTTTCATGACATGGGGTGGCTTGCAGCCTATGACGCCGGTGATAGGCCCGGACCTGGTATGGATGATGACCCTCTGGTTGAGCAGTGTCTGGTCAAACCAGCCGCCGATGCGAATAAAACGAAGGAATCCCTTCTCGTCGACCTGTTTTACCATGAGTCCGATCTCGTCTGCATGGGCTTCAATCATGATGGAAGGCTGTTCACCTTTTCTGGTGGCAATGAGATTTCCCAATTTATCCACTCGCACCTCATCTACATAAGGCGCAATCTCTTCTCTTACTATCTGCTGGATGGATCCTTCCCAGCCCGATATGCCGTGCGCGTTGCTCAGTTTTTCCAATAACGATTTGATATCGCTCATTAAATCACCTATCATAATTGCCGGGATTTGCTAGACGGTCCTTATCCTTGCACCCTCATTTCTGGCGCGAGTGATGAGAACCTCTCCACCAACTTCTCTCATGGCCTCGCGGGCAGCAGCTTCGATATCCCTGCCTCGCGTGTCCGTTATCGCGTACACCGTTGGCCCAAAGGAGGACAGGCCCGCGCATGCCGCACCTGCTTCCCGCATGTTTTCCATCAGCCGGTGCACCACAGGATGCTGCAGCATTACTTCAATCTTCTTGAAGCCTATTTCCTGCACTCTGTTAATGGCCGCTCCGAAGTCATCCAGGTTCTCTTCCACCAGAGAGGGCACCATGCGCACCAGTATCTGGTAGCACAGCTCATGCACCTGTGCCGCAGGTAAGGGACAGTACTTCTGGAAGATGTCCACTTCCTTCTTTCCATGAGCTCCCGGGGCGATGTCGGGCAGGGCCAGGATGATCTTCCAGTCTCTGGGAAAGTCGTGGCGGGCTATGACCGACGCAGGCCGCACGCCCGCTGATGCTGACGAGGGTGAAAAGCTCATTTTGTCTTTTCCCGGTCCAAAGCTGTGCCCGCCGTCTATCAAGAAGCCGCCCGTCTCAAAGGCAGCTGTGCCTATGCCGCTCGTTCCACCCCGGTGAATGACGCGGGCAATCTCGCGCACGGAGAGGGGCCGGTCGTAAAGCTCACACAAAGCCTTTCCTGCGGCTATTCCTATCTGCGTTCCGCTTCCCAGGCCAGCATGCATTCTGTATCCGCTGCGAATGGTCAGAAGCGCCCCGCCCAGGCCCAGGTGCTTTTGCACCGCACGGGCCGCAGCCAGAGCACGATTTGCATTCTCCTCGTCCTCTCCCACGGCCAGCAGATCCTCGCATCTCTCCGCCTCCAGCAATATGTTCGGCTCATCCAGAGAGATGCCCACGCCCCCGTCCACTCGCCCGCTGCCGCCCGTTAAATCGGTCAGGGTCAGATGCAATCGGGAAGGCGTCTGGATCACAACCCTCTGCTTATCTTGAAAGCTGCTGTAGGGAAATGTCTCCCGGATAGCGATAAGCGGCTGGCCGTGCCGAATTATCTTGTAGCTTCTCGTGAGCATAATCTCGCGAGGAAAGACGCCAAAGGCCTGGCAATGCTCCGGGCTGGCAGGCAAAAATGCTGTGCTTGTTATGTCTCGCCGCGATTCAATGCGGTGTTTTTTTAGGATGACTCCGATGGGAATATCGGCCTTTGTAAGGTCATCTTTGATGTCGGCCTCCAGCCTCTTTAAGGGCGTATGAGACACTGCATATACCAGTGCCTCCTGGTTGTTTGCCTTCTTCAAAAGCACTACCCTGTAATTGACCTCTTCTCCTGGGTTTACCTGAAGCTCTTTTGCGACGGCCTCATCCGCCGGCACAACCCTCTGCGACAGTGTCTTTATCTCAACCGGGCTTTCTGTGACAACTTCCAGCAAGCCGGTCACGGATCCGTCTGTTCCTAGAAGCATCTTTTGCACGGGACTGAGTCTTCCCACGATGCTTTCCAGTTTCAAAATCTCTCTTGTGGGGGAAAAGGAGGATTGGGCCATAAAAATAAATCCTCAGGCAGGAATAAAGTTTTTCCCCTTCCAAAGGAACTGAGATCTATGACTTCCAGAATATCAGGATTTTACAAGCTTGCTCCCTCCGAGAGGCTTATCGCTGTGGCAGAGCAGGCCGCCCTGGGAAAAGAAGAGATAGCCCAGGTGCAGACGGGCCTGTCTCTTGATCAGGCAGACAAGATGGTAGAGAATGTGATCGGCTTGATCCAGGTGCCGCTGGGAATCGCCACCAACTTCGTTATCGATGGCAGAGAGGTGCTCATACCCATGGCCACCGAGGAGCCTTCCGTCATCGCCGCGGCCAGCAACGGGGCCAGGATGGCCAGGGAAGCGGGCGGCTTTTTTACATCCAGCACGGGGCCAGTCATGCGCGCCCAGATTCAGGCCACAGGGATTGGGGATCCCTTTGCGGCCCGCCAGTCAATCCTGCTTCATAAAGACGAGCTTACGAGGATGGCCAATGAGAAAGATCCCATGCTGGTCAGGTATGGGGGTGGAGTCAAGGATATCGAGGTCTATGTCATCGACTCCAAAATGGGGCCTATGGTTGTGACCCATCTCATCGTGGACTGCCGGGATGCCATGGGTGCCAACGCCGTCAATACCATGGCAGAAGCGCTTGCCCCGAGGATCGAGCAAATAACCGGTGGGCGGGTGTATCTGCGCATCATCTCCAATCTGGCCGATCTTCGACTGGTTCGGGCAAAGGCGGTCTTCAAGGCAGAGGAGATAGGCGGCCATGAGGTGGTGGATGGAATACTTTTGGCGGCTGAGCTTGCACAGGTCGATCCCTACCGCGCCGCGACCCACAACAAGGGCATTATGAATGGAGTGACGGCCGTGGTGCTGGCCACTGGAAACGATACCAGAGCTGTAGAGGCCGGAGCGCATGCCTTTGCCGGGGTCACAGGGCGCTACAAATCTTTAACCCGGTACGAGAAGAACAGGGATGGAGACCTGGTTGGAACCATTGAGATGCCTGCGGCTGTAGGCCTGGTGGGTGGAGCGACGCGCGTTCATCCCGTGGCCAAGACGGCCGTGAAAATTCTGGGCGTCAAGAGTGCAGACGATCTCTCTCGCATCATCGCCTCGGTGGGCCTGTGCCAGAACTTCGCAGCGCTGCGGGCCCTGGCCTCGGAAGGCATTCAGAGAGGGCACATGTCCCTGCACGCCAAGAATGTGGCTGTGCAGGCGGGGGCTAAGTGCGATATGATTGAGATCATTGCCGCCCGCATGGCTGCCGAGCGCAGGATCAGCGTGGATCGGGCCGCGGAGCTGATGTCCGAACTGGATGAAAAGGCAAAGGAGAAGACTTGAACTTCGGCTTGGGCTCGGGCTGCAAATGCAGAATTGGAGTTCTCGGGCCGGAGGGAAGCTATTCGGAAAAGGCGGCTCTTCTCTGGCTAAAATGCCGGCCAGAGGCAACCCTTGTCTATTTCAATGACTTTGAGGGAGTGCTGGAGGCTGTGCAGGCAGGCCGGCTTGACTTCGGCATAGTTCCTGTAGAAAACAGCCTGGAGGGAGCAGTAACTGTGGTCATGGATCTTCTCCTGCACCTTGATGTTGTGATTGTGGGAGAGCTGAACGTTCCCATCAGACACTGCCTGGTGGGCAGGGGAGGGGAGGAGGTCAAAGTCATCCTCTCCCATCCCCAGGCCCTGGCCCAATGCCGGCAATATTTGCGGGAGCATTATCCTCTGGCCGAGGTCAGAACTACCGGGTCCACCAGCCATGCCGCCCGCCTGGCTCAGGAGTTCCCGGAGATGGCGGCGATAGCAGGAGCGGACACGGCTGAAAAGTACGGGCTGCATATCCTGGCCAGTGAGATTCAGGACGCTGGGGACAACATCACCCGCTTTATTGTGGCAGCCAAAAAGATGGTCGAAGCCACCGGTCGGGACAAGACCTCGCTGATCATCGATCTGGATCGTGACCGGCCCGGGGCGCTCTTTTCCATTTTAGGGGAGTTTGCAGGGCGCAATATCAATTTGACCAGGATAGAGTCCCGCCCCAGTCGCAAGGGCCTCGGAGATTACTACTTTTACATCGACCTGGAAGGGCATGTAAATGACAGCGCTGTGGGAGAGGCAATAGCTGCAGTAAAAAAGAAAGCGCCCATGGTCCGGGTGCTGGGATCGTATCCGAGGGCCTGATTTGATGCTTTTGCAAAAGAAGCCTGGAATTGTGCTTGCGCCTTATGGCACTCTTTTTCCTTCTGGTATGGCCACCTACGACCAAATAATAAATGCCTACGGGCGCGAATTTCCCGGCTCGCCCATCCGGTTGGCCTTCACCTCGCAGCTCATGATTGCAAAGCTTAAGGAGAAAGAGGGCACCAGCGTGCAGAGCCTGCAGGCTGCGCTGGCGGAGCTGAACGACCTGGGGTGCGAGAGAGTGGTCGTTCAGTCCCTGCAGATCGTGCCGGGAGGAGAATTCCACAAGGTTGCGGCGCTGGTGCAGGCCATGCGAGCTATGAAGGCCGTGCCCGGCCGCGCAGGAATGCAGGACTTCCGGCTCGAGACTGGCCTGCCACTCCTCTCGGACCTGCAGGACTGCCGCATGGTCTCATCCATCTTGCCCTCCTGGGACCAGGTGAAAGAGGCGGTGCTGCTGGTGGGCCACGGCACTGGCCACCCAGCCGATGCTCTCTATTTGCTTATGGCCCAGGTCCTAAAAAGAGAGCGCAAGAATGTCTTTTTGGGCACCATGGAGGGCTTTGCCGGGCTTGTCGAGCTTCTGCCGGAGCTTAAGGGCTGCGGGGCGAGAGTTGTGCGGCTCATTCCCTTTTTGCTTGTGGCGGGAGGGCACGCAGAAAAAGATATCGCTGGCCTGGGCCCCAAGTCCTGGAAGAGCATCCTGGAGCGGGAGGGCTATGAAGTTGCGGCTGATCTGCGCGGCCTCGGCGAGAGAGCGGAGATAGTCTCTCTATTCCTTAAGCATACGAAAAATGCCCTGGAAAAGATGGAATAGAAAATAGAAGGTTGAAAACCTTTTGACCAACAGGTATATAGACCAGTACAGGCATTTAGGGGAGGTTGCAATGGCATCGCTTCAAGGCGCTTTTCTTGAGATGTTTTTGTGGCATAAGTCGATTCTTTGAGTCGATAAACGGTAAGTGAATTAAAATGGAAAGATATGGAAGCGGCAGCAGAGGCGGCTTTAGCAGCGGCCCCAGAGAGATGCACGATGCCACCTGCGCAGAGTGCGGAAAGACGTGTCAAGTTCCCTTCAAGCCAGATGGCTCCAGGCCGGTGTACTGCAGCGATTGCTACCAGAAGCATAAGCCTGCAAGACCAGCCGGTTCGTCCAGGCCACCCAGAAGATACTAATTGATTTGATTATTATTTGATCAGATAAAAGCAGGACCAAAAGAAAAGTTCCTGCATTTTTTGATTTTTAGTCTTCCTGGCTGCGGCTTTCTCGCAGAAAAAACGTATAACATGATAATAATTTAATATTAGAAAGAAATAGTGATGGCAATGAGACTTACAGAAAATTTAATAGATGATATTCTCAAAGAGGCAGCAGACGGATATGGTGACCTGATAGCGGCAG
>CAYXSJ010000089.1:0-6958 GCA_964467095.1 uncultured Methanotrichaceae archaeon
TCTTTTATCTGCCTTATTCTATCCCGAATGCGCAGCACTCGCGCTCTATCCACGCTGTGAATCTGCACGGCTCGCACCAGGGCCTGGCGCGGATACTCCACCAGTCCCTGATTTATATGTGTCTTGTGCTTTTCGCCCAGGAGCAGGGCATATCCGGCAAGCATGAGCCTGTCCTTTTTCCAGATGCCGTCTTGCGGAGCTTTGCCCGTGCGGATGAGAGAAGGAGTGCCGCCCGGTGCCAGGCGGTCCAGCCTGCCGGAAAGCCCCAGCTTATCAGAATAAAGGTCAACCTCTGCCTGACAGGGAAGCAGAAGGTCCAGGTGCCCGGCCAGGCCCCGGGCAATGCCGGCAATCTCTCCTTCCAGCTCCCGGCAGGCCGGACTGATCTCCTCGGGTTCGATTTCATAAATCAGTGGCAGCTCCTCCCCCAGCCTGGCCGTGATCTCTTTGAGATGGACTTCCAGATCGTTTTTTTGAGAAATGGAAAGCATGAGACTGCGCAGTAGGATCTGCCCGGCATCGATCCTTTTGGGCATTCCTTTCAGATTTTCGAAGTAAACCAGACGGGGACAGCGCAGATAAAGTCCAATTTCAGAGACCCTGACGGTAGGAGGCATCATTGCCTCCATGCATCTCATCTTTTAAAAGTTTTTTCTTCTCTTCAAAATTTTGGCTATATGCATTGATGTCATCAGAAGAAATTTCTTGGGCTTTAATTTGATCCGCCTTTGTAGCTTCGTTTACCTCTTTTCCGACAGGAAAGAATTGAACAATTTTAGGCGATGATGAATTGAGCAAAGATGAATTGAGCGAAGAATTTGATGACGTCGAATTGAGAGATGAAAAATCAGGCAAAGTTAAATTCTGCAATTGTGTCTCATTTTCATCACTCAACTGTTCCCCTCGAATTTTGACCAGCCAGGCGTCCTCCCTTCCCGATCCATGAGAGCTGGTTATCCCTGCCAGCGAATAGGAGCCGCCTCTGCTCTGAACTGCAAAGGTGCCGATATCGTCTGCGCTGCCTGCCAAGGTCATCGACCAATCCTCGCTGCCTTTGGAATCGGTCTTAATGATGAGCGCATCTCTTCCCGTTTCTTTATTGTCTATTCTTCCTGCAATGACAAAGCCGCCATCGGCAGTCGATTGCAGGGAAGAAGCCGAGCTTCCATGATAAGTCTTCTCCCACAGCTTTTTGCCATTAAAATCGGCTTTAATGAGAATGATCCTCATCTTATCCGAGCCCGATTCAGTCCTGCCCGTCACAGCATAGCCGTCTGCAAGCTCTACGACCTGAAAGCCGGCATCATCCTGCTTGCCGCCAAAAGTTGTGTTCCAAAGCTCTTCTCCCAGAAAATCCGTTTTAAGGAGCCAGATGTCGTCTCCGCCTTTGCCAAAGGATGCCGTCCGTCCTGCCGCAATATACCCGCCATCCCGGCTCTGCAGGACAGACATGCCCACATCATCCTCCCGCCCGCCAAAGGTTTTATCCCAGATTCGGCTGCCCTGGCCATCGGTCTTAATCAGCCAGAGATCCTTTCTTCCGCTTCCAAGTGTTTGAGTGTATCCAGCGGTGATGTAGCCACCGTCATCGGTCTCATCCACAGACCACCCACCGTCTCCGGAAGAGAATACAAAACCGCCAAAGGTTCTATCCCAAAGCAGGCTCCCATTGCCGTCTGTCTTGACAAGCCATAAGAGCTCCTCGCCCATGGCAAAGGATTTTGTGCTTCCCGTGACAATGAACCCGCCATCCTGGGTCTCTTGCACGAAATATCCCACATCCTCTCCCGATCCTCCGAAGGTCCTGCTCCAAATGCAGCGTCCCAATCCATCGGTTCTGATCAGGAAAAGGTCGCTTCCTTTTCCCTCTGATGCAGAATTTCCCACCAGGATATTGCCGCCGTCCTCAGTCTCCTGCAAGCACCAGGCTCCATCTCCGTACCGCCCTCCATAGGTTAAATTCCACTCCTCCATGGGCTCGCCTGCCTGAGCCGAAAAGAAAATCGGCAGGACAGAGAAAATAAAAATGACAATAAACGGAAATTTCATTATATGCCTCCCAATCTAATCGATGCCCTGGTCCTGGAATTTGACAGTCTTGTCCATCTCAAAGTTCCCGCTCAAAAATGTCCGGGAATTTATGCCGCTTTTGCCAATTTCATGCCGGGAAGCAGTCATGCCGTAGTAGCCGTTTGGACTGCCCCTGATGCTGGAGCCAACATTCTGTCGATCTTCATTGGCATCAGCAACCTGGGCTGTTGGGGAGTTGAGAAGGGAAGAATTGACTAGCGAGCTGTTGATGCTGATATTGTTATGAGTCAGATTGCTTGAGGGTGAATTGAATGAGGTTGAATTGCCTGAAGCTGAATTGTTCAAAGTTGAATTTAGCGAGAGGCTTTCGGACATTTCGGCCTGCTCGGCCTTGCTGACAAGCGGCTCTTTCTTTTCTTGTTCCCTGGCCCTCTTCCAGGAATCAAGCCTGGTCAAAGCCTCTTGCATTCTATCCTCCACTTTTTTAGTGTCTGTTCCGGGCGTGAAGAAAACGGATCCAACCGGACCTAGAATGCTCGTGTAATCGGATTTGCTGGAAGCTGCAGCCGCCTGCAGGAGAGATGCCGCTGCCACAATCATAATTAAAATTGCCATTGCCCTCTTCATGATCCCCACCTTCTGTGCTACATTGATTAGTGAAGTCTCCAATACAATTTTAACTTTTCTATTTTGCTTATCATTTTCGCCCTGTGGATAGCATTTATCTCTTCCTAGTATCATGCTTCTTATGTGTACCTGGACTATTTCCCTTATGAATCCCTCCGGCCCTACCAGGATAGGATGTTGGACGCGGTCTATGAAGTTGTGAGCAAAGGCGATCATGGTGTGCTGATGATAGACGCGCCCACCGGCACGGGAAAGACGAGCTGCATTAGCGCGGCATTAGCTGCAGCTTCAGGGAAGATAGTAGTTGCTGTGCGAACAGTATCTCAAATAGATATCTACATCAACGAAGTAAACAAGATCTGGTCAAAGACCCGGCACAGGCCGGAAATAGCCTACATGGTAGGCAAGCAGAGGATCTGTCCCCTGGAAGATGAGTTTCGCGGCGAGAGCGTTTATGCCGGCTGCTCAAGGCTGCGAGAGTGGACAAAAAATTATGTATCCTCAAAGATCGGAAAAGGCAGCGGGAGCATCTACGATCCTGCAGCAGACAGCATTCCAGAGGAAGAGCCCGGCTACAGAACCTTCTGTCCCTATTACCTGAGAAGCAGAGAGGGCTTCGAGCTGAACGGGACAGTCCACTTTCGGCGATCAGGTGGTGCTCTGGATGTGGTGGAGGGCTTGAAGAAGAGAATCACACCACCATCCCATCTTCAGGAGTCCTGCCAGGGAATCTGTCCTTACGAGATCATGAGCCTCTATGCCAAAAATTGCGACATGGTGATCATGAACTATTCCCACCTCTTTTCCCCCGACTTTCAGGACATCATCTTTCAGTGGCTGGAAATGGAATCGGAAAAGGTTACCCTGATCATCGACGAGGCGCATAACCTTGGCGACGGCGTGCGTGCCATGAACTCGCGCCTTCTTACCATGCGCATGATAGATCTGGCTGAGACGGAGGTGGAGAAATTCGAGGGAACACTTGGCCAGGCCCGGCTGGATGAGTCGCGAGAAAAAGCTTCCTGGAGACGGGAAGGAATCAGAGTCATACGCCTTCTTCTTCCCCGGCTGAAGAGATTTTTGATGAGCAGGCAGGAGAGAATGCCGGAAGGAGAGGCTCTAATGGACGCAGATTTATTTCGCTCCTTCCTTTACGATGGGCTTGGCGATATTGATGAAGCGCTATCCAATTTCTCCGATGTCGCTGTGGCTGTAGCCGACCTGAATCTCGCAGAAGGCGACCGGGAGAACCTGCAGGGCGATATTCAGCCCAGTCTTGCTCTGGTGCTGCTTTTCCTCAGGGATGTGGAGACGGCGGAAATGGATTCATCCTATCAGAGAAAGATTGTCGTGAACGGGACCGCTGGCAGGAAATTTGCGCGCCTGGAGGTGAACAATATCGATCCTGCCGCCAATATTCGGCGCATCACCGACAACATAAATGCGACTATTATGCTCTCCGGCACCTTCTCCCCGCTCGATGCCTATGAGCTGTACTGCCTCGGAGAAGAGAACAGGGCAGAAAAACTCAGCCTGCCAAATCCCTTTCCCAAAGAAAACCGCCTGATATTGGCCGCAAAAAAGGCGACGACTCAACTGGAGATCAGGGAAGATGCAGATAATAGAGAGGAGATATCCGGGCACATAAGATCGATAATAGAATGCGTCCCCGGCAATGTGGCCATCTTCTTTACTTCCTACCCAATGATGAACAATTACAGGGAAGTATGTCTTTCCTCCTGCCGGAAGGCAGGAAAGAAGCTGTGCATCGAACCTCGCAGCGCAGATGAGGTGCCCTCTATCTTGCAGGAGTTCTTCCGCCTGGCTGGACGGGGCGGAGGCGTCTTGACGGGAGTATGCGGCGGAAAGCTGGCCGAGGGAATTGATTACAAGGGTGAGGCTTTGAACGGCGTGGCTGTAGTAGGCCTGCCTCTGGCTGCATATGATGAGATTCAAAAAGAGATCAACGGCTACTATACCAGAAAGTACGGCAAAGCAAAAGGAATGCTCATTGCCTATACCCTTCCGGCCATAAACCGCGGACTGCAAGCGGCAGGAAGAGTCATTCGCGCCGAGTCGGAAAGGGGCGTGCTATTGTTCTGCGATCGCAGGTTTGGTGATGACAGCCTGGGCGGAGTCAATTGCTTTTTGCCCGATTGGGTCAAAGGGGAATTGATGCTAGTAGATGCAAAAGAAGGCAGGGAGACTATCTTAAAAAAGATCGCGGAGTGGAAGATGGAAAAAACTCAGCAGAGCAAGACAAGCCATGAAGAGCCGCAAATGCCCAGGAGAAACAGAACAAGAAAGCCGGGCAAAAGAGATCTCAGTGAGCTGGCCAGGTCTCTGGGCCTTGGAGGAGCTTCTACCAAGAGACCTGCCCAAAAAGGAGAAAAATAAAATCCATTAGCACGGCAGACGGCTCTTGAGTGCAGGTTGGCAGCAGAGCCCCGGCAGCAGAGATAGAAGTGACGGAAAAGGAGCTTGCCTAATCGATCTGAGTAGTCTCCAGCACATGCAGGGGTATGGCTCCCAGTGCTTTTCCAATAGTGGATTTGGCTATGCGTCCGGCATGCTCCTCGCTCTCGGCGTTGAAGATCTTTATTTCGAAGAGCAGCGCAACGAGGGCGGTGCTGGCAACTAAAAAGACGCCCGCGAGGGGCTCTTTGCACTCCGGGCAGTCCCACTGGCCCATCTCTACCTCTACGAAATCCATCTTTCTCTGATTCAATCGCTTGCCGGCTTCAGAGATGGCTACACCGATGGCGTCATCCTCAGTCTTTACATCTCTGACCAGCCATGCACCTTCCAGAAGGACATTGAAATTCGGCATCATTGATCTCTCTGGATGATGTAGAATATTTACCTTACCCGTGCAGGTAGAGACTAACGTTAGACTCAGGAAACAAGCTTAATACCTGGCATTGCTTTATTTAAGCGTCTCTATTTGGACATTCCTCATACATCAATCCAGTCTCGCACCTCGGCCATAGACTATAAGAGGTAATACCCTGGGCCACATGTTTGTGAAATTTCGGGCATACATGAGGTTCCACCCCATTAATTAGATTAGCTATGCCTTTCAATTCGGCATTCTCCTCTTCAATTGTTGCATAAGGCTGTGAGAAGACGATCCTATGCAGGCTATTGAGATCCTGATATAAATTTAACAAAACATCTTTTGTTCTTTGCAAATAATCCTCATAATAGATGGATCTCTCATAGTCCTGCTCAATATAATTTTTTAATTTTTTATCTTGTGTGAAGCGAACCCAGATAAGATTAAGCAAGAATCCGACGGCTGCGAAGCCCATAATTACCATGGCCACCTGAAAGTTCGTTAGAAAATCAAAAGTTTCAGATACGACGAGGCTTCCTGCAGCACCTGTAAAGGCCATGGTGGGCAGAGATTTCACCACATCATTGGCTGATTGGCCAAAAGTCACATTATTTGCGACTACATCGAGATAAGCTGTCCTTAACTGACCATTCTCTTCAAAGTTCAGCTCTCGCCCTTTATAGATTATCTCTAAATTGCGCAAGCTGGAGTCCATCAACATCATAGCCCTAAAAAAGTATTGGCTTTCCAATCCTTCGGCCTTTATTGCCTGATCTTTTAGCTGATTTATGGATGCTTCATTCAAAATCCCAGCAGCGCTACCTTGCTTGTCAAAAGCGCTTGTGCGTGCCCAAACACTGTGGACTGCAAGGAAAGGAGGCAGCAAAGAAGTTCTACCAGTCGAAGGAATTGCGGCCTCAGAGTGCTTCTGGATTTCTGAATTGAGTTTTTCCAATTCAGGTGGATCTGATGCCTTATCTCCGAATTCCGGCGTGGTTTGTTTTAGCTTATCGTCTGCTTGCGCAGGAACAACATTCTGTGCTTCGTCCATGAATATAAGCTCATTTATTACTATTTGAATTTTACTTAAATTAGAATTTAAACTTCTTTTCCTTTTTATCCAGATTAATTTTTCTCCGTATCTACTTTAGATCGTTGATATCTGAAGGTCTTTCAACTCAGGAGATAGTCATTGGTGTATACAATCTTCATCATACTTTTTCATAAATATCTCTCTTTGTTCACAAAATAAAAAAAAGGATACTTATATAAAAATTTTGTATATTAAATACAGTTTACAGTAATGTATTTATGTAATAATAGCAAGTAATATCAAATGTATTTCTGATCAATCATATGATTACTATTTGCCAATAAAGACCAAACACCGTGAACTGCAGGAGTGAGCAAATGGGCTGTGATCCTCCTGGTGATAGCTTGCGGTTTTGGTTTTTGATAGAGCCC
>CAYXSJ010000089.1:7058-10243 GCA_964467095.1 uncultured Methanotrichaceae archaeon
TTGACTGAAGCCAAAATACTTTTTAGGCGATTTATTGGGAATAAATTGAGGTGAGAACAATATGAAATGGAGAGTTTGGTTTGAAAGAACCGATCACAAGACCAGAAATATGAAGGCAATTAGGAGGATAAGCAAATGCCGGCTGCATTAACATACCCGGGCGTGTATATAGAAGAGATTCCCAGCGGTGTTCGCACCATAATGGGAGTTCCCACTTCGATTACAGCCTTCGTCGGTAGAGCAAAACGCGGACCAGTGAATGAGCCTATCACCATCAATGGCTTCGGAGACTACGAGCGTGCCTTTGGAGGGCTCTGGAAGGAGAGTTCCATGAGCTATGCCGTCCGAGACTTCTATCTGAACGGTGGGGGACAGGCAATCATCGTCAGACTTGCAAATGAAGCTACAAAAGCAAAGCTAACGCATGGCGGAATAACCCTGATTTCAGCCAATGAAGGATCATGGGGCAATTACTTGCGCATGCGAGTAGACCATAATGTATCGCAAGATCTCGCAAAGCGCTTTAACGATCTCGGCTTTAGCAAAAAAGACGGCACGCCGTTAGTTGCAGCAGATTTCTTTAACCTTACCGTCTGCGATACTAAGAGCAACACTATCGAGGAGTTCCGCAATCTTACCGTCGTGGAGACTCCAAATAAGATCGACAAAGTGCTTGAGAGTGGATCCAAACTCTTCAGGGTTGAGGGAGAACTGCCTGATGCAAGACCCGTGAATCATGGAGATCCGGCTAAAGGAAAGAGCATATGGGAAGATGATGCTGCTTCTGCGAAAATATCAGATCCGGGATCTGACGGCGAACCTCTAACTGGCGAAATATTTGAAGGCAATGAGGACAAAAAAACCGGGATATACTCTTTGAATAAGGCGGATCTCTTTAACCTGCTCTGCGTTCCTCCCTTGGATAACGGCGAGGTAGACCTGAAGCTACTTGGCACTGCGGCTAACTACTGCACCAGGCGTCGCGCCATGCTCATCGTAGATTCGCCTGCGGATTGGACCGACAAGGAAGAGGCCAAAAAGAAAATCGACGCGATCCGATCGAACATTGGAGGCAATAAAAAGAATGCCGCAATATTCTTCCCGCGGCTGAGGCAGACCGATCCGCTGAATCCAAACCAGACGAACGTTTTCGCTCCTTGCGGCGCTGTTGCAGGCGTCTTCGCCCGCACAGATTCTCAAAGAGGCGTATGGAAGGCACCCGCAGGTCTGGACGCAGCTCTGACCGGTGTCTCTGAACTGAGCGTCTCACTTACCGACGCGGAAAACGGCGAGCTTAATCCTCTAGGCATCAACTGTATCCGCTCCAAACCGCCATCTGGCCAGTTGATTTGGGGTTCGCGTACTCTGGATGGCGACGACCGCCTCGCCTCAGAATGGAAGTATATTCCAATCCGCCGCCTGGCTCTATATATCGAGGAGAGCCTTTACCGGGGAACTCAGTGGGTGGTCTTCGAGCCCAACGACGAGCCGCTATGGGCCCAGATCAGGCTGAATGTGGGAGCATTCATGCACAGCCTCTTCCGACAGGGAGCCTTCCAGGGGACATCTCCTAGAGAAGCATACTTTGTCAAATGCGACAAGGAGACAACCACCCAGACCGACCGTAATATGGGAATAGTAAACATCATGGTGGGATTTGCTCCTCTCAAGCCTGCAGAGTTCGTGGTGATCAAGATCCAGCAAATGGCTGGTCAGATTGAGACATAGGTTGTGATATTTGATGGCACAATTCAGCGTTAATGCCAATCCGCAGCGGTTTGATCCCTATAAGAATTTCAAGTTCCGGGTCAAGTGGGATGGAAAGTACGTAGCCGGGATAAGCAAGGTCACCGCCCTTAAGAGGACTACGAAACCCGTGGAACATCGCGAAGGCGGCGATCCCAGCACCTCTAGAAAGTCTCCCGGGAGGACAACATACGATGCTGTAACTTTGGAGAGGGGTGTCACTCACGACACGGAGTTCGAAAAATGGGCCAATAAGGTCTGGAACTACGGCTCAGGCCTGGGCTCAGAGGTCTCTCTCAAGGATTTCCGCAAGGACATCATAATTGAGGTCTACAACGAAGCAGGCCAGCTGGCCATAGCCTACAAGTTGTATAGATGCTGGGTATCCGAGTTTACGGCTCTACCTGAGCTGAATGCCAATGGCGAGGGCGTGGCCATACAGTCCATCAAGCTGGAGAACGAGGGATGGGAGAGAGACTATGAGGTAAAGGAACCGAGCGAGCCGACGTTTACGGAACCGTCTGAGTGAAAGGAAGCATGCATCCTTTAACAGACTCAGATATCGTTGGAGTATGGGAAAGGGGGATGGCCAACCAACCGGTCTATCGGGCGCTTATACTGTTGGCATTCGCATGTTCCGAGATGACTCCGGAGATGCTGGCCAGACTCACTATCGGCCAGCGCGACTCCCTTTTGCTGGAGCTTCGGGAGCTGGCCTTTGGGTCGCAATTCAGCTGCCTTGCACACTGTCCTGGATGCGGAGAGCATCTGGATCTGGCCTTTGATGCAGGAGAGATCAGAGCCGTTTTCGCAAAAAATCAGAGCAAAACGCTTTCTGTCCGGGCTTTGGGTTTTGAGGTACTATTCAGACTTCCCAATAGCCTGGATCTGGTAGCCATAGGCGGGTGCAAAGATGTGCCTGCCGCCAGGAGTCTTCTGCTCGATCGCTGCCTCTTATCGATCAAAATGGATGGAAAAGAGGCTACAGGGCTACCTCTTGAGGTGGCGGATCTTGTGGTGAAGAGAATGGAGGAGGTCGATCCCCAGGCAGACATCCAGCTCTCTCTTTCCTGTCCTTGCTGCTCTCAAAAGTGGAACCAGACCTTTGACATAGTCTATTTCCTCTGGAGCGAGATAGACTTCTGGGCGCGTCGCATCCTGGAGGAAGTACATGTTCTGGCTATGACCTATGGCTGGTCAGAAGGCGAGATCCTGGCCATGACCCACCAGAGACGCCGGATTTATCGGGAGATGGCAAATAAATGACCGACTATCTTGGCCATCTGGCGGAGAGGAGCCTCAATTTGGCATCGCCGCTGCGACCAAAGTTGCCGTCTCTATTCGAACCGGTTCCCGCAGTAGCAGCCCCGTTTTCCATTGATAGGATGCCAAAAATCTCCAATCATAAACCGGACTTATCAAATGTTGAGGCATCCCGG
>CAYXSJ010000090.1:0-10200 GCA_964467095.1 uncultured Methanotrichaceae archaeon
TAGGACAAATCATGGACACAGAGTTCTTCAAAGAGCTGGAGAAGTTCTCACTGCTCGTCAAGAAGCGGGTATCGACCGCCTACAGCGGGGGCAGAAAATCCCTGCGTTTCGGTCACGGCATCAGCCCTGTCGGCTACCGGGAGTACCGCAAAGGAGACGACTTCAAGCTGGTGGACTGGAAGGTCTACGGGCGAACCGAGAGGCTCTACATCCGGGAGCATGAGGAGGAGAGAAGCCTGGTGGTCCACATCCTTCTGGACGGCAGCGGCAGCATGGGCTATCAGGGAAAGTTCGGATATGCATCGCGCCTGGCAGCCGGCTTTGCCTATCTCGCCACCCTGGAAAATGAGAAGTATGCCATATCGCTTTTCTGCAAAAAGCTCTATCCTGGCGAGCCCAAGCGGGGAAGACGAAATCTCTTTCAATCAATCGTTGAGCTGGACAGAACTGCGCCCAAAGGCGGCACGAGCATGCTTGCCATCGCCGATCAATTGGAGTCACTCCTCAAGACGACCAGCCTTGTGGTCCTGATATCCGACCTGCTGGGCGATACGGATGAGATCCTCTCCAGTATCTACCGGCTGTCCGGGCATGAGCTGGTGGTAATTCAAGTTCTGGCCAAAGAAGAGTTAGAGCTGGCCTTTGGGGGCGATGTGAAGTTCGTGGATCTGGAGAGCGGCCAGCCCCTTATAACTCGCGTAACAGAGGGAGAGAGGCAGGAGTATCTGAGACGCATGGCAGAGCATAACGATCGCATCAGAGCGGCATGCAGCCAGGTTGGGGCTGACTACTTCCTCATAAGAGCAGACCAGCCCATCTTCGAGGCATTTTCCGAGATGCTGAGCCGCACTGTGGTCTGGAAGACATAGGAGAGCGGGGAAACGGGGAACATGAACATGGAAACGCAGGATCATGAATTCAAATAATCTTAAGCTCGATTACGGCCAAGGATGCCTCTCTCTGATGATGGACGAGGGAGCTGAGGTGGTGCTGGCAGAGGAGCTTGCTGCTGCGCCTCCCGGCGAGCTGGAAAGATCGATAGACCATGCCCGGGGAAAACGCCTGGATGATTACGCAGGCTGCAAATCGGCCTGTATCCTGGCGAGCGACATCACCCGGCCTGCTCCCAGCCATCTCATGCTTCCTCCTCTCATCAAGAGGCTCAAGGGCCTGGGCATTTCCGATCTGAAGATCGTCTTTGCGTTGGGCACGCACCGCAGGATGACGGCTGAGGAGGAGCGCTTGCTTCTACGGGGCTGTACGAGCTTGCCCTGCATTCAGCACGATCTCCGGGACTGCGTATCTTTGGGCGAGACGCGGATGGGAACGCCCGTGGAGATCCTGGAGAGCGTCGCCTCTTCTGATCTCATCGTGGCCACAGGAAATATCGAATATCACTATTATGCCGGCTACAGCGGCGGAGCCAAGGCCGTTCTGCCCGGCGTCAGCTCAGAGCGCTCTGTGATCAAGAACCACGAGTTGATGAGAGATCCAAACTCAACTACGGGAAGGCTGGACAGCCCTGTCCGCCAGGACATGGAGGACGCGGCCAAGATTGCCGGGCTCGATTTCATTTTGAATGTGGTGCTCAATGGCAAAAAAGAGATCGTGCAGTCGGTTGCAGGCGACTATATCTCTGCGCATCGCATGGGTGCTGCTACCGTGGATCGCATGTACCGGCGAGCTGTGCAGCCGGCGGAGATAGTTGTGACCTGTGCCGGAGGCAGGCCCAAAGATCTCAACCTCTTTCAGGCTCAAAAAGCTCTGGACAATGCTAAAAAAGCCGCCCTGCCGGGAGGAAGCATCATCCTGGTGGCGGAGTGCTGCGAGGGGCTGGGCCATCCCGTCTTCGAGCGCTGGGCAAAGGAAGCGACTTCTGCCGAAGACTGCTGGGAGCGCTTTGGCCGGGAGTATGAGTTCGGTGGGCACAAGGCCGCCTTCCTGGCCAGGGAGTCTCTGGAGCACCAACTGATTCTGGTCTCGGCACTTCCCAGGGAACGGGCAGAGCTGTGCTTCTTTGTTCCGGCGGCAACCCTTGAGGAGGCCCTGGAGCTGGCCAGAAAGAAGCAGGGCAGGGATGCGCGCATGCTGGTCATGCCGCATGGAAATCTGACGTTGGCTGTATCCAAATAATAGGCATAAATTTATACATATGACTCAAAAGTTTAAAGCATGCTGCATTCTGATCTGCATTCTGTCTGTTTTTTCTGGGCTTGGTGTGGGCTGATGAAGGTGTAGCTCCTGAAGCTGTAGATCCGGCAGAAGGGCCAGAAGATTTTCCCAATCTGGGTGATTGGGATCGAAGATAGGCGCCCGGCCCGGGATGTGCGCAATCCTCCTAAAAAGTTATTTATCTGAATAGCATCTAATAAAATTTTTAGAGATTTTCAACTGGCAGTGGGAATGATTAGAATGAAATATTACAAATTCATTCATATAGTATTGCTGCTAATACTGGCAGCCGGCATAACAGGCTGCATGGAGAAGACGCCACAGCAGACAAATGTTGTCGAGATCAAGAGCTTTTCATTTCAGCCGGATTCGATTACGGTATCTCCGGGAACAACGGTGATCTGGATAAATAATGATCCTGTGGAGCATACGGTAACCAGCTCAGACGGAATCTTCAGCTCGGGAAATATGGCCACCGGTGGCAGGTTTAATTTTACATTCTCAAAACCTGGAAAGTACCAGTACCAATGCTTGATTCATCCCTCCATGGTGGGCTATGTGACAGTTGCCTCAGGGCAGACAGATGCAGTGACGGTTAATGCCACTGGCCCCGGCCCGGCAGAGATGAAGAATGCTGGCAAAAATATGGCGAATCAAAGCGGGCCAGTGGTTGGGCTGAAATTGGTCGCGTCGGGCTTTGCTGCCCCTATGGAATTTATCAGCTCCAAAGATGGACGAATGTTCCTCGTCGACCAGATTGGACTCGTCAAGGTGATAACGGCGGATGGAAAGCTGCAAGAGAAGCCTTTCCTTAATATTAGCGATCGCATGGTAAAAATTTCGCCAGGGTATGATGAACGCGGACTTCTCGGCCTGGCATTTCATCCTGATTTCGCCCGGAACGGTCGTGTCTTTATGTTTTACAGCGCCCCTCTGCGGTCAGGAGCGCCGGAAGGCTGGGACTGCACCAATAGCCTTTCTGAATTCCGTGTCTCGAAAGACGACCAGAACATGATTGACATGAACTCGGAGAAGGTTCTTCTCGAGGTCGATAAGCCACAGAGGAACCACAACGGAGGGACCATCGCCTTCGGCCCGGATGGATATCTGTATTTGCCTTTGGGCGATGGAGGCGGCGCCAACGATCTCGCCATGGGACACGTTTTCGGAGGCAACGCCCAGAATACCTCAACGCTCCTGGGTAAGATTCTGCGCATCGATGTGGATGTGAATGTGGATAACACCAGCACAGCATACGGCATTCCAGCCGATAACCCCTTTGTTAATGAAAAGGGCTTCCTGCCAGAGGTCTGGGCTTATGGTCTGAGAAATCCCTACAGGATTTCCTTTGATTCTGCGGGCCGTCTCTTTGTGGCCGATGCCGGGCAAAACCTCTGGGAAGAGGTGGACATTGTCAGCAAAGGAGGCAACTATGGCTGGAATATCAGAGAAGGAACACGCTGCTTCGATCCCAATAGCCCGAATGTGTCACCTGCCGACTGCCCCGACATTGGTCGCAAAGGAGAGCCGCTCCTGGGGCCGGTAATCGAGTACGATCATAATAATCGCACCGTGGTTGTAGGAGGCTATATCTACGAGGGCAAGGCTCTGATGCCGCTTGCCGGAAGCTACGTCTTTGCAGACTGGTCCAGCAGCTTTGCCAGAGGAGACGGCAAACTTTACATGGCCAACTCCAGCGGAGAAGGGCTCTGGAAGATGGAGGAGATTCGTGTTGCAGATAGACCAGGTGGAAAGATCAATGAGTACATTCGCTCCTTTGGCAAGGACGACGAAGGCGAGCTTTATGTCCTGACATCGGAAGTGGGAGGACCCACAGGAGAGACGGGAAAGATATACAAGATGGTTTTGCCTTCAAAATAGATTCCTTGCAGGGACTTTCTGGAGAAGACAGGCAGGCCGCCAAATGGCCTGCCGTCCTAAAAGCATACATCTGCAGGATAGCAAGGATTCCGCTGTGCTTGGCTCCCGCGCGCGGGGCAGGCGGGCGCGTGGCCGCTCGGGCGGTCCTGCGAGCGCCGGAAGGGCCGCCAGCAGCAACGCCTGCCACATCAGCGCATATTCTTTGGCCAAAGAATATGGCTTTACCTCACCTCGTGCCGAGATAGATTTTCGTGAGGTTAGAACGTCTCTTGTCTGCATGCGCGCGCGCCAGGGGAGCTGGGCGTCCAGGACCTGTACAGCACCTAACCTAAGGACATTACATTACAAGAAAATCGTGCCGATGGAAATCATCCAAAACCTGGTGGACAAAGATGGCAATAAGGCCCATGCTGTCAGGATGGGCCTACTCTCCTGCACATAATGATTAAAAATTGCCAAATGCAGGGCAAAAGAAATCAGCAAAAAAGAAGAGCCGCCCAAATAGCCCCTCTCGCGCCTATTTTTCCTTTTTTTTCTCCTGCTCTTGGAAGAGCTCGTAACCTCTCCGGCTCCTGCATGCTCGCAGGACTTTTTCGGCCTTCTGCATTTCGAATCTGCGCTCGCGTTTCATTTTTCTGTCTCTGGCTTCACTCATGATTTTCACTTCCTTCTTTTTAGCTTTGCCTTTTGGTCATCGCTTTTTTGTTTTTGCCATGGGCTTTTCGGTTTTGTCAGCCATATCATCATCTGCCGCGGACCCAGGTTTTCGATATCTCGGGCCGTCCGAACCGCCCGGTATATGCCACATGATGCCTCCTTTGCCAATCTCTTTCTAGTATATCTATCTTCTCTCAGGTAGTTCCATTTAAAGCCGTAGGGGATGGGACGGAAATGACCGTCACGGAATACGGCTGGACTTCAGCTAAATTTTTTCAGGGGCGATCCGATTTTTGTCGCAGCCCATCGCCTTGGAAGCTACCACTCAAGATCTCTGAACATCATGCGCATTTCGTAGACCCCGTCCTCGCTACTCTTTTCCGTATCAAATCCCATATTTTTGAAGAGATCGAGCATCGGCTTATTCTCAACTAAGACCTCAGCGGTAAATCCCAGCAGGCCCCTCCTCTTGGCCAGGCGGGTGAGATAAAGGAGCAGATCGTGGCCTACGCCCATATTTTGATGCTCATCTTTTACCACCAGTGCAACCTCGGCGGTATGCATCTTCTCATTTATCTCATACTGCCCAATTGCGGCTATGGTCTCTCTGCATTCACCCTCTACAATGGCCAGGATCATCATCCTATCTGCATAGTCCACTATCCCGAACTCCTGCAGCCGCTCATGGGGCATGTCCATCCTGGCAGACATGAACCTGCGGTACATGCTGTCATTGGAAAGAGCGTAGAAAAAGTCCTTCATCAAGGGCTCATCTCCGATCTTCACCGGCCTGAGGAGAAGATGCATCCCGCTCCTGGTTGTCCTGAATGTCTCAAGAGCCACCGGGTATACCCCGTTCACCCCGGGTATGAAGGCTTGATCTTTGTAGATGAGCAAAAGCTTCCTGGCCTCTTCGATGAGCCACGGCCGAAACTTGGGATGGGCAATAGCAATAAGATCCATGGCCCGTTCCCTGATATTCTTGCCGTGCAGATATGCAATGCCATACTCAGTTACTACATAATGCACATCCCCTCTGGTGAGGGTCACTCCCGTCCCCTCCTGCAGTGATGGCACAATTCTCGAAATTGTGTCGTTGACGGCAGTTGAAGGAAGGGCCAGGATGCTCTTGCCTCCCGGCGCAAGCGCGGCGCCTCTCATGAAATCTGCCTGGCCGCCAATGCCGAAGTAGAATGTCCCGGCCAGTGATTCTGCGGTAGCCTGACCGGTTAAATCAATCTCCATGGCGCTGTTGATAGCGGTCATCAACTTATTCTTGGCAATATTCAGTGGGTTGTTAACATAATCGATGGTTCTAAAGGAAACTGTTGGATTCTCGTCCAGGAACTCGTAAGTCTCGCTCTTTCCCATGCAATAGGATGCTACAGTCTTTCCCGTATCGATGGACTTCTTGCTGTTATCAACCACGCCTTTTTGCATCAAATCAATGATGCCGTCGCTTAAAAGCTCAGTATGTACCCCAAGATGCTTTTTCTCACCCAGGTATGAGACCGCAGCATTGGGTATGATGCCATATCCAACTTGCAGCGTAGATTCATCCTCAATGATCCGGGCAACATACTTGCCAATCGCTTTGATGCTGTCCCCCGGGTCTTCCACTGTGTACTCCAGCAAAGGCTCATCGTGAGGAATAATGAAATCAACATCTTTTATATTTATGAATCCGTCACCCTGAGTGCGAGGCATATGAGAGTTTATCTGGGCCACGATCAGAGATGCCTTCTGGGTGGCAGCCTTTACGATGTCGACGCTTATTCCCAGGCTCATGTATCCGTGCTTATCTGGAGGAGATGTCTGGATTAACGCTACGTCTATTGGTATTATCTCTCTTCGGAAGAGGCCTGGAACGGCGGAAAGAGATATCGGCGTGTAGTCTGCTGTGCCTCGGTTGATAGCATTTCTCGTGCCCTCGCTTACGAAGAATGAGTCGATCCGGAAGTTGTCGCGGAATTTTTCATCCATGTAGGGAGCAGCGCCCACAGTCCATACGTGTATGAGCTCGATACCGAAAAAGGCTTTGGGATTCATGCTCACAAAGTTAACCAGAGCTTGAACCAGGTATTGGGGCTCGCCGCAGCCCGTGCCTATGAAGATCTTATCGCCTGCATGTATATGGCTGAATATCTCTTCATCTGCGGCGAACTTCTCCGGCCAGGTCTTCTCCAAGTCCCCTGACATATTGCAGCTTTTCATTTTCATTGTTTTCCCAAGCATCTTCTTTGCGGATCTATATGCAGGCTCTCGACACAATCAAGGCCATAATATGCAGGGTGAATTACTCGATCGGTTAAGAGAATAAAAAGACCGGCCGCTTTTGGAGAGTTGAGACAATGGTTATATAAAGCACCCATGACCGGCTCGGATCTGTTAGTCAACTTAACCGAAATTGGTTTATCTTGATTTTGAATGCAAAACTGGCGAAATGCATCTAAGCTTCCATTCTTATACCAACAGGTAATCTTCATTTTGTTCTGTATGTGATAGGATCTATATATATTGCTTTGTGCACTATTATATGGCAAATCATTTTTTAGGCTCTTCGCTTGTCTGGCGTGAATAATTGCTTTTCAGAGGTCCTGTAATCGTGCTGAAGCGAAACATGTACATATTAGTTATTCATGGTTAATAATGGTGTTTGTCTATGGATGCCTTTGCAGTTGCCTTCCTAATTACATGGGGATTGGCCATGTTGATCTTCTCTGGCTGGAAGGGATTGGTCAGGTTTGGGATTTCTTTGCCATTGCTGGTTCTTGCCATAGAACGTCTAGCAACTTTAAGAATGGCATAGAATTGATGAAGACGATTGCCTGCCCGGCCAGGAGCAGTCCGCAGGGCACTCCTTTGCCGCTGTCGCCTTTCAGGAACCTATAGGCAAGGCCGGGCCGGATGGCCCCGTCCACGCAGCTTTGAGGATGGCGGGGGCATGCCCCACCGGTTGGGATGAATTATCGCAGCACCTATTAGCTCTGCAGGAATAGTGCCTTGTGCAAATGCTGCCGCAGGGATTCCATATGAGGTCGCTGACAGGCTAAAAACTTATAGTCGATTCCTTTCATTTCATAAAAAATAATCAGCACCTTCCGAGCAATCAGGGGATTCAAACACGCTGCATCAGAGCGTTATGAAGTATTATGAACAATTATGAACTTTTCTTAAACAAATTTATATAGAAAATATATGAAATACACATTGGGATTCAAATCCAAATGGTGGATTCAGGTTGATTGCATTCTCTAATAAAGAATCTACATAAAGTCGAAATATTTAATATATATAAAACAATAACATTAACGGAGCCTTGAGGAGAATAAAACATGTTTAATACCGAAAGGAAGAATGAAAAGGGAGAAGCTGAGGTAGCTATCTGCCCTCTATGCGATTTACGGGTAGAATTCATAGGCGCTCCGATGGTTAGGTGCTATTCCACAGGAGAAACGTACGAGCCGGCGAAAATTAGATGGACTAAGAAATCAAAGATTTCGAAAGAAACCGGATACGATGTGGAGAATATTAGAGGAAATGACAAAGCACAAGATTTCTTGCCTAACGCGTATCCGCAGGAAGATGCATAAAATCCTGTTTTATGCAGCCTCTTTTTCGCAAGACAGGTCAAAACGGCGCATCCCACTGAATTAAAAAAATGGGGGGCTGGGACTCTACTCTTCTCCACCCATTCCGCCCATGCCGCCGGGCATTCCGCCAGCGCCGCCAGGCATGCCGCCCGGTCCGCCGGACTTGGAGGCAATGACATCATCGATTCTTAGAATCATGATGGCGGCCTCGGCTGCAGAGTTGATTGCCTGGGTTTTTACCCGCAGAGGCTCAACAACTCCCAGTTTCAGCATGTCTACTGGCTTTCCGGTGTCCATGTCCAGGCCGGAGGTCTTCACGCCTTTCTCATGCTGGCTTCTAAGCGATACCAGAGAATCGATCTGGTCTAAGCCGGCATTCTCGGCCAGGGTCTTGGGTATGACTTCCATGGCATTGGCAAAGGCCTCGATAGCCAGCTGCTCGCGTCCTCCCACTGTGGAAGCATAAGCCCTGAGCCTCAAAGCCAGCTCCACCTCAGGTGCGCCGCCGCCGGCAACAAGCATCTTGTCCTGCACAGCAACGCCCACGACGCGAAGCGCATCCTCCATGGCCCGGTCCAGCTCATCGACCACATGCTCAGTTCCGCCCCGCAGAATGATGGATACCGACTTGGGATTCTTGCAGTCTTGCACGAAGGTCATCTTCTCATCGCTAACCTTCCTCTCTTCGACCAGGCCCGCTTTGCCCAGGTCTTCCTTGGAGATCTCGTGGATGCTGGTGACGACCCTTCCGCCGGTGGCGCGTGCCAGCTTCTCCATGTCGCTCTTCTTGACACGGCGCACTGTGTAGATGCCGGCCTTGGCCAGGAAGTGCTGGGCCAGATCATCGATGCCCTTCTGGACGAACAGTACATTGGCGCCCGTGGCCGAGATCTTATCGACCATGCCCTTCAGCATGCTCTCCTCTTGATCCAGAAAAGCCTGGAGCTGATCCGGGGAGGTGATCTGAATCTTGGCATCAACCTCTGTCTTCTCGATCTCTACGGCGGCGTTCAGGAGAGCGATCCTGGCAGCGGTGACGGACTTGGGCATGTTGGGGTGAAGCCGATCCTTATCGATGACCACTCCGCTCACCAGCATGGAGTCGTTGATCCCGCCACCCACCTTCTTCTCTACGGTGATGTTGTCGGTATCAACAGTTCCGTCCTCGTCAACTACCGACTGGACGGCTTGAACTGCTATGGCAGCCAGCTCTTCGCGAGCCGATTGAGAGCCCTTGCCGGTCATGGCGGTGACGGCGATCTTCCTGAGGATCTCTTCATCTTTTGCCGAGACCTTTATGGCCAGGCCTTTTAGAATCTCCATGGACTTATCAGCCGCAGCTCTATAGCCTGCCGCAATTACCGTAGGATGAATCTCCTGCTCCAGCAGTTCCTCTGCCTGCTTGAGCAGCTCTCCGGCCAAAACCACCGCAGTGGTGGTGCCATCCCCTACCTCCTGGTCCTGGGTCTTGGCAATTTCCACCATCATCTTGGCGGCTGGATGCTCTATATCCATTTCTTTTAGAATGGTGACGCCGTCATTGGTGATGACAACGTCTCCCATGGTGTCAACCAGCATCTTGTCCATGCCCTTGGGGCCGAGAGTGGTCCTCACTGCGCCGGCAACGGCCTTGGCCGCCATGATATTAGATCTCTGTGCGTCTCTTCCAGCAGTCCTCTGGCTGCCTTCCCTAAGAATGTAAATAGGTGTGCCACTGAATTGTCCAGCCATTAATTACCTCAACAGATGTTAACTTAACATCATACAGTTGTTTGAACTTCTATATAAAGACATGCTCATGGGGTTCTGTTGCACCTTAAGGTGTTTTAAATATTTTAAAAGGGGCGACTTAATTTCTCTATTCCGCTTTGCGCAGAATATTTGAGAGAAAATGGCC
>CAYXSJ010000091.1:0-10192 GCA_964467095.1 uncultured Methanotrichaceae archaeon
GTCCCGGGCGGATTCGAACCGCCGTCGCGGGCTCCAAAGGCCCTCAGGATTGACCGCTACCCCACGGGACTATGATTTAGCTATTCCGGCCCTTGTGCCGGCCAAGTGTTATCCGCATAAGATATATATGGCCTTTCCCGGAGGATTCTCGGAGATGAAGCTTCTCACCAAGGCGCATATGAGCCAGAGAAGGCTAATTGAGATACTGCGCGTTATCGAGAGCGCAGGCACTCCGGTTGGGGCAAGGGCGATCTCTGACTGCCTCAGTAGTCGCGGCTATGACCTGGGTGAGAGGGCTGTGCGCTACAACCTCAAGATCCTGGACGAGCTGGGGTTCACCAAGAAGAAGGGCTACAGCGGCCGGATGCTCACACCACTGGGATCAAGGGAGCTGGGCGACGCCCTGGTAGACGATAGGATCGGTTTTGTCAATACCAGGATTGAAGAGTACATGTTCAAGACCAGCTTCGATCCCAGGGCCGGTCGCGGAGATGTAATCGCCAATACCAGCATCATAGACAAAGCAAATGCGGAAGAGGTCTTCGAGATACTTGTGCGCGCCTATGAAGCCGGCTACACCATAAGCCGTCGCGTGCTCATCCTGGATGAGGGAGAGAGCATCTCATCCCTTGAGATTCCAAAAGGAGCACTGGGCATAGCAACGCTGTGCAGTATCACATTGGACGGGATGCTCATGAAAAGAGGAATTCCCGTTCTCACCAGCTTCGCGGGACTGGCACAGGTCAGGGAAAGGCAGATCGCCGATTTCATGGACCTCATCGCCTATGCCGGCTCGTCTCTTGATCCCATTAAGGTCTTTATGGGCCGCAGGGTAACAAGTGTTGCCGATGCGGTCTTCAAAGGTACGGGAGCAGTGCTGGCCAATGTGAGAGAGGTGCCCGTCGCGGCGGTAAAGCCGGTCCGCGCTCTTCTTGATGAGTCCCGAAGCGCGGGCCTGGGGGGACTCATAAAAATAGGAGAGCCATCCGAACCCGTGCTGGGTTGTCCCGTGGGCTCGGGCAAGATCGGCATAGCCTTTTATGCCGGAGTCAATGGAGTGGTGGCAGCCGAGGAGATGGGAATAAAGATCAAGACGGCGCCCATATCCATTCTGATAGACTACTCTAAAACCCGTGATTTGAAATGATTAAGGTTTTATAGAGCATCGATCTCTAGACACAAGTGTTACGTTTACATTTGATGAGGAAGAAAGATGGATTTTAGAGTCGTAGTCTCAGATCCCAATAGCGGTAAGGCATATCAGGTAGAGCTTAAGGAGCCAGGAGCCGGCAAGCTTCTGGGAAAACATATCGGCGACAAGATCGAAGGAGACGTTCTTGGCATGCCCGGCTACTCGGTACAGGTCACGGGCGGCAGTGATCGCGAGGGATTTCCCATGCGAGCTGATCTGCCCGGCACAAAGCGCAGAAAAATCCTGCTCTCCAGTGGAGTTGGGTATCATCCCGTATCCGAAGGAAAGAAGAAGAGAATGAGCATCCACGGAAGGGATATCTCTCCCGATATTGGCCAGATAAATGTCAAAGTCGTGGAGGCAGGCGCCAAGTCCATAGAAGAGCTGCTGGGCAAGACACCAAAGGAAGAAAAAGCATAATTAGTAGTAGTCGGTCGGATGGCCGGTCCGTCCTTCCGCTATAATCTCTTTTATTCGATGCCTTCCCGGAACCATGCGCGAGAGGTGAGGGGCGATGGAATCTGGGCGCGCATTACTGATTTCATCTGTGCTGAGCTGAGAGCGGCAAAAAGGGCATTCATGAGCCGGTCACTCTTCATGGCCAGATCTACCATCTTCCTGATCTGAACCGATCGCGTAAGCTCAATCCCGAACTCTTCGCGAATGCGCGACGGATATTCTGCAAGGGGCACTTTGCCCTGCAACTGTCCAGTCGCCACCTCGCCCGCAATCCTTCCTGCCACCATGGCCAATGGTATGCCTCCACCGCTGGTGGCCATGACGTGTCCCGCGGCATCTCCGGCCAAAAGCATGTTTCCTTTTTGGATAGATCCAGGTGTCCCGCCCGCGGGCACGGGACCCCTCATGACTGCCAGGACCTCTCCGCCCGCAAGTTTCTCTGCAGCTATTGGATGCTCGCGGATGAACCTGTCCAGTATAAGGGGAAGCTTTTGGCCGGGAATCTCATCGTTGGCCAGGTAAGAGGGCCGCACCCCCACGCCCACATTGGCCGCATCCTGGCCGAGAGGTATTATCCAGGCGTAGCCTCCCGGTGCATAGTGGGCCGAGAAGTACATCTCTGCAGCCTGTGAATCGATATTCACATCGACCATCTCATATTCCAGGCAGATGCCGGTCTCTTGTACAGGATTTCCCATCGCCCGGGATACGATCGAGTGCGGGCCGTCTGCGCCAATTATTATCTTCGGCCTGATTTTCCCGCAAAAGTGGCCGGAAAGCTGCACTATGCCTTCCTCCAGGCGGGCGCGGGTCGCAGGAAGAACTGCAGCACCTGCGCGAGCAGCCCGGGCGGCAAGGTAGCGATCGAAAGCCCGCCGATCCAAAATCCGGCCGGCTACGTCAAACTGCTTATAATTTCCAGAGGGCGAATAGATGCGCTGCAACCCTGTGCGATGCAGAATGTGGCGCTCTGGAATCTCCGTTAGAGCCTGGGGGAGGCGGGCGCGGGGCATGAGCGCCCCCAATTCGACAGCTTCCGGGAGAAATCCACCACATTGCACAGGGCTGCCTATCTCGCTCTTTTTGTCAATTAGCAGCACCTCGGCTCCCGTGGTGGCGGCCGCCTCTGCGGCACAGCTTCCCGCCGGCCCTGCTCCTATCACCGCCACCATAATTTCTTCTTTCATGGGAGCCGCGCCTTCATGCCAAAACCTGCCAGCGCCTCTTCCGTCTCCAAATATGCCAAAAAGAGTTCATCTTTCAGTCTCTCCGTCTGCTCGCGCCTCGGTTCGGCTGATAGCCAGATATGGCTGCGGTCGCCGCGCACCATCTTGACGCAGGCCAGCATGTCCGCCTGGGAGAGGCGGTAGACGATATGACTCCCGGTGGGCGTAAACCATAGGGGATACTTCTCCTTCAGAATCACCACAAAACGCTCCCATGCAATCTCCTCTTGCCCGCCCTCACCTGCAGGGCCGTGTCCGATAGCCAGGTTGAGGTGAGATCGCTCTCCACTCGCCTTCTCTTCTATGAAAGAGGCGATCTCTCGGTAGCTTGCGCCCTTTCTGTCGGCTTGGGGAAGATAGCGGCTATAAACCTTCTCTGCGATGTCCGGGAAAAAGGCTGCTAAGCGAATGTCAGGTTCCTGTCGCGTGGCCAGGGAGACGCCGATAAAGAATAGGGCGGAAAGTCCCAGGCCGACCAGCACACCATGCTCTGTGAGATAGGGTGAGATGCTGTCCAGCGGCTGTTTCAGCCAGAATTGCTCGTAGGAGATGAGAAGGATTTGCGTTCCGCCGCCAGCTATGAGTGCGGCCATAGCCCCCCACCTTGTGGCGCGCTTCCAGTACAATCCACCGATGATGGGGAAGAAGTAGGATGTGGTGCCTATGACCGTGGCTATGATCACAGCATCGACGATGCTGTTCGCATAGAGCGCGATAGTTGCCGCGATGCCGATCATGATGACTACCAATATTCTGTTGATAACCATCATTTCCTTCATGGTGGCCGTGGGCCGCAGGTGCCTTTGGATCAGGTCGCGAGAGATGCAGGAAGCTGCAGATGTGGCAAAGGTGTCTGTGCAGGACATGGATGCTGCGGCAAAGCCTATCGAGAGCAACGCGAGAAGCGCCGGGGAGACGTTATCGCTGATGAGCTTGAGGTAGAGCATCTCCGCCTCTACCTCACCCGCCGGCCTGGGATAGAGCACGGAAAGGCCGATGGCCGTAATAAAGCAGCAGAGGTAGACCAGGGCCAGCAGTGTGCCACCAAGCAAGAGCCCCTTCTTTGCGGAACGCTCATCGCGCGCCGCCCAGATCTTCTGCCAGGGATCCTGTTCTGCCACCCAGCCTGGCAGGAGGGCGACTAAAAAGACCAGGGCCCCCATCAGGCCGCCCAGGAAGAGAGGGTCCCACCAGTCTGTGCCCAGAGCCGACGAGGCAGCGAGCAGAGTGACATCCTTGCCGGCGGAAAGATCAAGGGTCATTGCAGCCACATAAATGGCCAGGCCTGCCAGAAGAATATACTGAAGCACATCGGACCAGACCACGGCGCGAAAGCCGCCCACGCCGACGTAAAGAGCTACGGAGACGGCCATGATGGCCACGGCGTAGAAGGGATCGATACCAAAAAAGGTCCCCAGTACCAGCTTGAATCCGATGAAATCCGTCACAGAGAAGAGTATCATCATGATAGTGACTGCCAGGGCCACCGGGGCTCTGATCATGGGATCGTATCTGATCTCCATGAGTTCAGGCTGAGTTAAGGCGGGAATGTTCTTGATCCTTCCCGAGATCGCGGCAATTATTATCAGCCCGGCAATGTTGGGAAAGACCCATATCCATATCGAGCCTACGCCTATGAGCAGGAATAGCCCCGTAGCCAGGAGCAATGCGCTCGCCGTGATCCACGAGGATGCTGCGGAAAATCCGATTACTACCGGCCCAAGCTCTCTTCCCGCCAGCCAGAAGTCAGTAACAGACTTTTGTCGACGGGAAAAATACAGGCCGATGCCCAGCAATATCGCGATGTAGATGGCGAGGAATAGCAGGAATAACGAATAGGCATCCATGTTTTGTCCACCTCTGGCGGCTAGTATCTTGTGGTATTTAACTTCTAGGACTGGGACATAACGGTTTTTGAAAGGGAGATGAACTTTACGAGAAGGATTAACTTTCACGAGGAAAAAGAGCTCTATCGGCAAGATTGAAATCAGTAACTACTTAAATGGAAAAGAGGCAAAGGCTGCGATTGAGGTTTTAAGATGAGGAGTGATATCACCAAAGCAGGCAAGGAAAGAGCGCCTCACAGGGCTCTCTTAAAGGCCACCGGCCTATGCGATGAAGAGATCCGCCGTCCCTTCATAGGAGTTGTCAACTCTTTTAATGATTTTATACCCGGGCATATCCATCTCGACAAGCTGGGAGAGGCAGTAAAGGCAGGCATCCTATCCGCCGGAGGCGTTCCCTTTGAATTTCAGACCATTGGCGTGTGCGACGGAATAGCCATGGGTCATAAGGGCATGAGATACTCGCTGCCCAGTCGCGAGCTGATTGAGGACTCCATCGAGATCATGGCAGAGGCCCATCAACTGGACGGATTGGTCATGATACCCTCCTGCGACAAGATCGTTCCCGGCCATATCATGGCGGCAGGAAGACTGGACCTGCCCACCATCGTGGTTACGGGCGGGCCTATGATGCCCGGCTTTGCCTGCGACAAAGAGCTGGATCTTATCAACGTCTTCGAGGGCTGGCAGGCGGGAGGCGAGGCTCTGGACGTCCTGGAGGAGATGGCCTGTCCCGGAGCAGGATCGTGCGCCGGTCTTTTTACTGCCAATACCATGGCCTGCCTTACAGAAGCCATGGGCCTATCCCTGCCCGGATGCGCCACCACCCATGCAGTGGATGCGCGAAAGATTCGCCTGGCAAAACAATCGGGCATGAAGATCATGGAATTGGTAGAGCGGGGAATTACTGCCCGGCAGATAGTGACCCCTGCCGCTCTGGACAATGCTATTCGCGTGGACATGGCAATCGGAGGATCTACCAATACCGTTTTGCACATACCGGCCATCGCCGCAGAGTTCGGCCTGGATCTGAATTTGGACCGCTTCGACCAATTGAGTCGCCAGACCCCTCATCTGGTCAACCTGCGACCGGGCGGCCCTTATCATATCCTGGACCTGGATAGAGCCGGCGGAATTCCGGCGGTCATGAACCGGCTTGCCTCATTGCTCTCTTTAGACGTCCTCACCGTCACCGGCAAAAAACTGGGTGAGAACCTGGATGCCTTCAAGCCGATCAATCCCCTGGCCAATGCGACAGTCATAGCCACACTAGAGGCACCCGTACACGCTCAAGGCGGCATTGCCATACTGCTTGGCAGCCTGGCGCCGGAAGGCGCAGTGGTCAAGCAGACTGCAGTATCTGCTTCCATGCTCAAGCATACCGGCCCGGCTATAGTCTACAACTCAGAGGAGGAGTCCATGGCTGGCATTGTGGGCGGAGACGTAAGGGCCGGCGATATCGTGATAATAAGATATGAAGGGCCCAAGGGCGGGCCAGGCATGAGGGAGACGCTGGCCCCCACATCTGCCATTGCGGGCGCGGGCCTCTCCGAGACCGTGGCCCTCATCACCGACGGGCGCTTTAGCGGCGGGACCCGGGGGCCGTGCATCGGGCACGTCTCTCCCGAGGCCGCAGTGGGAGGGCCCATTGCGCTTGTAAAGAACGGTGACATGATCTCAATAGACATCCCTGCCAGAAAGGTCGATCTGCTTGTCGATCCCGAGGAAATGCAGCTGCGAAGGAATGCATGGGTACCTCCCGAGCCCAAGATAAAGAGCGGGATATTGGCCCGCTACAGAAAATCGGTCACCTCCGCCAGCAAAGGCAGCGTCCTGCGATGACAGGGATCAGGTGCTTTGTGGCAGTAGAGCTTCCCGCAGCTATGCGCGAGGAGATCGGACGCCTGCAAAGCGGCATCGCGACGGATGGCCTGCGGCTCGTCCGGCCGGAATTGGTGCATATCACCATAAAGTTCCTGGGAGATGTGCCGCAAGAGAGCGTGGGCCAGGTAACCGAGGCTCTGGGCCGGGTTAAAGCCGCGCCTTTCCCGGCCAGGATTAAAGGCATGGGCGCCTTTCCCGGGCGGGCTGTGCGCGTGGTGTGGCTGGGTCTGGAGGGAAATTTTCAGGAGCTTTACCAGAGGGTAGAAAATGCCTTGAATCCTCTGGGCTTTTCTCCCGAGGCGCGAGGCTTCTCCCCTCATGTCACCTTGGGCCGGGTGGCCCGCCCCGGTGCAGAGATGAATCGACTGCTTTCCCCCAAGATCGCAAACTTCTCGAGCCTGGACATGGGAAGCTTCACTGTGGACCGATTTTATCTTAAGAAGAGCACACTCACTCGCGGAGGGCCGATCTACGAAGACCTGGCAGAATTCCCTCTCTGAAATCGGGGAAGAGGTGCTCAGCCAGGTAAGGCCCGGCCTATCCGGCAGGAAGGCAATGATGGAGACCTCTGCCTCCATTATCGCTCGCGTAGAGGATCTGGCAAGAGAGCGGGGCGTATCTCTCAAGGCCATGCTGGTGGGCTCTGCGGCCAGAAGCACCTGGCTTTCCGGAGATCATGATCTGGACATCTTTTTAGGTGTGCCTCCTGGGGACGATCTGGGTGCGGCCCTGGAGATCGCCAGGCTCGTCGCTCCGGAACATGAGGAGAAATATGCGGAGCATGCCTACGTCCACGCCAGGATGGACGGCTTTGAGGTTGACCTGGTTCCATGCTATCTGGTGGAAGACGCCTCTCATCTGAAGTCGGCAGTGGACCGTACCCCCTTTCATACAAAATATGTGGGCAGCAGGATCATTGGTCGGGAGGACGAGGTCCTCCTCCTAAAGCAGTTTATGAAGGGCGTAAATGTCTATGGCTCAGAGCTGAAGGTGGGCGGCTTTTCCGGCTACCTGGCAGAGTTGCTCGTGCTCTGCTACGGCTCCTTTGCAGCCGTGCTCCAGGCAGCATCCGCCTGGCGCCCTGGCCAGCGCCTGGACCTGGAAGGGCACGGCACAGGCAGGCACAGCGAGCCCTTGATTGTGGTTGATCCGGTTGATCCGGGAAGAAATGTGGCTGCCGCACTGACTCTTGACAGGATGCTCCAGTTTGCCTGCGCGGCGCGCTCTTTTCTGGCAGAGCCCAAGATTGATTTCTTCTTTCCCTCATCGCCGGCCCCTCTCCAGGATGAGCAGATTATTGCCCGGATAAATGAGCGGGGGACAATGCCCATCCTCCTTGAGTTTGCCGCTCCCGATGTGGTGGAGGATGTTCTCTATCCTCAGCTTCGGAAAGCGGAAGGCTCCATCATGGCGCTCTTAGAGCGAAGCGGCTTTTCCCTCCTGCGCAGCGACGTTTCGACCTATCGCGACAGAGCCGTGATGCTCTTTGAGATGCAGGTCTGGCAGCTCTCCAGAGCGAGAGCACGCATCGGCCCCCCTGTCTGGCAGGCAGATCATCTCGCTCGCTTCCTGGCAGCTCACCCAAGTCCCCTCTCCGGACCCTACATCGCCAACGGCAAAGTCGTGGTGGAGGAGACGCGCCAGTACACTTCGGCCCGTGATCTTCTGGCAGGGGAGATCGCAAACCTCTCTCTGGGCAAGCACCTGTCCGCGTCCATTCGCAGTGGACACAATATATACACGGGCGAGGAAATGCTGGGCATAAAGGATAAGGGCTTTCGCGTGTTCCTGGCTCATTATTTTCAGGCCAAATCTCGTGTCGGCTGAAGCTCAGGCAGTGCTCAGCCAAAGCTAAGTTGAGTCACGGCTCAGGAAAAGCAGTTCCAGTAGCTGCTTTGAATCTTTATAACCTCCTCGATTCTCCTGACAACGTTCTGATCCATGCCTGTTATCTGCGGCACGTCTCCGCCAAAAGCTTTGATCTCGGCTACAACCGCTTCTGCCTGCGCCTGCAGGTTGTATCCGCCCTCCAAGGCCGCAGCCAGCCTTCCCCGGCAGCAAGTATTGGCTATATCTTTCACCAGGCCGGCGATGGCTCCAAAGCCGGCCGAGGTAAGACGCATGCCGCCCAGTGGATCATCCTTATGCGGGTCCTGGCCCGCCGAGACCAGGACGATGTCGGGCTCAAACTCGAGAGCTATGGGCTTTAAGATCTCCCGGTAAGCCATGAGGTAACCCGCGTCTCCAGTGCCCGATGGCAGGGGCACATTTACTTTGGAGCCTTGTGCGCCGTCCTCTCCTACCTCGTCTGCTCTTCCTGTGCCTGGATAGTGGGGATACTGGTGGGTAGAGAAATATAATACGGACGGATCGGAATAGAATACGTCATTGGTGCCATTGCCGTGATGCACATCCCAGTCTACTATGAGCACTTTTTTCAGGCCCCGAGCCTGGGCATGCTTCGCGGCAACGGCGATGTTGTTGAATATGCAAAATCCCATGCCGCGATTGGGCATGGCGTGGTGCCCGGGAGGCCGGACCAGAGCAAAAGCGCTATCGTGCTCCCCGAGGACGGCATCGACCGCGGCCATTGCGCCGCCGGCGGCCATCAGGGCGGCATCATAGGAGCTTGGGGACAGGATGGTATCGATATCCAGGTAGCCGCCACCGTGCTCGCAGATGGCCTTTACCTGATCGATGTACCTTCGTCCATGGATAGCTGCAATCTGGTCTACGGTCGCGGGTTTTGGAGTGATGAAGTCTACATCGAGCTTTTCCGATTGAATTTTGTCCAGAATTGCCGTGAGCCGCTCCTTTTTCTCCGGATGGCCGTTTGTCTCATGCAGGAGATAGATGGGATGATAAATCAGGCAGATTCTTGTCATGCTTTATGGATTGTGCCGCCATTCGCAAAAATGGTTTTCCCCGGTTATTTCTCTCGCAATACCTGGATAGCTTGCATCGGGAGATAAAAGGGCATCAGTGTCCGGGGTAGGGATGAATCCGATTGAATAGCTTTTCTCTGAGAGAGATTTGATCAATGATATTTAATCAATGATTATTTGGCAGAGGACATTTGACTTAAGTGATGTCATTATAGACTTTGCTAAAAATGTTTTATTATTTTGCCTTAAAAAGATCATGCTAAATGAGCACACATGGGCCTTATTTCAGGCCTGAATTAGGGATGGATTTTCGTCTGGATGAAGCTGGTTTGATTGCTTTGTTTCTTCGGGCTTCTTGCAGCCAGGGCAAAGAATAGTCTTTAAATAGGTAGTGACAAATGCAGCTTTGAGCCTTGTAAAGCTCTTTGGTCGATTGCAACTCTAAATAGAGAAAGAACAGCACTAAGCTGCTAGTAGAGGACCAAAAAAGATATAATAGGGAAATACTCTATCACTACCCTATAGTCCCTTATGGGATTTGAGGAGGGTGACGTAGCTATATACAGGTCTGAGAGACGCCGGGCAGAGATGGCAGTGTTCGAAATGACGTGCCATAATATGTAGCAGGGCGATCGAAGACTTTATTCAGGCAATAGTTTTAAGAATAATCAGACTGTATGCTGCTGAAAGTGATCGGAAAGG
>CAYXSJ010000092.1:0-10134 GCA_964467095.1 uncultured Methanotrichaceae archaeon
TTCGCATGGTATGGACCTGCAACCAGGGTTTTGGTCTCATGGCATAAAAATATGTGGTAATCCTGAAATATACCACAGGCCTTATTCGATCGTGATATTCTGGATCGTGATATTCAAGATCGTGATATTTAATCGTGACAGGTAGATCTATAATGCAGAAAAGCAAGATCGCAGGGAATATGAAAAGAACATCTTCTTTTGCCGGGTCCTTTGGAGGAGGTAGCAAAAGGTGATAGTAGCTGGCATATGCGGCAGTCCCAGAAAGGCCGGCAATACTGAGTTTCTTCTAAATGAGGCCCTGGCTGTGGCTAAAGAGAGGGGCTTTGAGACGGAGAGGCTGCTCATTTCGGAAATGAAGGTAGATTTTTGCAATGACTGCGGAGATTGCAGCAAAGGAAAATCCTGCCCCAAAGAGGATGATATGGCGAAAATCCTTTCCACTATAGAGAGAGCAGACGGAATAATCATCGCCTCGCCGGTCTATTTTGGAAGCGTAACTGCTCAGCTAAAGGCAGTCTTCGACAGGACCATTCCCCTGCGCAGGCAGGGCCTTCGTCTTAAAGATAAGGTTGGCTGCGCCGTCAGCGTAGGCGGGTCAAGAAACGGCGGCCAGGAGAAGACGCTGGAGACGGTGCACGCCTGGATGCACATTCACGGCATGATAGTAGTTGGAGACGATGCTCACTTCGGAGGCATTGCCGTGCGGCCTGCGGCAGAAGACCGCATCGGCAGGAAGACTGTCGTGGCCAGCGCCAACAAGCTGTGCGATCTGCTGGAAAGGCTGGAAGAGAAAAAGAGCTGCTGGGGCGGGGATTGAGACAGAAATATCTGGGCGAAAGGGGACTTATCGTACTCATAACATTTCTCAGCGCCTTCGTTCCATTATCTACAGACCTCTACCTTCCCGCTCTGCCCGGCATGGCCGAGTATTTCGGGGTATCGTCCGATCTCGCTAATCTCACTTTGATTCTGTTTTTTGTCTTCTTTGCCGCGGGAAACTTATTCTGGGGGCCGCAGAGCGATAAGTACGGCAGGAGGCAGGTCCTGATCATCAGTCTATCCATCTATTCCCTCGCTGGCTTCCTGTGCGCGGGCTCAGAAAATATCTACTACCTGATAATCTTTCGGATATTGCAGGCTATAGGAGGAAGCGGGGCTTTTTCCGTGGCTACAGCCATCATCAAGGATGTTTATGACAGCAAAAATCGGGAAACCATTCTGGCATTGGTCCAGTCGATGGTGCTCATATCTCCCATGGCCGCCCCGGTTTTGGGCGCGTTCCTGCTCAGTTTTACAAGCTGGAGAGGCGTGTTTTTGATTTTAGGCGGCATAGGATTGTTCGTTCTGGCTCTCTCCGTGGCTTTAGAGGAGACGCTGGAAGTGGAGAATCGCTATACTGGAACGGTGCGGCAGGCCTGGGGAAGATTGTGGTCAGTGGCAAAAAATCCGGGATTTGCCACGCTGCTCACGATCTTCTCACTTTTGAGCGTCTCCAGCCTGGCGTTTATTGCATCATCCTCATACATTTACATCAACGGCTTTCATCTGAGCGAGCAGGCTTACAGCTACTATTTCGCCTTCAATGCCATGGGAATGATCTCCGGGCCCGTGCTCTATCTGCGCCTCGCCCGGCGCTTCTCCCGCTGGTCGATCATTGTGGCCTCTTTTGCCGCCGTCACCTGTAGCGGCATTCTCATTGCGTTCCTGGGAGGGAATAGCCCCCATTTATTCGCCCTGGTGATTCTGCCGGCCACGATCATGTGCAGTTGTGTGCGCACCCCCGGGGCAAATCTGATGTTAGAGCAGCAGGAGGAGGACACCGGCTCGGCTGCCGCCCTCATGAGCTGCTTTGGCATCTTCCTGGGAAGCATCGGCATGACCATCATCTCCTATCCCTGGAGCAATACCATCCGGGTACTGGGAGCAATGAACATCCTCGCCGGTTTGACCTGTCTTGCCTTATGGCTGCTCCTGTCCAACAAGCCGTTCATAAAACAAATTCCTGAAACCCGGTTCAGAGCAGATTAATTTCGTTCCGAGTTTAGGCTCTTCTGCAAGCAGCTTGCTACTGGCGCGAGCGCGCAAGCTCTCGCGGGACAGAGGACCGGAGAAATGCCTTGCCTGAGGCCAAGTGGCGCGATGGGAGCACAGGGGAGTCTTGCGGCCTATCACCTCAACGCTTCTTCAGGATTACTGGCGGCATAGGCTTCCGCCGCGCAACTTTAAGACCTTTCGAGGTCGAAAGCATATTTATATCTAGTTACAATCCTTACAATATAGCCATGCTCGCTACTAAGCGTATACCGGTAACCGAGACCGTGTGGACTGAGTTATCGGAGCTAAATTCGTCGCTGAATGTGAATGATAATCCACCACCGGTTTTTCTTATCTGCCCACATTATAACAGTCGTATGATTCTTAGACATACCCGCAGAAGAGCATAAAGCCTGAATTTTGGAGGCAACATTTGCATTTTTTAGCTAAATCGGGTTGCATGGGAAAATCTTATTAAGGTCTGGCTCACAATACTAATTAATAATGAGGTGAAACGTTGAAAAGTCTGTCTGGAGCAGTACTAATGGTAATGTCATTAACTGCATTACTTGGCATAGCTGGCGCGTATTATCCTTACAATACTCCCGTGCCGGATAATCAAGAGCTCTATTTTGAGGTCTTCTCTATAGCTGGAGTCAATTGCGGAAATCCTCCTGTTTCTAGTACGTTCACTATAAATGAGGATCGACAAATCGCTATGATCGCTACATATCATTGGTGTGACGGGGCATCTCCTGGAACCATATCTTTGCAGAGGCAAGATGGAACTATTTATGGGCCATGGCAGGCCGTTGGGAGAGACGGAATGGGCAATGTACCTAATCGCTATTGGGAATGCGGTCCTGGCGCCCAAATCATTCTACCGGCCGGTACTTATACAGTAATTGACTCGCGCCCTGAAACCTGGTCATGGACTTCAGACGTGGGCAATCGCGGCCATTGCTATGTGTTTTTCTTTAAATAAGAATCAGCTCAGAGCAGAGCCTGAAACCTGCAATCCGTTAATCTTTTTTCAATATGCTTTAAATGACGAGATATTATCAGGTCGAAGAGGATTTAGGCCTATTTTGGATGATTGCTCACAGTACTATAGATAACTTGGAAGTTTTGACGTGCGCCCCCAAAGTTCTATCGCATCCTCGCCGTCGATAGCAGAAAGTCCCTGCAAAAGGAAGCCCTCCGGTAGCTGGCCAGGCAAGCGCGAGCCCTGCCGGATGGCCTCCGTGCACCCGCTAACGCCTGCGTGAGGCAAGAAGAGGCAGATAAGGCAGCAGCAGAAAGCCGAGGCGCTCAAGCTCTAGGCCCGTCTGGAGGATCTGAACTTATGGATGATGGATTCTGAGGAGGCCAGAAGATACAAGTGGAAGCCTTATTATCTCAGAAATTGAGATGGTAAGCCATGTTCATGAAGAGGCATGTGCTCTCCATGCGAGAGTTCTCAAGAGAGGAGATCGACTCCGTCCTCGATCTGGCCGCTTCCCTGGAGACTTATGCGCGAGGCAAAAAGAGCGATATGTTGGCAGGCAAAATCCTGGCTCTGCTTTTTTTTGAGCCCTCCACACGCACACGCATGTCGTTTGAGACTGCCATGAAGCGGCTCGGCGGAAGCGTCATCAACCTGGGGCCCGCAGAGGGCTCCTCCATCTCCAAGGGCGAGTCTCTGGCGGACACCGTGCGGGTCATAGGCGGCTATGCCGACGCCCTCGTCATCCGTCATCCCAAAGAGGGCTCGGCCCGCCTCGCCTCCCAGTTCTCACCTGTGCCCGTGCTCAACGCCGGCGACGGTGCTGGCCACCATCCCACCCAGACGCTATTGGATCTTTACACCATCAAAAAGGAGAGCCATCTGGAGAATCTGAGCATTGCTCTTGTAGGCGATCTGAAGTATGGCCGTACCGTTCACTCTCTGGCCTATGCGCTCTCGCTCTTCGGAGCTGATATTACTCTGGTGTCTCCCCCAAGCCTCAGAATGCCCGATTCAATAAAGGCAGATCTTTCCAGCAAGGGCACCAGCGTTCGCGAGACCTGCGACCTGGGAGAGGTGATCAACAATGTGGATGTGCTTTACATGACCCGCATTCAGCGCGAGAGGTTCCCCGACCCGGTGGAATACAAAAAGGTGGCCAGCAGCTACAGGATCACGCCACAGTTCCTGGCCGGGGCCAGAAAGGACCTCATCATCATGCATCCTTTGCCGCGGGTGGACGAGATCGCACCTTCCGTGGATGAAACGCCGCACGCCCGCTACTTCCAGCAGTCCTTTTATGGCGTCCCCGTTCGAATGGCTCTTCTAAAAATGCTTATTGGCGGAGGTGCTTAGCAATGGCTGAGCCCAAAGGGCTTCGCGTAAAGCCCATCTACAACGGAACTGTGATTGACCACATTGCCGCAGGCCAGGCGCTTAATGTTCTCAAGATCCTGGGCATCTCCGGCATCACAGACGCCACAGTTTCCGTGGTCATGAACGTGGAAAGCAGGAAGCTGGGCAAAAAAGACATCGTCAAGATCGAGGACCGCGAGCTGTTAGAGGAAGAGGTCAACAGGATCGCCCTCATTGCCCCGGCCGCATCCATCAATATCATACGGGACGGCAAGGTAATTGAAAAGCGAACTGTGGATCTGCCCGGTGAGATCACGGGCGTGGTGCGCTGCCAGAATCCCAACTGTATCTCCAATACCCTTGAGCCCATCAAATCCAGGATGCTTGTCAAGACCAAAAACCCGGTCTTGCTGCGCTGCCTCTGTTGCGAGCAGCCTCTCACCGACATAATAGCAGAATATTTGATCTGAATGAATGCGAAAGTATAAATCAGGTTCTGGGCATTGTCTTGCCCCGGATTAGATGAAGTTTACTTAGGTTAGGATGGAGTAAAAGATGACTGTGAAAAATGGCGATTTCATCAGAATTGATTACATTGAGAGCGTTGACGGGCAGGTTATTGCTGCTACAGATAAGGACGTTGCAACCGAGAAGGGAATCTTTAATGAAGAGGCCCAGTATGGGCCGCACCTCATAGTAGTTGGCGCAGGCCAGCTCGTAAAGGGCTTCGAAGAAGATCTGGTCGGAAAAGAGATAGGATACTCCGGCAAGGTGGAGATACCACCCGAGGGCGCCTTTGGCCTTCGTGATCCCAAGAAAGTTGAGATCGTTCCTATAAACCGATTTAAGGAGAAAAAGCCTGTTCCCGGCATGCGAGTCGGCGTCGAGAATAAGGTTGGAACCGTCACCAGAGTAATCGGACGAAAGGTAAGCGTTGACTTCAACCACCCCCTGGCCGACAAGACTATCGTCTATGATTACAGGATCAATGAGTTCATCGAGGATAGGCAAGAGAAGCTCAATGCCCTCATCAAGACCTTTGCCCACATGGACCTTGAGTCGGAAATAAAGGATGATGTGGCTATAATTACCGTTCTTTGGGAGCTCTCCTACTACAAGGAGTGGCTCATGATCAGGCGCGGCCTGGCGGACATGATCATCCAGCACCTGGGGCTGAAAGAGGTGGACTATGTTGAGAAGCACAACGGCGAAAAAGTCAAGGCCGAGCTAATCTCTCCACCGGCTAAAGAGCCCGCAGTTGAAGAGTCCAAGCCCGAAGAGCCGAAGTCTGGAGAAGCAACACCGGCCTGAGCAAGCCGGTATTAATTTTTTTTAAATTTTAAATGTAGTATTCCGCAGCTTGCTGCGAATGCATAGCAGATCGCTTGTTTCGGGCAGATATCTACAAAGCGGAAGTGATTTTGTCTATCCTTATAGCGCACGCCTTATACTCAGGCGTCTTTGCCAGAGGATCCAGGGCAGCGTTGGTAAGAAGGTTAGTAAGAACATCCGGATAGTGGAAGGACATAAAGGCTACGCCGCGCAGTGACCTATCGGCAATTCTTGCTTTTGTCCTAACCTCGCCACGCCTGGAACTGACTAGAACCATCTCTCCGTCCTCAACCCCAAGCTCTTCGGCATCCGCAGGGCTTATTTCTATTGCTTCCTCCGGCCATGCATACATGATTCCACTGGAGCGCCGGGTCATGGAGCCGCAGTTGTAATGCTCTCTCCTCCTGCCTGTGGTAAGAATCAAGGGATAATCAGGGTCGGTCTGCTCGGCTGGGAATTTATGTTCCACGGCATTAAATTTCCCCAGGCCCCGGCTGAATCTCTCAACATGCATCGTCTCTGTGCCCGGGTGATCAATAGACGGACAGGGCCACTGCAGCCCCCCATTGCCCAGCCGCGCGAAATTTATTCCGGCAAACATCGGTGCAAGAGCTGCAATTTCATCCATAATCTCCGAAGGATGACTGTAGGCCATCGGATAGCCCATCTTTTGGGCAATAAGGCAGATTGTTTGCCAGTTCTCCTGGCCACAAATTGCAGGTATCGCTTTACGCACCCGTTGAATGCGCCTTTCGCCATTGGTAAAGGTTCCGTCACACTCCGCAAAGCTGGCACCAGGCAGGATAACGTCAGCATAGTTGGTAGTCTCAGTAGGGAAGATCTCCTGGACAACAAGGAAGTCCAGGGCTTTGAGTGAGGCCTGGACCCTATTGGTATCGGGGTCGGTCTGGGCAGGATCTTCCCCCAGGATATATAGCCCCCTGATCCCTCCTTCTCCAACATTCTCTAACATTTGAGTGGAGGTCTGACCAGGTGTTGCGGGCAATTTGACCTTCCAAGCCTGTTCGAATTTGGACTTTATATTCGGATCCGTTGCCGGCTGATAGCCAACGTAAGCATTGGGAAGTGCCCCCATATCGCAGGCTCCCTGCACGTTATTTTGCCCGCGGAGAGGCATTACCCCGGTCGACCGGCGTGCAACATTGCCCGTTAGCATAGCCAGGTTGCCTATGGACATTACATTGGCGGTTCCAGTAATATGCTCGGTTATTCCCAGGCTATAGATAATCATTGCCTTTTCAGCCTTAGCATAGAGTCGGGCTGCTTTTATGATATCTTCCTCCGCAACTCCGGTTATTTTGCTAGCCAGATGTGGCGGATATTCCATAACCACCTTCCTCAATTCTTCGAAGCCTTCAGTACGCCCGGCAATAAAGTCACTGTCTTCCAGCCCTTCACGGAGGATGACATTCATCATTCCGTTCAGCAGGGCGATATTGGTTCCAGGCCTCAGGTTGAGCCAGATGCAAGCCTGGTCGACCAGCTCGATCTTGCGGGGGTCAGCCACGATGATCTTTGCGCCCTTAGAAGCTGCCTTGATCATCTTCAGACTGACGATCGGATGAGCCTCAGTAGTATTGGAGCCGATAACGAAAAGGACATTGGCATCTTCAATCTGGTCAAAGGAATTGGTAGCGGCTCCGCTGCCAAAGCATGCAGCAAGCCCTGTTACCGAAGGGGCATGGCAGACTCGCGCGCAGTTGTCCACATTGTTGGTGCCAAACACTGCCCGCGCAAGTTTGGCCATCAGGTAGTTCTCTTCATTAGTGCACCTGGAAGAAGATAATACACCCAGTGAATCAGGACCGTACTTATTTTTTATCTCAGTGAACCTCTTGGCGACGAGATCGAGTGCTTCTTCCCAACTGGCCTCCTCAAGTCTGCCACTGCGTCTTATCAGGGGAGTGGTCAAACGGTCGGGATGATGCACAATCTCTTCCAGGCCAAAATGGCCCTTAACGCATGCTTGCCCGCGATTTACTGGGCTTTCTTTGTCCGGAGAGGTCGAGATAATTCGGTCTTCTTTGACTCTAAGCTCTAATTGGCAGCCAACGCCACAGTAGGGGCAGATTGTGATGACGGTCTTATCTGGCCGCACCCATTTCTCAGAACGGACATAGAGGGCGCCGGTGGGACAGGCATCCACGCACGCCCCGCAGAATTTGCAGTCCGAGTCCTGCAGAGATTCCGGCCCAATCCAGTGCATTCGATGAAAATCAGGATTGCTGGACAGCACACCCACCCCGCGAACCTCCTGGCAGGTTCGCACGCAGCGGCCGCACATGATGCAGAGGTTGTAGTTTCGGTCAAAGAATGGCTCTCTTAAAACCGGCATATTCTTAAAAGAGATCTCATATCGGATGCTTTTCAGTCCCACGAACCGCACCGCCTCCTGCAGCTCGCACTCCTCATTCTTGGGGCAGTACTTGCAGCCCACCGTCACCGGGAACTTTCTCATGCACTCGCGCAGGTCGCTGCATTCATCTTTTCTCTCGCAGAAAAGGCAATTGGTGGGATGATTGGTGAGGGCTAAGAGCATCTCCAGGGTATGCCGCCTCATCTTCTGCAGCTCTTCGGTTACAGTCTCTACCACCATTCCCTCTTCGGCCAGGGTATTGCAGGCCGTGGGGTAGTAATCCAGGCCCTTTACCGAGACTATGCAAAGCTTGCAGGAGCCTATGGGCGTAAGGTCCGGGTAGCTACAGAGTGCTGGCACATAAGAGCCCGCCTTGCGAGCTGCATCGAGAACAGTAGATCCTTTAGCAACTACTACCTCTCGATCATCGATGGTAAGCCTAATTTCCGACATGTTCCAACCGCGCCACGCGATGGTTAGGATTAATTGTATTAGAAGGTTGCTCTGAGTCCCCACCTCAAAAGATTCAGATTGATATTTGCGAGAGGCAAAATCTTATGTTTCTAAGAAAACGAGTCTCACCCAGCCGATTGGTACAATAGAGGCGAGACGCTTCTTAATACTTGAGCAAATTCAATGAGTCCATTCTGTGTTACGAAAGAGCTATTTCCATAGATCCCACGCGCGCTGAAAACTGGTACAGTAAAGGCATTTCACATATTCATTTAAGTGCGCAGACTTTCAGCCCCTACTATGTCGATATCAGGGATACTAATATACGAGTTGTCCTATCTTAGGTCAGTACAAAGGGTATAAAGGAGAGGAGAGAGCCATCTTGAGTTTGAATAAAAGTAGAGTGGCATCTGCATTTGTATCTATAGCCCTGATAGAAATGGCCATCATTGGTGCACTGGCAATAGCCCAGACAGATCAGGACCTGATCGGTCTGGAAGAGGCCTCCGGGCAGATGATAAAAATAGGGGCCATATACAACCTTGAGGGGTCGCAGTCGCCCCTGGATCTGCCATCTTCCAGGGGAGCTATGCTTGCAGTCCAGGAGATCAACGCCCTTGGAGGGATTGATGGCAGAGAAATAGAGCTGATCTTATGTGATGGAAAGAGCGATCCTGCAAAGGTACGTGAATGTGCTGTCGGCCTTCTCGGTGAGAATGTCTCGGCGATGATGGGCCTGAGCGATACAGATATGGTCCTGGCTGCAGCGCCAGTGGTGTCTGGAGCTTGGGTACCTTTTGTGACCTCGGGCGCGACCTCTCCGAAGCTGGCAGAGGAGTACGAGGCCCTATTCCTGGCCTGCTTCGGTGATAATGTCCAGGCAAGAGCCGGGGCTGAGTATGCCTATAATGAGATGGGCCTCAAAACGTGCTCTCTTCTTGTGGACGGCGATATGGAGTACGCCCGCCTCCTGGCCGGCTACTTTAAGGAGCGATACCAGGATCTGGGAGGAGAGATCACCATGGAGGCCTTCGTCAACGACTCAGATCTGGAGAGCCTGAGCCGAGCCATTGGAGATGAGGGTCCGGATATGATATACCTGGCAGCAGGACCAGAGGAAGCTGAAGCCATGGTTGAGGCAATGCGCAAGGCTGGGATTGATAGTCCCGTATTTGGAGGCGATAGCCTCGATTCGCCTGAGTTGAGCAGGGATGGCATGGGCAGGATTGTTTTCTCGACGCATGCTCTCCTGGATGAGAACTCCACCAGCACAGGAGAATTCGTCAGAGCCTACCGGACAGAGTATGGCTATCCTCCTGAGAATGCTTTCTCTGCTCTGGGATATGATACAGTCAACCTCCTGGCTGAGGCCATAGATAGGGCCGGCTCAGGCGATCCCCAGGCGATTCTTGATGCCCTTGGTAACACCTCAGGATTTAAGGGAGTGACAGGAGAGATTAGCTACCAGAGTGGTGGCCGCATACCTAACAAGGATGTGACAATGGTCTGGCTGACCGATGGAGAGATCGCGGGCTCAGAGACGGTGACATCCGCCAGTTGCCGGCCAGCACGCCCGAAGGAGCAGACAACATAATCC
>CAYXSJ010000093.1:0-10086 GCA_964467095.1 uncultured Methanotrichaceae archaeon
GCAGGAAGAGAGACCACGAGCGTCATAACCTCAACAGATCGCTCAGGTAAACCTGAGGCTGGGCATAACTCCTGTCCATATTGCCTTGGGACGTGCTTTCCGTCGCGATAGCCGATATCAGGGAGATGAAGCTGGTTGAAGAGCCCGTAATGAAAGGCATTGTACCCGCAGTGTTGGCGGCCGGATTCATATTCCTCTACGGCCAGGAGGCCTTCCAGAGCTTCATGAGCGGCGTGGTCAACGAAGATGAACCTAAGGGCGTGATCATATTTGTCACGATCTTTGTCCTGGGACAGATATGCTCCGTCATCACGGCCATCATCTCCACTCTTTTCCTCTGTGAGATCGCCAATACCCAGCCTCTGGATCGAAAGAACAAGATCAATTGCTACAGGGACAGGCTCTCTATCCTAATATTGGCTCTCTTATTCATGTCTCGCCTTGCTATGGCTCTGACATACCCTGAATATGAATATTTGCCAGGTACAATGGTAGCCTTATTCAGGCAGCTCTATCGTACCTACAACTCTCAGCTTGCCGCCCTCGGGGTAGGTCAGAACTGCTCTTGCACCCGGCCGGTAAACCAGCATCTTGTCCAGCTTAAGTTTAAGCTCCGCTTTATGCCAATCTCCCTCTGCAGATGCAGCCTCGATTCTGGCCGGGACATACTGCATCCAGTGGCCGATGTGCAGCACCATCCCCTCCTTCAAGGGAGACGGCCAGTATTTAACGATCGCGGCTCTGGCCACCAGAGACGAAACCTGTTTGATGGATTTATCGTTGGTGAGTATGGTTCCTCTATCCAGGTCTTCTACCTCAACGCCCTTGAGGGCAATGCCCGTCCTCTCGCCCACGCCTGCCGTATTGAAGTCCTCGTCGTGCTTCTGGATAGACCGCACTTGAGCCGTCTTGTCTCCCGGCAAGATCATGAGAACATCGTGCTTCTTGATGCTTCCTTCGGCCACGGATCCCAAGACCACTGTTCCAATGCCGCGCACATTGAAGAAATGATCTATCGGCAAGGTTCCTGCCTCTGCATCCTGGGGAGAATTTATCTTGGCCACATCCTCCAGGAGCTTTTCGCGCAGGAGGTTCTTGTCGTCTTCCAGGAATTCATATCCATCGACCACCGTGCCCTTGATGAGGGGTGCGATCTGCTCACGGGAGATGTAGTTCTTCAAAACCACAATGCCTTCTTTCAAGCCAACCGAGTCCAGCATGATGACCGACTCTCCGAAGGCCGGATTTATCTGGTCTACAATCAGCAGAGCCTTCTGAGCCATAGAAACGACGTAGAAGAGAGGCGCAAGCCGTTCTGGATAGCGGGTCGGCTCTATGAAGGTAACCGTGTTCTGCCCTTTTTTCAGGTTGTAAAAAGTAAGATCGCTGGCAGTGCCCTTCTTTCCCAGCTCTTTGCCATATTCGAGAGAACCCAGGATCGCCACATTGAGATTCGCCATGTTTAGCTAAAATTATCCCTGGGATAATAGGTTTTGCGGTGGCCGAAGTGCCCTCGCCTTTTTATAGAATATAGAAAACAGGGATAATCCCTGCCCCTTTCATTGGCAGGGGTCGTCACCAAAATAAGTCATCGAGAGATCTCGCCCTCCAGTGTCACGTTCATCACGAAGTCGAAGGGCAGGGCCTGACACCATCCCACCTTCTCAAAGAGGGACATGAAGCATACACCTATGAGCTTCTTGTATTTCATTTTGCCCAGAAAATCCAGTGCTTCCCCTGGCGTAACGCCGATCTTGGGCATGGCCATGCCGCCCAGGATCACAACCACATCCGCGTCTGCACTTGTAGCCTTTTCCAGCTCCATCCCATATTCCGTGGCTATGATGCGTCGCGCTTTCTCCATATGCAGGCCGGGCAGAAAGGCCAGCTCCTTTTCCCGCACCGGATAGCCCAGAAATAGGGCAAAGGGAGTGCAAAATCCTGGTGAGCCGATGAAAACGATCTTCTTGTCTTCCGCTACAAGCTCCCTAAATCCGTTCAGCATCCCGCCCAGACCCTTTACGTCCTGTATTTTCTCCATAAAGATCAATCCCGTTATAGCGTTGAGATTATATATATTATGCAGACCGGAATTAGTCGCGATTAGATAGGGACTTTTTCAGCCGCTGCTAAACTGATAACGGTCCTTCGATAATGCAAAAACGAGCGGCTGGCAAAAATACCTCGCATAAGGTGCGCGTCTATCTCGATCATGCTTAACACGATTCAAAACGTTTATGAGGATAGAACTGTCTCTTGGCCTTGATGTCTAAGAGATCTGTAGATAAGGGTGACAGTGGCAAAAAAACCACGGCGAAGCCCAACGAGGCAACGCCGCGGGAAGCCTCGTCCGTCCCCCTGAGAAAGAAGGCCAAAGCTGCTGGCAAGGCCGGCTTTTGGCAGAGTAGCGATTTATATTTATATGCAGGTTTGATAGTGGCGGCACTTTTCTCATTTTATCTGCGCGCCATTGTTCCCTGGAACCGAGTCTTCTCGGGCAGCAGCGTCATTTTCAGCAGCGAGACCGATGCCTGGTATCACATGATGCTGGCCAAAGGCACTGTGATCAACCTGCAGAGACTATGGTTTGATCCCATGACATATTTCCCGCATGGAACGCCGCTGCACTTCGGTCCTTTCGTGAGCTGGGCCATTGCCACATTCTCCTACATCTTCGGCCTGGGCCAGCCCAGCAATCATCTGATTGAGGTAGTGGGTGCTTTCTTGCCTGCAGTCCTGGGTGCGCTCTTAGTCTTCCCGGTCTACTTCATCGGAAGGGAGCTATGCGGCAAGAGCTGCGGCCTGGTCTCGGCTTTTATCATAGCTGTTCTTCCCGGCCAGGTCTTAAGCCGCACCACCCTGGGTTTTACAGATCACCACGCGGCAGAGATCCTGTTCAGTAGCCTCACCATGATGTTTCTGCTCCTCGCCCTGCACTCCGGAAAGAGCATGACCTTTGCAGCTGTGCAGAGGAATTTGTCCGCATTTAAAAGGCCCCTCCTCTATTCCGCTCTGGCCGGCGTTTCCCTCGGCCTTTACATCGATGCCTGGTCATCCGGATTTCTCTTTGAGGGAATAATTCTGCTCTTCATTATGCTGCAGAGCACCTTTGACCACATCCGGGGCAAGAACGTGGAATACCTGGGTATATCCGGCGCAATGGCTTTTCTCGTGGCCACGCTTCTGGTGCTCCCATTTGTCGATTCATACTACGGATTCAATCACTATCTCTACAGTCTCTTCCAGCCCACCATACTTCTCCTGGGTGTAGTTGCAGTCGTCTTTTTCTCTCTCCTGTCCAGGTTCATCAATGAAAAGGGATTTAAAAGCTACTACTATCCCGGAGCACTGGTGGGATTGGCGGCCATAGGCACGGCCATACTTTACTTTGTTGTTCCTCAGTTCACGAGGCCGCTCTTGGCGGGATTTTCCATATTCCAGCAGAAGACAGGTGGCGCGGCAACGGTTGGTGAGGCCTCGGCATTGTTCTCCAGTGGGGGACAGTTCTCCTTTGGCAGTGTCATTACATCGTTTCCAGGAATCGGCTACAGTCCCGATCCTACAGCTCTATTCCGCCTGCCCGAGGTCCTTGCTATTCTGTTTACCACGTTCACATTTGCTCTGATAGCGCTGATCTTGCTCATCGCCAGAAATGTCAGGTTCCAAAAGCCCGCTGAAATATTGATCTTGACCTGGTCTTTGATGATCCTCATCATGGCTCTCGCTCAGAACAGATTCACCTATTATTATGCGATAAACGTAGCCATTCTCACCGGCTTTTTGGTGACATGGCTGCTTCAGAGGTTCGGCATCAAGGATGAAGAGTTAGACCTGGATGTGGCCAAGGGTCCTGCCAAGGTGATCACCTCAAATATCAAGGTCATCCTGGCAGCAATTTTGATATTTTTGCTCATTATACAGCCCAGCTATAGTTGGAGCAAAGTATACTCTCAAAGCGCCGGTGGCCCTGATTCTGATTGGCTGACCTCAACGGCATGGCTGCAGAACAATACGCCAAGCCCCGGTATGAACCTTTATGAGAAATATCAGCATCCTGCCGGTGGCAATTATGTCTACCCGGATACGGCTTACGGAATTATGTCCTGGTGGGATTACGGACACCTCATTGAATATGTGGGCCACAGAATTCCCAATGCCAATCCTTTCCAGCAGGGAATCGGCAGCGTTACCAAGAATGTATCTGGCTCCTCACCCTTCTTCTTAGCCGAGAATGAGAGTCAGGCGGAAAGGGTGCTGGCAGCTCTTGATCTAAACCGTTCAAAGTACATGAACACCAAGTATGTGATGATCGACCAGCCCATGGCTGTAGGCAAGTTCCATGCCATGGCTGCCTGGAGTTCTATCCCCTATTCCAAGTACGTGGCAGGAGTTTACCAGCAACAAGGCGACAGTTGGGTGCCTGTGCAGATCTGGCGTGAGTCCTACTTCAAGTCCATGGCGGCTCGCATGTACTTCTTTGATGGAACCGAGACCGCTGGAGATATGGGCGTGGGACTGGCCTATCGCCCCATGGATGCAGAAAACGGAATCACGGTTACTGTGCTCACCGAGGCGCCCATGATCACCAAGAATCGCACTGAGCTGGAAGCGTTCATCAACGAGAGCCGAAGTAAAGGGGATAATGCAGAGATCGCTGCCATGAGCCCTGCCAATGCTGCCTTCCCCCTGGAGGCACTGCAACATTACCGTCTGGTGCATGAGTCCGAGAATACCATAACCAACGGCCAGAAGTTCGTCAAGATCTTCGAGCATGTGCCTGGAGCGGTGATTAGCGGAAATGCGCCAGCCGGAACTAAAGTTGTGGCAGCAGTTCTCATCATGACCAATCAGAACCGGGCTTTCATCTACCAGCAGTCCAACACCAGCGATGCCAATGGCCGGTTCACACTGGTGCTTCCTTACTCCACGGAAGGGCCGATTGTCGGTGGAACGAACTTCGATACCAAGCCCATGGGTGCCTACCAGTTGTCTGTAGGTGACAAAGTCTACGAACTGAAGGTGCCTGAGCAGTACGTGCTCTCCGGAGATGTCATCACCTCATGAAGCTCCTGGAAGAGATGAGCTGGCCGGAGATCGAAGCGGGCTTTAGGGAGACGCGGACCGTGATCCTGCCTGTGGGAGCAACCGAAGAGCATGGACCGCACCTGCCCACGATGACGGATACCGTCCAGGCCATGGAGGTGGCACGCGCGGTCGCAAAAAAGCGCCAGGTCTTCCTGGCCCCGCCACTGCACTACGGAGTCTGCCGCAGCACGCGGGGCTTTCCCGGCACCATCACCGTGGGGCACGATGCCCTGCGCTCCTTCGCCAGGGATCTGCTGATCTCATTTGCCGATAGCGGCTTTGCCAGGGTGCTGATTCTTACGGGCCACGCGGGTGGGCTGCACATGGCAGCTCTTGAAGAAGCCTGCCATATGGCCGTCGAAGAGCGCGATTTCCATGTGAGCCTTGTGTCTTTATTCGATCTGATTGATGCCAAGGCGGTTGAGACCCCACATGACGGGCATGCCGGGGAGATGGAGACCTCGCTCATGATGTCCATTCGCTCCGATCTGGTCAAGGGAAAGCCGGCAGAGCATTTCCCGAAACGGCCGCAGTTTCTGATCATGAAGGATGTGCGCCACCTCATGGGAAACGGCATCATGGGCAATCCCCAGCCGGCAACGCTGGAGAAAGGAACGCAGTTCTTCCAGATGGCAGTGACTGGTGTCATGGGGGCCCTGGATGAGCTGGAGAGCGATGCCTGGAAGAAGAAGTAATGGTTTTCTTTCTTTTCTTCTCCTGCCATCTTTCGCCTATTCGACAGGTTTATAACTTATCAATCTAACCGGAAAAAACGTGCCTGAGAAGACTGCTAAATGTTCATTCGTCAATCACAAAATCAGGCTTTTAAAGCCGGAGAGGCTAGCTTCAGGCATCTTCGGGCATCTGGTCTTTTCTTTCTTTTGATTTGGGGACGACAGGGCAAGAGAGCAGTTGCCCTGAATCGGCCCGGCTATGGGATGGTAATATGTTATCAGAAAATGATGTCAAAGTTCTGAAAGCGATATTGCAAGGACATTCTGATCCTCAGAGCATCGCCAAAAATCTGTCGATGAAGGTGGAGGCAGCAAGGGCGACAGCAGACGCTTTGGGCGAGCAGGGGCTCGTCCTGGTGATAAAGTCAGTAGAAGAGGCATTCTCTCTGACAGAAGAAGGCAGAAAGTATGCCAGGGAAGGCCTTCCGGAGAGAAATCTGCTCCGGTCACTGGGATCCGGCAAACCGATGTCCGAGCTGAAAGACCCGGCACTCAAGATCGGTCTGGGGTGGCTGAGGAGGAAGGGCTGGGCGGCCATTCAGGCAGGGGAGATCAAGCCGCTGGGCTCAGCCGCGAGGGGCTTGGATGAGGAGATACTGCAAAATCTGCTGGCTGGGCCAAAGAGCAGCGCCGAACTGGACAAAAAGGGCCTGGCAGATCTTAAGAGCCGGGGGCTGGTTAGCTCCAGCAAGAGCAAAGAATGGCGGTACGAGATTACGGACGAGGGTAAAAAGTGCGCGTCAGGCGGAATGGGCGAGGCAATTGCCCAGGAGATGCCGCCTCTCACGTCCGATATGATTAAAACCGGGAAGTGGATGGAAAAGCAGGACGGGAGCTTATATTTGGATTATCGGGATTCAACCTATCGTCCCCGTCCCTACGACGTCACTCTCGCCGCCGATAAGATATTCCCGGGGAAAAAGCATCCCTACCAGAGGCTCATCGATTTTATGCGGGAGATCATGCTGGAGATGGGCTTTGTGGAGATCAAGGGCCAGATAGTGCAGTCCAGCTTCTGGAACTTCGATGCACTCTTCCAGCCCCAGGACCATCCCGCTCGGGAGATGCAGGATACCTTCTATCTGGACAGCCTGGCAGATATTCCCGACTATGCTCGCGTCAAAGAGATGCATGAATGCGGCCGGGGGGCCGAGAGCACCGGCTGGGGCGGTTGCTGGAAGCCGGAAGTGGCCCGCCAGGAGGTGCTTCGCACGCACACCACAGGAGTGACCATCAAATATCTGGCTGAGCATCCCGAGCCGCCGGTCAAGGCCTTCGGCATAGATCGCGTCTACCGGCGGGAGGCAATAGATGCCACCCACACACCTGAGTTCGAGCAGCTGGAGGGCATTGTAATGGACAGGGAGGTGACATTCTCTCATCTTCTGGGCATCTTGAAGGAATTTTATGGCAAGATGGGATTTGATGAGGTTCGCTTCCGTCCGGGCTACTTCCCTTACACTGAGCCCTCTGTCGAGCCGGAGGTCTTCATAGATGGTCTCGGATGGGTGGAGCTGGGGGGCGCGGGAGTCTTTCGAAAAGAGGTCACGGCACCCTTTGGCATCGAGCATCCCGTTCTGGCCTGGGGCCTGGGAGTGTCGCGGGTGGCCATGCTTAAATTAGGGCTCAAGGACCTGCGGCTGCTCTATCAGTCGGATGTGCAGTGGCTGCGCGAAACGCCCGTTTGCATCAAGCTTTGAGGGATTATTCATGCCGGTTGTTAGACTTTATTACGAGGACATGGAGAGGCTGATTGGAGCTTCTCGCGATACAATCATGAGCAGGCTGGCCATGATGGGTGCAGACATTGGAAAGAGAGCAGAAGAGGAGCACGTGGATGTGGAGTTCTTCCCGGATCGACCCGATCTCTACAGCGCCGAGGGCGTAGCCAGGGCCATGCAGGGCTTCCTGGGCCTCAAGACCGGGCTGGTGGAATACCCTGTTCGGGAGGGCCCGGTCGTCTTGCAGGTTGACGACTCGGTAAAATCGGTGCGCCCCATCATCGGCTGCGCTGTGGTGCGGGGTCTTTCGTTCACCAGCGAGGCCATTGAGTCGCTCATGGGTCTGCAAGAGGATTTGCATTGGGGGCTGGGCAGAAACAGGCGGAAGGTGGCCATCGGCGTGCATGACATTTCCCGCGTCGTGCCGCCCTTCCGCTACTTCGGCGAGGATCCGGCCCGAAAGTTCGTGCCCCTGGACTTCTCTGAAGAGATGAGCATGCAGGAGATCCTGCAAAAGCATCCCAAGGGAAAAGGCTACGGCCATATCCTGCAGGATTGCCAGCGCTATCCGCTCATCGTGGATGTCAAAGATCAGGTGCTCTCCTTCCCGCCCATAATCAACGGTGAGCTGACCAGCGTCACGGAAGAGACAGAGGATCTCTTCATTGATGTTACGGGAACGGACGGCATGGTGCACAAAGCCCTGAATATAGTAGTAACCTCCCTGGCTGAGCGGGGCGGCAAGATTGAGAGCGTTCTCGTCAAGAGGAGCGAGGGCGATTTCATTTCTCCCAATCTGCGGCCATCTGCCTGGACGGTGAGAGCAGAGGAGGCCAACAAGCTGATCGGCTTTGATTTGACGGCGCAGCAATTGGCCGAATGCCTGCAGAGGATGCGCTTTGGGGCAACTGTTTTAGGGGGCGAGGTGAGTGTGTTGGTTCCCGCCTACCGGGCAGACATTATGCACTCCTGGGACATCTTCGAGGATGCGGCCAAGGCTTATGGCTTTGACAGGCTTGAGGCCTGTCTACCTCGGACGGTGACTGTAGGCCGCGCCCATCCTTCGGAGCTTCGCAAGGCCGAGATTCGCGAGGTCATGGTCGGTATGGGATACCTGGAGACCATGCCCTTCACCTTGACCAATGAGAAGATGCATTTCCAGTGGATGCGCCGCTCGCCGGAGAGCTGTGGCGTAGTGCGTGTGCTGCATCCCATCAGCGAGCTGCACACAATCCTTCGCACCTCGCTTCTCTCCAGCCTTCTGGAGATCTTCGCCATGAACCAGCATCATCCTCTTCCCCAGAGGATATTTGCCGCGGGAGACGTGGTCGTGGAGAAGAAGACTCGCATGCATCTGGCCGCGGCCAGCATTCACAGCGCAGCCAACTTCTCGGAGATGCGCTCGGTGGTCGACGCAGTGCTGCGAGAGCTGGCCATAAAGGCTGAGATTGCTCCTTCTCAGGACGGAGCGCTTCTGCCCGGCAGGGGCGGGGATATCCTGACAGAGGGCCGTAGGATCGGCTGCTTTGGAGAGCTGCATCCGTTGGTTTTGAAGAGCTTCGGCCTGGAGCAGCCGGCGGTGGCGCTGGAATTGCAATGGGGAGAGCTCTGAAAAGGGCTTTTCCGCCAATTTTTTTTGTATCTGTGCAACTAATTCTCTGGCGGTCGCGCTCAGGTTCCGAAAAATCGACATCTGGTAGATGCGGCCCCCTGGGAAATGGAACAGATTTATCTGTTAATAATGGAATGTGGCGGCTATGAAGGTTCGAGATCTGATGAGCTATCCCATTGCCACTGTGCGCCCGGAGGCCACGGTGCTGGAGGCCATAAAAAGAATGGTGGGCGAGAAGAAGGGCAGCGTGCTGGTGGCCAGAGGCGGCCTTCTTAAAGAGTGCCTGGGCATTGTCACCACCAGCCAGATCTTCCTCAAGGTATTTGCAGAAGGCCGGGACCCGGCTATGGTAGCAGTCACAGAGATCATGACGCCTGCCCCCCTTGTCACCATTGACCTGGATGCCTCCACCCGCGAGGCGGCGAGGCTGATGTGTGAGCACAGCATACGACGGCTTCCGGTGATGAAAGATGGGGCACTGGTGGGGATTATCACCAGCAAGGACCTGCTTTTATGCGTAGAGTGATGCAACTTCGAAAAGCGAATTCGATACTTCAGCAGCACGGCAAACGCAGAATTTAAATAGCCTAACGGTCAAGTCTTTGAGGCAAGTCGAGGTTGCCTAGCCTGGTAAGGCGCAGGTTTGCTAAACCTGTTCTCCCCCGGAGATCGTGGGTTCGAATCCCACCCTCGGCGCTTATCGCTTTTTTAGCTGGATCAGTAAATTAAGCTACAGGTATGCCTATGCCGCTTTAAGGGATGATAATATAAAAAAGCGGTTAGAACCTGATTGGAGCATCCCAGATGGCGCAGAAGATTTTAGATCAACTTTGGAGAAATCTATGCAGCCTAAACGAGAGCATAATGATTTGATACGAGTTAAATGGCGGGCACGCCAGCGGTTGCCAGCAGGCTTGCATGCCAGTTAATCCCG
>CAYXSJ010000094.1:0-10083 GCA_964467095.1 uncultured Methanotrichaceae archaeon
AGCAGGACGGACAGGATTACGAAGAGAAGAACACCAAGGCTCAGGCTCTTGACTATTCCAATTCGATTAACTCCCAAGAGGACAATGAAGACATAGCAGATCCAGGGAGGAGTGAAGATCAAAAGGCTCCTGGCATACTCCTCTACTGTCTTGCTGCCGCCTTCTGCATAGATAAGCAAAAAACTGAAAATAGTGAGCAGGGGAAGGGTAGTGATGAAGGCGGAGAGCATGCCCCGTCCCTGGCTGGCGAAGTAGGCAGTGAGAGCCGTCACTGCTCCGCCCAAGAAGAAATATACCACCAGTCGCAGATCGGAGCCCGCCAAATATGTTAAATAGGATTCCAATTGCATTTTATAACCTGCTAAAACGTAAGAAGGGATGGCACGAGATGCGAAAGGGAGTAGCAATGAAGGGGGTAATAAACGTCACCTCGTGCCGCGAATTCCTGCATTATCCTATCATAATGCAGCTATCACTATTAGGTCTCTTCTCCTTTATTAAGTTTTAGGTTGAAAAACAGATAGGACTTTTTATAAATTATTTAGAAATCAGCAGACTTTATGACCGCCTCTACCTCTGCCATGCCGGCATCCGTCTTGATGCCAAGGCCATAAAAATGAGTGCGTGAAGCCCGGTGCCCGCTCTCTTGCAGCCTTTCTACAGCCACATCTATCTTGCCGGGGGTGATGTGCAGTCTCTCGCAGATACTATGATGATCATAGTACATGGGCACTTCTACTTCGCTGGCACATGTACCAAGGAGTTTATTGGCCCGGCGGCTCAGCCCCTCCCAGCCCAGGGCCTTATCTATTGTCCCTGCCTCCTGTATCCCGCCCAGCCACAGAGGGCCGGCCAAAGTAGTCTTGCCAGAGCAGTGGCGACACTCTCCCATGGGTCGTGGCTCTTCCAGGAGAACAAAGCTGCCGCAGCTTCTGCAGTGCTCGACATAGCCCATTTTTTCCAGGCATCTATCGGCAGCCTTTGCCCCCTTGATCACACGCAGATAAGTTCTCACATAGTGATCGGTAACATGGGTGAGCATGGGCTGCATGGCTTTATCCAGACGGGCCAACTCCCGCGCAGCCAGGCCGAGCAAAATCCTTGCGCCCATCTCCCGGTGATAGACTGTGCGTAAGGGAACTGCCATGTACTTTCTAATGCCGCTCATCAGATGGGCACCGCAGAGGGGCGCTGTGTCGGTGGCGGTGATGAATAAATAAGAGAGCGCTGACCGGCTGGCTGCAGAAAGATAGGATGAGGGTGAGCCGAAGGGGTCCAAATCCACTGCCTGGAAGTGCTGCTCGTGCATGAGAACATTAGCATTGCAGCAGGTTACTGTGCCGGTCAGACCATTTCTGGCCATATTTTTTTCGATGAGCGCGCAAGCCTGAGGGCTGACATCGTTTAGAGTCACTTTTTCCGCGCCCGCCTCCTTAGCTACTCTCAGCCCACGAATGCCGCTAGCGGACAGGGCATCCAGATACTCGGAGAGGCCCAGGCTGCCGGCCATGGCTACGCCGATATCCCGGTTAAGAAGCATCTTGGGATTGTAAAAGGCGCCCTCTGTCTCGAAGGTGATGGCGCCCTCAGTTATGAGATTCATCTCTAGAAATCATTCTCTTTCTGGAAAGGCGGTGCACTCGCGTCAAAGGAACTTGAGTCGGACCATTTGGGAGGCGAGCTGGGCACATGTCGGGATATCACCACGACACCATTCTCTTTCCTGGTTGTGGGAAACTCATCATCTGCCGGCCCGTACACGGCATATTTCTTAACCTCATCCAGGAGCGACGCGCTGTCCAATTCCGCTTCCTGATAGGGGCGGATGAGTGGCCGGAAGTCAAAGGTACAAGCCTCGGGCCCTGGAAGAGAATAGGGCTGATCGCCTATGCCGTCATTATCTTCGTCTTTGCCCTGATAATCGTTGTAGTAGTTGCCGAGTGTGGTATTCCAGATATTGAGGCTGGTATTCTCATAGGCATTGATATCGTTTCTAAAGAAGTTGTTGCCGAAGATGAGGTTGTTCCTGTTCTCATTGAGCCTTATGCCGTGTTTATTGTCCGAGGCGTTGTTGTCGTAGACGGCATTTAACTTGCAGCCTTTTGAGATCTCCAGGCCGTTGAAGTTACCCGTGGCGGTGTTTCTAATCAGCATGTTGTAGCTGCTGTTCTCTTGCAGGCTGATGCCGATGCCAAATCCTGTCACTATCTCGCTTCTGCTGTTATCCTCGGCCACGTTCTCAGTGATGTTGTTGTAATTAGATCCGGCAGTCACCAGGATTCCGTAATAATTATGATCTGCACGATTTCGTCTCACCTGGTTATATGACGCATTCCAGAGGGACAGCCCAAATGTGTTCTTGGAGAGGATATTATCCTGAATAATGCCTCCTGTAGTCTCTTTGAGCAGTATGCCGCCGTTGGTGTTGTTTACAATACTATTATTATCAAGCGTCACATCGCGAGACCTTTCAATGTCAAGAGCATATTTTTTGCAGCTCTTGATGTGACAGGCAGCAACTTTGACCCGGGCACTTTGTAGGATAGACGCTCCCGTATCGCAGCTTTCCAGGGTTATATTCTGCAGGGCCAGGTCGCGCACAGTATCGGCAGAAACTCCTACCTGCGCTCCAAAGACGCTGCAATTTTTCAGAGAAAAGCCGTCGCCTCTCACAACTATGGCCGAATTGGGCTCATCCATGCGTCTTCCTGCTGCAGCAGCGGGATTTTGCATGTAGTAATTGAACTTGGCACTCTCGTCCTTGCCCACGCCTTTTATGCGAAATCCTGTGATGGAGACATCATCGCTGCTCACTTTTATGGCAGGACTCTGTAGGGCGGCAGAAAGAATCGGTCCGCCCTGCCCCTCAATGGTTAAGGGCCGGTCCACCTCGAAGCTGCTTGCCTCCTCCGCATGGACTATTATTGTGTCTCCTGCATTAGCCGAGTTTATGGCCGTCTGGATATCCGCTCCCGCCTGAATAACGCTAGCCAAGACTGGATCAAACGCTGCGCAAATGAAAAGCACAAGAGCTAGAAGCGCGAAAATTGCTTTAGTGCCGGAAATGGCGCATGCCTGTGAAGACCATGGCCATGCCGTGCTCATTGGCGGCATCAATCACCTCTGCATCCCGTATAGACCCGCCGGGATGAATTACTGCGACAGCTCCTGCCTGGAAGGTTTGATCCAGCCCGTCTCGGAAGGGGAAGAATGAATCAGTGGCAGCTACCGTCCCTCGAGTGCAAAGGCCATGCTCCTCTGCCTTTTCCGCACCAAAGCGTGCCGAATCCACCCGGCTCACCTGGCCCGATCCTATGCCTATGGTCTGGCACTCCGTGGTATAAACCAGGGCATTGGACTTGACATACTTGGAGACCTTCCAGGCAAATCGAAGGGCTTGGCTCTCCCTGTCTGTGGGAGCCCTCCGGGTTACCACCTTCCATTCCTTGAGGTCGCAAGTATCATAATCCTGGAGCATCATGCCGCCAAAGATGCTCCTCTGATAGAATCCCCGATAAAGTTCATCTTTTCTGGCCAGCAGATCACCTATGTCCAGAACTCTGCGATTGGGCTTCTTTTCCGTCAGCAGCTCTAGAGCCTCGGGCTCATAGCCCGGGGCCAGCAGCACCTCTACGAAGCTGTTGCCGATGGCGCGAGCAGTGTCTGCGTCTACAGGCCGATTAAATCCAATGACTCCGCCAAAGGCTGATTTAGGATCCGTGGCAAAAGAGAGACGATAGGCATCAGCAAGACTTTCGCCGTAAGCTACACCGCAGGGATTGGCATGCTTTACGATGACCGAAAGGGGCTTGTCTACCGGTACCCGGTCGTACTCCGACAGGTCGATAAGCATCTCAAGCACCGTTTCCGCATCGACCATGTTGTTGTAGGACATCTCTCGCCCATTCAGCTTCCTGGCTTTATGCAGGCCCAGGCCATTCGGCTTGCTGTAGAGTGCAGCCTTCTGGTGCCAGTTCTCTCCGTAACGAAGATCCTGCACCTTCTCATAGGTTGCCGCTGCATAGCGGGGCATGTCATTCGTGCCGGACTGAAGGGCGGCTAATCTTTTCGCGTCGCTTTGCAGACACCTATAAAGAGCATATGCCTCCAGGCCATTTTTTGTCTCTAATGAAAGGCCGCCCGTCTGCTTGATCTCTTCTATTACAGACAAGCAGTCGGCGCTGTCTAATAAAACAGGACTTCCATTGGCCAGAGCCTGACGAATAAAAAGCGTGCCGCCAGGAGTTGTCTCATATCCCTGATCGCATATCAAAAGGCAATCCTCTCCATCGCCCTCGCCGGGAAGCCGGTCGCAGATTTGCAGGCCAAGCTGCTCCAAGCCGGGAAGACGGGAACTTGCCACCTGAGCCTGACCTGTCAGGACGACGACTTGCTTGATCTTCATCGAACCTCGTTTCCTTCGTCGCAGGCGCTATTTTAACTTGTTGGGTATATGCCAGAGATAAGCTTTAAACTCCTGGGCGCTTCTTTTAGGATTAATGGACCTTTGCGAGGCGGTCAAGCCTCATCCCCTGGGCTGCACTATCAGCTTTGAGGTGGTGCCCGGCTCCTCCCGGCTGACTGTGCCTTCCGGCTATAATCCCTGGCGGAGGGCAATAGAAGCCCATTTGACGCAGGAGCCGTCACGGGGGCGGGCTAACCGGCAACTGACGGAAGAGCTGGCCAGAGTGCTTGGCATTTCCGAGCTGAATGTAGAGGTTTTAAGCGGCCACAAGAATGCCCGAAAGCTTCTATTGGTAAAAGGCATGGCAAGAGATGTGGCCGTCTCGGCATTAAAGCTGAAGATGAAATAATTGCATGGCTATCGGAAGAGAAATGCAGGAGAGCCGTCCCAAGAGGACTTATGATCTGGAGGCCCTGGAGGAGCTGATTGCGTCCCTTCTCGATGCTTCCTACCAGGGTGCCGCCATCATTGTGGAAGGAAGGCGCGACGAGCGGGCTTTGCGTGCTTTGGGCCTGCCGGGACCGGTGATCATGGCCTCGCGCCGGTCTGCTCTGGACCTGGCAGAAGATGCCGCCAGGAATTATCCTCAAATCATACTTCTCACTGATTGGGATAGCAAAGGCGATGAGATGTGCAATACGATCGAGCGCCACCTGCGATCCGTAGGCTCGCGACCGGACAGAGAGATCAGAAGCCGCCTTAAAAAGCTGGTCAAAAAAGAGATTAAGGACGTAGAGGGCCTGAGCCAGTACACAGAGAGGATGAGGGAGCAATATGGCACTTAGGATAGCAGTCACCGGGTCCCCGGGCATTGGCAAATCCACTCTGGTGGCGAAAGTGGTCGCGGCCGCGGGCATGAGTGTGGGGGGAGTGCTGGCGCGAGATAAGCGTTACAAAGATCGGCGCATCGGATTTGAGCTGCTCGACCTGGCATCGGGGGCGGTGGGCATGCTGGCCGATGAAACGGGCAGCGGACCGCAACTGGGAAAGTATCGCGTCCATCCGGAAGACCTGGACGGCATCGGAGCGCGTGCCGTGGAAAACGCCCTGAAATGCGAGCTGATTGTGGTAGATGAGGTGGGCCCCATGGAGCTGTCCAGCCGCAGATTCGTCTCCGCCGTGGAGAATGCCCTGGCCTCACCCTTGCCCATGCTCGTGGTGCTGCACGAGTGGTCCAATCACCGTCTGGCCAAGAAAATCCGCAGCACATTCCAGGTGATAACCGTAACCCGGGAGAACCGTGAGTCTCTCGTGGATGATATCTGCAGGGCTCTTTTGGGCAAGAAATAGAAAATCACAGTCCCAATTCCTTTGCTCTGGCAAAGGCCTCTTTTGCCTCTTGATCGCGATGTAGCGACTGGTAGGCTATGCCCAGGTTCTTCCAGGCCGTAGCATATTCCTGCTCGATCTCTATGGCCTTTAAAAAGCAGCTTATCGCCTCCTCGTGCCTGCCTAAAACCCCTGAGGCCACGCCTTTGTTGTTCCAGGCATAGATATCGAAGGGATCGATCATGAGCGCTTCTTCATAGCTCTCTATGGCCTCCTCATGTCTATGCAGGTTATCTAAAGCCGCGCCCCGGTTATTCCAGGCCCTTCTGCCGTCCGCTCCGAGTGGATTGAGTTCAATGGCCCTAGCATAGCTTTCCACCGCTTTCTCGTATTGCCCCAGCCGGTGCAGGGCAAAGCCTCTTACTATCCAGGTTCGGGCATTGTATGAATCGAGAGCCAGTGCCTTTTCGCAGGACGCTATCGCCTCAGCATTCCTGTCCATCTGGCTGCAGACCAGGGCGTGAGCCCTCCAGGCATCGGCATTCTTAGAGTCGAGCAAGAGAGCATTTTCTAGGGCTGTCGCTGCCTCATCATACCTGTCCAGCTTTCGTAGAGCTATGCCCTTTTTGTACCAATGGGCGTAGCTTTGTGGCCTAACTCTCTCCGCCTTCTCCCAGGCAAGAATTGCCCCCTCATAGTCTCCTTGGGCATAGAGCATTTCCGCTTTTGCATTTTCATCTTCTGGCATATTAATTCCGGACAAAAAGCCTCTTATTATCGGCACTATTTGATGGCTGGCTTAAACTCATGGCGGTGCAATTGCAGTTTCCGATGAACTCAGGTTTAGGTATTGGCTCATATAGTAAAGTATATATTATACATATTACTAAACTATTAATAAATGTCTAGGGGGTAGTTTAGGAGGGGTACGATGAAACCACAGCGGTCCGAGATATTGGGTCGAATGATCAGGTTCCTCAATCTGGACACAGATGGTCTGAGGCGAGTTGTTCTTGAGTCGATGGTAGAGGCTCGAGAGTTTACGGTAGCATCTCTTCATGAAAGTGTGAGCAAGCGAATTGATGTTTCCAGGAAGGTGGTGGCTTCCATGATAGGCTACATTTGTTCGCGTCTGGGAATATTGCATGTCAATAAGAAGTCTTATCGTGCACCCAAGAGCTATGTTTTAAGGGATGAATATGCGGATATAGCCAGAGCAGTACTGGCTACCTTATGACCAATGTCAAGAAGGCTCCCCGGACCGCCACTACGCTCAAGGTCCGCTCTAAATCGGAGTATGCAGTAAGCCGTTGTCGTGATCCATATCATGAGCTAATGCTTCGCCTTTTTCAGGAGGAAACAACGGCACAGCGCGGTGAGAAATTCCTGGCAATGATAGAGGAACGGCAGAAGAGCGGCGATCCATTGAAGACTGAAGAGTGGAAGCAACTGCTATTAGAGCTGAATGTTAGTCGATCTGCCTTTTACGCCATGAGAAACAAGCTGCTTGGGGCGGGCCTTATAACAAACAAAGGAGGCGAGTACCGGCTCTCCGGGATGTTCAGCCGCGATCTGATGGATATGGCTCGCTGGTGGTGGACGGCGGTCCTTGGCAACAACCCGGAGAACTTATAAACAAGATTTTAATTCTTTTATCTGCTTCTCTATGGTCTCTACCACTTTGGCATTCTCCATAAACTCAAGACTTCCCTGACAGAATGGACAGATGAAGTTAGCCTCGCTCGCCTCATCGAAGATGAACCGGGCACAGCCTTCGGTACAGGCATAAAATATGTTCTCCTTCTCATAGATGAGGCGGTCATCTAATTTGCGCAGCAGCCTTTTGGCTTCCGATTCCAGGGCCTTTTCAAAATTCTCGGGACACAGTTGCCACAAATAGGTGAGCCAGCCCGAATCGGGATCTCGCTTGCGCCGATATATGGCCAGACGATGCTCGTAAAGCAGATAAAGTGTGCGTCTTACGGTATTCAGGCTTATGCCGGTAAGCTCTGCCAGCTTCTCGTCCGTGATCTCTTCGCCTGGGATACATTCCACAATGCGTAAGCCGTCTTCCCCTACAAGCTTGTTGATATATGCTCTATGAATAGACTCTTCGATGACCGTCAATGAATCACTACCTGGATGTAAGCTTGATATAAGCTTGTTAAGACTCGATTATATTGGGTTTTCCTTCTATATATCTCCATCGTGAAGATCTTTTTTGGCAAGAGAATATAGCTATATCAGACATTGTGCGCCCTTTGAGCCAATTCACTATCATTTGTACGATCAAAGTTAATATAAAATTAATGCTAATGTGGTGATGCCCAAAATATTTTTACCAAAAAATATATATTAAATTTTTATTCTGGTATGCAGGCTCTCAGTTCGAGCCAGCCTCTCCCAGCAGGGCCTTGAGCTTTTGTATGGATTGCAGAGCCTGGTTGGCCTCGTTGAGCTTTTCCTGCTCGTAGTACTGAAGGATATCTTCAATTGGTGCTTTAAGGCGATAGACCTTCATGGGCCGGCCAGTGCCGTCGCTCCGGCTCATCTTCTCCTCCACCCAGTTGTTCTTCCGAAGAGTGCGTAGCGCAATGCTTACCTCCGGCTGGCGCAGATCGGAGCCTCTCTCAATCTCGCGGGAGGTGGCCTCTGTGCCGCTGGCCAGATAGGCGATCATATTGGATACCTTTCTCGGCACTCCCAGGCTTTTCAGCGTTTCCACTACTTCAATATCTTTCTCGTCAAATCTCATTACGAAGGATTCCTTCATTGTTATCTTCTCCCTTATTTTTACTCCCTTGTAATAAATGAAGTACGTTATGATATAAATAGTTTATTTATGTCAAAAAAATTTTTACTATTATTACTACACTCTGCAAAGGGATTAAAAATAAATAACTTTGCAAAAATTTGAATTATCTTCTTTTAATCTTCTCGATAAATTGTCTCTTCTTCTCCACAGCATTAATAGCTGCCCGGTCTACTCTGGCCGTCATCTCTGCAATTTCTCTTCTCGCGTCCTGGCCCACTGCTTTTTTTATGGGCGTGTAGGCAGCTTCCCGGAAGCGCGGGGAAAAGTCAGTCACAGTTCCATCCATGTGCAGCTTTGCTCCCTCTCCCTCCTGGACAGAGCCGATCTCATCAATCGCCACCCCGGCCCGTCTAATGGTGCGAGCAATCTCTTCCGCTTCTTCCTGGGGAGCGATGATAAGCAGAGCATCGATGGAGACACCCAGATAGTCGATCTGCAGGTCGTCGAGCATCTCAATAACCCGCGAATTTACCAGGCGGCGCATCTTCTCTTCCTCAAAGAGCAGCTTTACCTTTGCCGTGTAGGAGATCTCCTTGGCATCGCCGCGAATGCCGCCGTTGGTCACGTCGGTCATGGCATGAATGGTCAGATCTTCTTTTAGCAGGGCCTCGCAGGCTTCCAGGAATTTGATGTTTAAAGTCTCTTCCACAACCTCATGCCGATCATAGTAAAGGGCAGCCGAGCAGACCGTTCCGCCTCCGGCACCCTCGCTCATCATGATCACATCTCCGGGCTTTGCGCTCTTCCTGGGCGTGATTTTATCTGAGACGCCCACTGCGCCCACGCATCCAGTAAGCCGGTCACCGATGACCATATCTCCGCCGATGCGCAGTGTACTGCCGGTGATGAGTGGAACGCCGATCAGCTCGGAGACTGTAGCGATGCCTGCGATGTGGTCGAAGAGCTTGGAGACATCCCCGTCATCGGCCAAATGGACATCGGAGAGAAGAGCCACGGGCTTTGCGCCCATGACATAGACATCGCGCAAGGCGGCGCGGGTTACATGAAAGCCGGCCAGGAATGGATAGTCGCTGAGGCGGGAGTGCATGCCGTCTACGGTGACGGTTATGTACTTGCCGCCGGCACTGACCACGCCCGAGTCGTCAAGCTGGCGGGAGTCCACGACGGCACCGGTCCTGCCAATGACCTCGGCAATCTTGGTGTGCGTATAAAAATCGCCTGAGCCTCGCGAGCCCACTCCATAGTCGCCCATGGAGACGCCCACGCTCTCCAGCCGGAAGACATCGCCCCGGGGATGCAGCGTAGCTGCCGCTTCCTCCAGCACAGCATCCGCCAGGATGAGGGCTTTATCCTCAGGTATTCTCTTAACCTCTCTGATCAGTGAGATGAGCTTGGACTTTATTTCGGGATCATTTCGCAGCAGACCCCTCTTGGCAAATCCTTCCAGATCCATGAGGCGGTGTTGTCTTCACCTCTAGTAAAGTATTGTCTTTGTCTGAGATCAGCATAATGTTTATGTGAGAGGCAAGTACCGTGATGTGATTTTGCCTATGACTGTTATCCGCCGACTTGA
>CAYXSJ010000095.1:0-7366 GCA_964467095.1 uncultured Methanotrichaceae archaeon
ACGGTGATTGTTCGGATATTGCCAGCCGCGCCGTCCACTTTTATTCCATCGGTTTTCCAGTGGGGTTTGGTGAGGTTCGTCCCGGGATTTGCCCAGTAGAGCTTCACATCGGCATTGGCAGCAGCTTTCGATCCGCGATTGTGAACCCGCACGAAGACATAGTTCGTCTGCCCATACTCCGGATTGAGAGCTGGAGGGAGCGTGGGGTCGTTGGTCAGGCTGATCCAGATGTCCGGCGATAGATAGAGGCATCCGGAAGACGGCGGGATACCGTCATCTGCTGAATTGTCTTTGATGTAGACATCAACGAAATCAAGACCTCCTGTCGCCACCAGGGCGAAATCTTGCTTCTGATTTACCCCGAGCATGGCCGTCGTCGGGACGTTGATGCCCGTTACTCGGACCGTATAAATTCCTGTCTGCGGGACGTTGAGGACGACCTGTTGAACGTTATTGTTTGTAGTGGTTGCCTGGGTCGTTGTTCCGTCAGGTGCTATAACCGACAGGCGCAGCTGGTTGACAAGTCCTCCTGCCGCCGGAGTACTCTGGTAGTCAGTCCAGACAAGAGTGGCTCGGAATGGGACCGATGCATTGACCACAGTGAATGCATAGTCCCTGGATTCAACCCCCACTGCATCCGCGGCTGAGTCGCGGAATTCCATCTTTGCCGGATAAGCAGGGAAAAGAGTCTGATCGAGATTGATGCGGCCCCAGCCCTCATTGTTGTTCGGCACCGATCCGACTTCCGGTGGAGCATACTGACCTGCCATAGGAACAGAACCGTGGATCAGCATGGCTTTGATCAGAGCTGCTGATGGGCTAATGAGATAAACGTTTTGCAGATACTGGCGGATGAGAGCAACGGTTCCGGCGGTGATCGGAGTCGCCATGCTGGTCCCTCCCATGAACATGTAATAGCCCCTGCGTACATCGCCAACTGGCAGCAGTCCCCATCCATCCTCGCTCGCAACGCTAGAGCGCACGGAGAGTATGTTGGTCCCAGGAGCCACCACATCGGGCTTAATCCTGCCGTCGTCCGTTGGGCCCCGGCTGCTGAAAGCGGCCATGCCCTCAGGATCGTCGGACACATGATCCGATCTTATCGGATTCACTGGATAATCCGCCAGCCAGGAGCCTGTTCCATAAGGAATATCATACCCGGGCGCGGGAACCGACCCGGTCGGGCGGTTATTCTCAGAGGCCCCAACGGTGATGCAGTTTTTGGCTGTTGCCTGCACAAGCAAGGAGTCGGCATCGATCACACCATCGCTGTTACCGTCTCTTCCTTCGTTGCCCGCGGCAAAGAGAATGACAGCGTCCTTGTGCATCCAGGAAAATTCGTCAATGTCCTGGCTTTCCGCGGTGTACTGGCCATAAATGAAGTTTCCTGACTCGTCTTGGGCACCGCCCCAGCTGTTGCTGAAGATTCTCGCACCATCATTGTAGGATTGCTGGAAGAGGGTATTGAGATCATCCGGAATGCCAAACAGGTAATAGCCGTCAGGCAAATCCGACTCATAGGCGGATTTAACGTTTACGTATTGCTCTAATGCCTGGAAGACCAAACGAGCATTGTATGCTACTCCGCGTATACCGCCATTTGACCGCGCACCGCTGCCCAGCACCGATCCTGCGACATGAGTACCATGACCGCTCTCCATGTCTGCAGAGCCGTCATCCCAGCTGGCGTTGTCTAAATAAGGGTGAAGCCATGCCGGGATCGCCCAGCTGTGAATGGCTACAATTCTGCCCTTGAAATCGTCGTGAATGGTAGCATCATTGATGCCGGTGTCCAGGCCACTGTCCGCCACGGCAATGATCTGGCCTTCACCATCAAGCCCGTGATGGTTCCAAACAGGCTGTACGCCGATGATGCCAGCAGAGACGTCGTTGGCAAGTTTGGGTACAACGTAGGGCTCAATCCACTGCACGCCTGGAAGTACTGCAAGAGCTCCAATACGGGTAGGATCGAGAGATATGCGCAGGACTCCTTGCTCGGCTGAGATGACTGTCCCACCCAGGCTCTCCACCTTCTTTTGGACTGCAGTTGCGTCATCCGCCTGATGGAGAAGAACACGCAAGTTGCCTAGCCACGTGGGCTTGAACGCCTCCGACGAAATCACGGCGGTTCGAAGAGCAACCGGTGAGATCTTGCCGCGAACGCCCATCAACAGAGGGCTGACCTTGTAGGTTGCCTGGTAGGGACCCACCCAACGCACGAAATCAAGCTGAGATACCTGATCTTTTATTATCGGGGTCATTCGCACCAAAAAGGCGTTTTCCGGAACATAGTCGCCTACGCTGCCCCCCATATTTTGGACCGCCTTAACCCATTCCGCTTTTGCTGGGCCCACAAACTGAACGATCCAATACATCTCTGCGGTCGAAACCATCTCGGCGGCGGAGAGGCTCAATTCCTTGGGCCCGACAGGGACTTCGATAGATGGATCGAATTCTATCGACCGCAGCTTGATAGTTGCAATGCCGGCAACTGATTCCAGTTGAAATCCTTTGCTCGTGAGCAACTCAGCTTGCTCTTCATTGACCTCGGCAAGAATGCTGCCGGGGTAAGTTGCAAGTATGCGGGATACGGCGGCTTCTGCCTGGCTCCGTTTATCTCGCTCTCCTTGATCAACGAAAATCATGACTTGTTTGGTAGCCATTTATCTTCCTCTTTTCATGCTGAATTCTCATGCACAGTCTCGATGACTCCTCGCAGGAAACCATAGCTGCCATTGGACAAAAAACAAATACGAGCAGTTCTCTGAAACCCTATGGTTGAGGAATTTATCGATCGCTCAATAATCTAAAATTCCAGGGTTTGTGAAACTATATAATTATTTCGTTGAGGGTTGAGTTGGTCACAAAAATAGGGTTTCATTATTTTTTCTCTTTCATCCCCGCCATGCAGCTTGCCAGCATCACCGGCCCGTCAAATCCACCTCTGGCCCGGCTGGAGTCCACGAAGACCCGGTCCATCAGCACCGGCGCACCATAGGACTGGGCTTTGCATAATAGTAATAGCGTCCGGAAGATGAGGTTGCCGGAAACGCCCTCCGGAGCTATGACGATGTCGTCTCCCCGGCAGCCCTCGATCAATATTCCTTTGTGGCGGGCCTGCACCCCTGCCGCCTGCGCCCGGGCGGCGATCAGCTCGCCTTCCGCCAGGCTTCGGTCTACGCGCTCGCATCTGCCCAGGTCCTCCATCCGGCCGCCGGAGAGCACGGCCGCCTGGGGCACGACGCCCATGCCCTGCAGCAGCCTTGCTCCTCCCAGCAAGAGCTCCAGCCGGTCCGGCATGCTTTCGCCCTCATCAATGCCCACCGGCCCCAGCAAGAAGGCCCAACCGGACAGCTCCAGCAGTGCCAAACGCCGGACGCGAACGTCAAACTGCTCTGCTACGGCCCGCATGGCCCTCCCCGCGGGCAGGTTTCCTCTCACAGCGCCCTCAATCTCGCCTTCGGCCAAAAGGCGCACCAACTCCTTCCAGGGCTCTTTGCTGGCCACGTAATCCAGAGTGCAGTCGCAACACGGATCGCCTACCAGGAGCAGGTCGGCATACTCGGTGGCCGACTGCAGGGAAGCGATCAGCTCAGCGTCTGCGTTCCAGATGCCAATGCCGATGCGGGCATGTCTGGATTTAGCCCGCTCCACCAAAGAGCGGATGAATATTGAGTCCATATTATTCCATACTTGCTACGAAAATGCTTCTTCACCGACATGAAGACGACGTTCAATGAATTCCTGTTACGCACTCCTTTTCCAGATCGAAAAGAACCGTCTCTTCCACACCATGGCGAATGACGAGCTTTCTCTCCCCGGTCACCCGCCCAATAACTCTTGCCGTCAGGCCGCGCCTTTCGAATACCTCCAAGACCGCCTCCGCGTTCTCAGGCTTGGCAGTTACGACAAAGCCCATTCCCGGATACATCTTCAGCCAGCTTGCCAGCTCCAGGCATGCGGGAACCGCGATTGCCTCTACATCCACCACAGCTCCCACTCTGCTTGTCTCCAGCAGCATGCCTAAGGTCCCCAGCAGCCCAGGATTGCTGATATCCTTGCCTGCCTTGACCAGCCCCCTCTCGCCCAGCTCCTGCATACAGCCCAGTTGCGTGAGAAGAGTCTTGCTGTCCTTGAAGCTGGTGGAGTCGAAGTTTATGGCAAACCTGGGATGAGGCTTGCCATCCATATCGGCTGCAGCTATTACTACCTCGCCCGCCCTGGCCGTGCTGCTCAGAATGACGCCGCTCTTCTTTGCCTTGCCAAGGATTGCCACGTCCAGAGCGCTGTAGGGCGTATCCGGATGCAGGTGCCCGCCGATGATTGGCACATGAAACAACTCAATTGCTTTCTTCATGCCTCGCAGGACTCTATCCGCAATCTCCTGGTTGTCGTTATCTACGGAAAGAACATCCACCATGGCCACCGGCCAGCCGCCCATGGCCGCGATATCGTGCACATTGACCAGAACGGAACAGTAGCCGGACCACTCCGGATCGACCTCCATAAGCTTGGACCAGATGCCGTCCGCAGCCAGGAGCATGACCTCTTCCCCATCGTCAATCACGGCCGCATCCTCACCAAAGGAAGCAATGATGCGCTCGGATTCTATGGGAAAGAATTGCATGAGGCTACCTATCTGCTTTTTGCGAGTGATGCCCACAAATCCTCGCAGCTCGGATGCCAGAGACTCCAGATTCATCGAAGAACGTTGAGGCTCTGATCAAAAAAAGATGACGCTTTGATTTGAGGGGCCGCAAGGTTCTTAAACTCCTGGCTAGAAGCTGGAAGTCCCGCTCCTGGGGTAGATATTCCTCGGGAGGGAATAGTTCCAGTGGAAGAATGCCACAAAGAATTTTTTAAAGTTTCTACAGATGTTGGAAAATTGCAACTGAACAAATAATAATAATAAATGTATCTAGCTTTATTTCTTTCAAACGATATATGTTGTTGCACCAACACACTAGAAGCCAGGGGGTTGAAAGACAATATATTTTAAGAAGTTAACAAAAAATAGCATCAAGCGACCTGTTGTCTGCAATGAGGCTCCATTTTAATATGGTCCTAAAAAGGAGAGAAATCCATTCTTGCTTTTCCAAGATGCTTCTCTTTTGGCTATCAGTTCCTGCCCATCCTTTTTCCAGGAACAATTGCCCATCAGAGCAGAAAGGAAAAGCATTATGATCTCATGGGGCATCAGGGAAAGACAGGGGATGTCTAATGCTAATCAGAAATTTCAGGCAAGGCCGCATTTTTTTTGCCAGGCTCGACCACGGTGCAGATATCATCAGCCAGATCACCAATCTGGCAGAGAAAAATGGAATTAAGACCGGCGCTTTGAGCGCGATTGGTGCCCTTTCCAGGGCAGAGCTCGGTTACTACGATCAGGTTTCTCACGAGTACTGCAAAATAGCCGTGGAAGCGCCAGTGGAATTGGCCTCTTGCTCCGGAAACATAACCCTGCGGGAAGACCTGCCTTTTGTGCATGCTCATGCCGTTCTATCGGACAGGGCGGGAAAAACCTGGGCCGGCCACCTGACCTGCGGCACCATCTTTGCCGCCGAGGTTTACCTGCAGGAGCTTTCCGGCCTGCCTCTGAAAAGAGTCCCTGATTCCATCACAGGCCTCAAGCTCTGGGGACAAGAATAATGAAGAATTCCGAATACTTTGAGTTCCTGCAGCAGGGCCTTAAAAACGCTATGGACATAGCCCAGATTGCGCGTAGCAGGGGATTGGACCCCAGCACCGAGGTGGAGATACCGCTGGCTGTGGACCTGGCAGAACGGGTAGAGAAGCTGATCGGCATTCCCGGTATAGCCGTGCGTGTTCGGGAGATGGAAAAAGAGGGCATGAGCCGGGAAGAAGCGGCTCTGGCCATCGGCATTGATTTTGCGGAAGGGCGTCTGGGAAAAGGCACCTCCAAGATCGAGTCAGTGGAAAACGCCATCCGCACATCGGTTGCCCTGCTAACCGAGGGAGTGGTGGCAGCGCCCATGGAAGGAATCGCTCGCGTGGACCTGGGGAAGAACGATGATGGAACGGAATACCTCAAGGTCTACTATGCGGGTCCCATTCGTTCCGCAGGCGGAACCGCCCAGGCCCTTTCCGTTCTCGTGGCCGATTATGTGAGACGGGCCGTGGGCATCGCGCCCTGGAAACCAAGACCTGAAGAGGTGGAGCGCTATGTAGAGGAGATCGGCCTTTACAAGCGTGTGGCAGGACTGCAGTATTCTCCATCGGACGATGAGATCAGAACCATTGTACGTAACTGCCCCATCTGCATAGAGGGCGAGCCCACAGAGGAGGAAGAGGTATCAGGATACCGCGACCTTCCCAGAATTGAGACCAATCGCGTGCGAGGCGGCATAGCTCTGGTCTCTGCGGAAGGCATCGCCCTGAAGAGGCCCAAGCTCAAGAAGCATGTCACAAAACTGGGCATCACCGGCTGGGAGTGGCTCGATTCGCTGGCCAGCGGCAAAAAGGATGGCGGAGACTCAACCCCCAAGTTCCTGCGTGACCTCATCGCCGGACGACCAGTCTTTTCTCATCCCTCCCGGCCGGGCGGCTTTCGGCTGCGTTACGGGCGGGCCAGAAATACCGGCCTTGCCGCTGCCGGCATCAATCCTGCCAGCATGCTGCTCCTGGGCGAATTCATGGCTGCCGGAACCCAGATCAAGGTGGAGCAGCCGGGAAAAGCGGCAGCGGTAGCTCCCGTCAGCTCCATAGAGGGGCCGACGGTGAGGCTCTTAAACGGCGATGTGGTGCGCTTTGATGCCGATCAGGACATTCTGGAATGGATGCCGATAAGCTGCAAAGATCCCAGGACCATTCAGGCTGCGCTCAAAGCCCATGTCTCCGAGATTTTAGACCTGGGCGAGATTTTGATCAGCTACGGAGAGTTCCTGGAGAACAACCGACCCCTGGCTCCTGCCTCATATGCCTTTGAGTGGTGGGCAGAGGAGTTGCTGAAGGCTGGGGGCAATCCTGCCGGCAAAGAGAATATCAGCGGACAGGAAGCCATAGCTTTATCCCGAGAATCCGGCGTGCCCCTGCATCCGGCTCATACCTATCTCTGGCACGATCTGCCTATGCAGGAGTTTGAGAATCTCGCCTCTCTTGTCTTCTCAGAAGGCTGCCTTGAATCGGGAAAGCTCCTGCTTCCAATGCCGGCTAAAGCGGCCCTGGAGACGCTGCTGGTGCTCCATAAGGTCAGAGCAGGAAAGATCATTATAGAAGATCCGCTGCCTCTCTTGCTCTGCCTGGGATTGGAGCCGGATGGCGGAGCCCTGAAAAAATGCAGCGCTTGGCCGGAAGCGGAAAAGAAAAATGAGGACCGCGTTGACTGCAGCAATGCTGACGGCAATAG
>CAYXSJ010000095.1:7466-10044 GCA_964467095.1 uncultured Methanotrichaceae archaeon
GTGTTTTGCACTGGATGCGGTCAACAAACTCTCCGGCCTCGTTGTCCGCGCCCGCGCTCCCACGCGCATCGGTGCCCGCATGGGCCGGCCCGAGAAATCGGATATCAGACTGATGCGCCCGCCGCCGCACGTTCTCTTTCCGGCAGGAGAAGAAGGCGGCAAATCAAGGTCAATTCAAGAGGCCGCCAGGCACTCCACAAGCAATACCACCGGCATCATCAATGTGGAGATCGAGCGGAGAGTATGCAAAGACTGCGGCAAAGAGGGCTTTTCCTTCCGTTGCGGGTGCGGAGGCTTCACAGAAAAGAAGAGAGTCTGCCCCAAATGCAACATTCCCGCCACGGAGAAGTGCCCCAAATGCGGTGAAACGACGACGGCCGCTGCCAAGATGCAGATCGATGTAAAGAAGCTGTATCACCAGGCTCTGGAGCGCTTAGGCGAGCGCGAGCCGGAGTCGCTCAAGGGCGTCCTCGGCCTCTCCTCCCGGGATAAGACTCCCGAGCCTCTGGAGAAGGGCATACTGCGCGCCAAGCAGGGCATAAACATCTTCAAAGACGGCACGGTGAGGTACGATCTCACCGATCTTCCGCTAACCCATTTCCGTCCGGATGAGATTGGAACAAGCCCTGAGACTTTATGCAGTTTAGGCTACACGGAGGACATGCATGGCCAGCCGCTAACTGCAGCGGATCAGGTCTGCGAGCTTCGCGTGCAGGACATCATTTTGGCCAGGGATGCGGGCGAGTATCTCCTCAAGGTGGCCAGGTTCGTGGATGAGCTTCTCGTCAAGTTCTACGGTCTTGCGCCCTACTACAATGCAGAGACCCCGGCAGACCTGATCGGCACTCTCATGGTCGGTCTGGCTCCGCACACCTCGGCGGGCGTGCTCTGCCGCCTCATCGGCTACAGCCCGGCATCAGCCGGCTTTGGCCATCCCTTCTTCCATGCCGCCAAGCGCCGCAACTGCGACGGCGATGAGGACTGTGTGATGCTGCTCATGGATGCCCTGCTCAACTTCTCCATGTCCTATCTTCCTGCCAAGCGAGGCGGAAAGATGGACGCCTGCCTGGTCATGACCACCATTCTCAATCCGGCTGAGGTGGACAAAGAGGCTCATAACCTGGATCTGACGTGCGTCTACCCTCTAGAGTTCTACGAGGCCACCCTCAAGGGAGCAAATCCCAAAGACCTGGAGAAGAAATTTGATCTGGTATCCAGGCGGCTGGGCTCTGATGCCCAGTACGAGGGCTTCAATTTCAGCCACAGCACAACGGATATCGCTGCCGGCCCCAAGAACAGCGCCTACAAGACCCTGGAGACCATGGTAGACAAGATGGATGCCCAGCTGGAGCTCGCGCGCATGATCCGGGCGGTGGACGCGCAGGACGTGGCCGAACGGGTCATCAACTCTCACTTTCTGCCCGATCTGATCGGCAATCTGCATGCCTTTTCCAAGCAGAAGGTGAGGTGTGTGAAGTGCGGGGCAAAATACCGGCGTCCACCGCTCAAAGAGACCTGCCCCAAGTGCGGCGGCAGGATAATCCTCACGGTGCATGAGGGCAGCGTTCGGAAATATCTGGAGGTATCCATAAAGGTGGCCGAGGAGTATGGCGTGAGCAGCTACACCAAGCAGAGGCTGCAGCTTTTGAAGATCGAGATCAACTCCCTCTTCAAAAATGACAAGGCCAAGCAGACGGGCCTGGCGGACTTTATGTAGATCCAAATGAAAATCTATAATTTTAAATATGAATCGATATCATTCTTGAATAAATGAAATGGGAGATATAGGCTTATGCTCAAAAGGGGGATTATGTTTTTGCTGCTGGCGGCAATGCTCGCCGGCGAAGGCCTGGCCGATGTGACAGTGATTCCTGCCTCGCAGGATGTTTACATCAGCATGGCAGAGAGCAGCGTTTCTGTTTATAATCAAACCGATTTTCTTCTTTGCGCCGTTAATGTGACAGTCAATGAGACGGACGGCAACCAGACAGAGATGACCAGTCATCCCGGCGCTCCTATGATCCAGTTTAATATTTCCGGCCTGAACTTGACGGATGACGATGTTGCAGTTCTGGTGCTCAAAGCGGCATCCATGCAGACGCAAGGCGATCCGCTCATGGTTGAATTGATGACCATCGGCTCGGACTGGGATGAGAGTTCGGACTACACCACATTTCTGGCCAATATGCTGCCTGCATGGAACATCGTCAAGAAGAACGATGCTACGGCCATGAGCAGCAACACCGACGGCGACAGTATCTTTGCCTTTGATGTCTCTAAAAAGCTCCAGGATGCCAGGGCAAAGGGGGACAGGATATCATTCTGGCTGGAGGCATTTAGCAATAGCTGCGCGGAAATTTCCTTCCTGCCCCGGGAGAGCGGCCAGGGGCCGTGCCTGGTGATCATGCCTTACCCGGAGTCTTCCCGGAACATGACAGTGAAGCTGCCGGAAAACATGAGCCAGATTCAATTGCAGAGCAACCAGAGCGCGGAGGAGAAACTGGTGCAGCCGGCGGGAAAAGCCGCAAGCTGATCCGGATTTCAATGTGCATGCTGCACAAGGAATAGCCACTTTTTT
>CAYXSJ010000096.1:0-10037 GCA_964467095.1 uncultured Methanotrichaceae archaeon
CCCATATCCACGCCTACTATTTCATCAGAGGGTTCGAGAATGTGGTTTGGTGCATCATCGACTAGGAAAGACACATACCATTTCTTGGTAGAAGACCTTCGGATAGTCAATCTCTTGACAACCCCCTCAATAGGTCTATGCAACTTGAATTTGATATCACCTATCTTGGATAACCAAATCGTGTTGCCGTCTATGGAGAAGCCACTCTGAGTATAACTGATGCTATCGTATCTGTTCCTTCCCTTGAAGCGAGGATAACCAACTTCCTCTTAGCCAGAGTGGACTCTTCGGAAGAATGCACTGAAAGCAAGATTGACCCTGAGAACGACATCTTGTAGAACCTGGGAATGAACCATCTTAAGTTCTGGCTTGGATTCTTTCCAGATAGGCAGCATCCTCTTGGATTCAAAGTAGCTTATCGATTTGCCTTCTTGTTCAAAGGAGTTCTTTCGCAGGGCAAGAGTTTCGTTATAGACCCATCGGCAAAGTTCTAGCTGCTCATTCAGCTTGGTTACTTGAGCCTTGGTTGGCTTGAGTCTATACCGAAATACCCTCATGGTTTACTTCACCTTTTGCATTGCCACATATCGTTCTATTACATCTTTCGTAGCGTCACCACAGGTTCCTACATAGTACGAAGGATTCCAGAGATGACCATTCCAGAGTTGATTCCTTAGTTCAGGGTCACCATTAGTTTATGTACCTTTCGATAAGTACGGGCTGTATCTCTCCATTGAAATGGAGGGGATTGGCCCTGAGTTCGTCCTAAAGACTTTACTTCTTTTCGTTACTGACGGTTTGAAGTTTTATAAGATCGCATTGCTGAAGCAATATGGAAAGCTTAAAAGCTTCGCAGGACCGGCAAACGAGGACGACCACGGCGTTCCAGATTGATACCAGGTGAATTATTAAAATATGCTCAAATTATAAAGCAAAGGGCTGGTAGTGTCCTGAAAAGAGTCAAAAAGAGAGTGATCTTCGGAGAGAATATTGATCCCAAAATGATAGCTACCAGCTACATTGAACGACAAAATTTAACCTGCCGACAAGATAATAACCGCATTTCGCGAAAGACTATTGGTTTCTCGAAAGAAGAAGAACCATTAGATCAGCAAATGACCCTATATTTCGCTAAGTTCAACTTCTGCCGAAAGCATTGTGCTCTAAGTTATAAAGATGAGAACGGGATAAAGAAATTCAATTCTCCTGCGAAGCAAGCAGGACTAATTGACCATGTCTGGAGCCTGCAAGAGCTACTGATGTTTCCTTATCATAAAATTAAAACCTATTGGAGACTCACGACCAGCACTTTCATTCCGCCGGAAATGTGTATTTTTTGACCGGCGTTGACAGGATATATGGCCGCTACGAAATTAAAGCAGATTCGAGACACTACCAGGCAATACGCATATATATTCATTAAATATAAGAAAGTCTTGAGGAAAAATATGTCCAATAAACTAATAATTATAACTGTTCTGCTTTTAGACCTAATGATTCCAGTAGTCACAGCAGAATTGTATACAGAAGATGTCAAGATCGAAGTGGACCCCAGCGGATATGGTTACATAGATCTCGGTGATTACAAGCATCCATATCCTGATAAGATCGCTGCTAAAGCCACTGGGTGGATTGTAAGTCCACAGGACGGCACATGGACAATTCGCATTACGGTTGATGATGTTGAAATTTTCAACGAATCGAACATAACTGCAAACCAAGAATTCTCCAAAGAAATTATGGTTAAAGCCGCTCCCTTGTTTGGCGTGTCAAAGTCTAGAGTTAAGGTTTATGCCAGGTGGAGTAAGGAAGCCGAAACAACATTGGAGATGCATGCTAAAGGCTGTATTAAGGTTTTAGGTAAGTGGCTCTGCTAATCTGATTATAGCTAAAAGATGCTCATAAGCCCGGCGGAAGGCCAGGCCTTAGCGATATGGTAAGATATGCTGATGCACTCTCTGCCTACAATGAGTCAATCGAGCTGGACCCTAATCTAGCAGAGGCATGGTACAGCAAAGGACTTGCTTATGCTCACCTGAGAGAATACAACGAGTCAGTTGCAGCCTTTGAGGAATCCATCAAGCTGCATCCCGAGGTGGCATTAGCCAGGTACAGCAATGGGCTTGCCCTGGCTAACCTGGGAAGATATAACGAAACCGTACTAACCCTTGATAGGCCATCGAAATCGATCCCAACTGCATGCAGGCATGGGTTCGACAAAGGCAATGCCCTGAAATTAGCAGGCCGCGGCCCAGAGGCAAATGCTGCCTTCGACAAAACAAAAAGACTTGGATACCAGGCAGGTGCCAGCTCCTGAAGATATCTTAATGCTTTACCAGAGGCACATACTCAACACCAGGGCGGCTCCTTCCTGCTTCCATGCGATACAGATCCATCAGAGCGTAGACCTCTTCCGGGACATCGGTCTGCACGCATTCGCCCAGGAGAGATTGGGCCTGCTCGGCCATAAATGGATGGTCGTGAGTATATTTTCCCGAGACAAACTCCTCGATGATGCTGTCCATCTTCTCGCCTCCGCACTTCCCGTCCAGTATTTTCTTCAAGAGATTTCTCATCTGGCTCATGGCTTTCCTCGCCTCCTCGGCGAAGATAAGAGTCTTGTCATCTGTCTCGTCGATCTTCTTCTTTCCTACGACCGCAAGCAGCGACGTTGCCGGATAGCTGCCCTGCATGTCTCCCAGTTGCGGGTCCACCGGACCTAAGGCAGCGTGCGGGTCCATGATTATTTTGTCGGCGGCAAAAGCAATGAGAGTTCCGCCGCTCATGGCGTAATGGGGCACAATTACCGTTTTATCGGCGGGATGGGCCTTCAGCGCCATGGCGATCTGCGTGGCCGCCAGAGCCAGACCTCCCGGAGTATGCAGGATGATGTCGATGGGCACATCCTTCTGCGCTGCGCGAATGGCCCTTAAAACCCGCTCGCTGTCATCGATGTCAATGTAGCGGGCTAAAGGTATGCCGAGAAAGCTGATAGTCTCCTGGCGGTGGATGAGCGTTATGACCTGCGTGCCCCGCGCCTTGCCCAGCTTTGCCAGGACGGTCTTTCTCGCCATCTGCAGGTAGTACCTCTGCACCATGGGAACTAGAAAGATAAATATGAATAAGAGAAACCATATATTGTTGATCAGAGCACTGGCAGCATCTCCGCCTACCTGGGCTTGAAGTGTGGCTTGAAGTGGATCCATCATCTGTTAATAAGTTCGATTCATATATTTAGCTTGTGTCACGTTGGCAATCTATATTAATATGATAGAGGCTTAATAGGGCAGGTTTAAATGTAAATGAAAATAAAGGTGGTTTGGGGCTTGATGATCAGAAATTTAAGTTTAATGGCAATTCTCCTTTTGACGTTTTCGGCATCCATATATTTGGTAACGGCTCAGGATCTCTCATCGATGGAAAATAACGGAGCGACGGAGGAGAACACATCCAGTGCCTCCTCTGCCAGCATGCAGGGCATCTGGAAAGCTTCTTTAGGCGAAAAGGAGATTATTATGGCTGTGAACCAATCAGCTCAATCCGTCTTCGGCCTGGCTAAATTCGAGGGCGACAATCCCTGGAACGGAGCACTGGCAGGATCTATTTCTTCAAGTGCAGTATCCCTTTCCCTGGCGGCGATGGAAGGGGATGCGCTGGCATCCACCTACATAAGCGCTACCCTGGAAGGAGATAACATGAATGGATTTTTCATCCGATCGGACAGCAGCGGAAAAGCCAGCAGGGGCGACTTTACCGCGACCATGATCAGTCCGGATACATCAAGCTACACTCCTGCAGTGGTCACAACCGCACCCTTGCCAGCAGTCCAGACGGAGCAAGTGAGCACAGAGCAGAAGAATGAGGCTCCTATGATCGAAGAGAACAACGAGACTGTCGCCGTCCCAAAGACAGAAAACAGATTCAAGGATGTTACAGAGCTTGCAAAGGGAATCAATCCCAATATCATGCCCAGGATGGCACCTCTGTAGGTGTTAGTAGTGATGGACAGGTATTGCTCAAAGCTTCTCTTGCTTGGCCTGGCGCTTTTGCTAACCATGCAGGGGCATGGCTCGATGATGGATGAAATGGCCGTCACTTCCGTCTCAGAAGACTGCGGCAAATGGAAGATAAGCTTCAATTGGTCGGAGATGGACGAGTACGCAAGCAGTGTGTCACATGGAGACAGCGCCTCCGGAAAAGTGTCAGTAGCAACAGATGCTTTAACACTGGAGTCGAAATCCGATAGGTCCGAGATCTTGAAGCTCTCGGTTATAATGTACTCCAAGAGCGATGCTTCCCTTATCAGTAACGATAGCATGACGGCCCTTGCCAACAATACCCTCACTAAATCCAAGGTATGCAAAGATGTCAATATAACAGCAAAAGTGATAGACGGTCGATCGGGAATACTGGCCAGCGGCCTGAAGTGCCCGATGAACGAGCCGGTCTACGTTGCCGTTTATCCTGTGGAATACCACCTGGATAAGCCGGGAGGTGTTCTGGCATCCACTGCAGTAGGATTGATTCTCTCTACCTATGATCGAGAAGCCACAGAACGATTTATCAATTCGGTCAAGATTGTGCAAATAAAGTAACGAAGCATGAAGCAGTCCATCTCTACATGGCCCATGCCGAGGCCACGCACAATCCAGATGATGATGGAAAATATTGTCTAAGGCCAGAGGCCAAAGGCGATGTTAAGTCCCATTACTACCAAGCCTGCACCTATACAGGCTCCAAGTACCATCTTAGGGTTGAGCTTTATTGCCGTATCGTCGGCCTCGAAGTACCTCATGAGGCCTGCTGATGACTGAAGACCGCTGCCTTCATTCTTTTTCTTTGCCATATCCTTCTCCTTATTTCTTCATCATCTTAAGTATTGCGGCTTCATAGCTTCATCGCTTCATAGCTTCATAGTGCAAAATTACGCTCTCCCTTCAGAAGATGGAGCGGCGGCAGCAACCAGCCAGCCGCTCTCGTCCTGGAATGGATAGCCGTCCCTCATGCTTCCACCTTTTATCATCCTTGGCCAATCCTGGCTGGGATTGCCTTTGGCCACATGACCCTCCCAATAGTTGCCGCCCGTGACATTGCCATCGTCCCAGCTATTGCTGCCGCCAGTATCTTGAGAATGCTCCTGATTGCCCAGGAAGCTGTTCCAAAAGATTTTGTTTCCTGTAGAGAGCATTACCTGCAGGCCCAGTGGATTTCTGCTGATGCTATTCTGAGTTATCTGGTTATCATTGGATAGGTTTAGCCAGATGCCTGTGGCTGCATTTGCATCCACCACATTGTCGCGAATGACGTTCTGATTGCAGGATAGGAGCGAGATTCCATTCTGGCTGTTATGCGAGGCATTATTTCCTGCAATTTGATTCAAATCAGAGCCGTACAGGAATATACCGCTATATCTATTGCCCAGCAGGCGGTTGCCTGAGATCTCGTTTTCATCGGACTGCACGAGACGCATGCCAAAGCATCCGGATATGTTGTTCTCCAGGATCATATTATTCTTCGAGTCGAAGAGGAACACTGCATCACTGGTGATGGCAGTGTTCTTTACCGTGACATTTTCACAGTACGCCAAGGTAAGGTGAGCAATATCCCTATCCTTAACCTCTCCACCGGAAAGGCCAAAAAGATAGACTATAGGGACCCTGTCTGCAAGATTGGATTCATCTATGGAATTGTTGAAGCCCTCTTTGCTCTCAGCCTCTGCATAAAGGCTCCAGTCTACATTCTGGAAGCGATTGGCATGCAGCTGATTGGCAGATGATTCCAACAAGATGATTCCTTTTGAACTATCATTGATCTGATTTCCGGTGAGGGTGTTTTCGTTAGAATAGGCAATTTGCACAGCAGTGTCTGTTATGCCCGAGAGCTGGTTTCCCGTGATATTGTTCAGTCTGCCTGTGCCCACGTCAAAGCCAATGGTGCCGTTTTCTATCCTGTTTTGGCTGAAGGAATTTTGGCTGGAGTTTTCCATTCTTATGCCGAATTCTGCTGCACTGATGCGGTTATTTTTCAGATCTTGCGAGTTTGAGTCCTTGATAAAAACGGCATTCTTGCTGCCGGAAATCAAGTTATCCATGATTGTGTTGTTCTTGCTGCCAGAAATGAGCAGACTGATGGCACCGCCATTGATTTCGTTGCTCTGCAATAAGGTCTCGCTGGCATTCGCGAGGTTTATGCCGTTTGTGATGCTGGCGTCAGAATTACCGATGCTCACAATATTTTGGGCAACGTTGATGGCGCTGCTGTTTAAAAGCCAGATGCCGAACCTCTTGCTCTCTATTTCGTTGCTTATGATCTGGCAGCTCCCGGCATTCTCAAGCCAGATGCCCCAGAAAGCATCAGATATTTTGTTGTCGAGGATCTTATTTTTAGCGGCTTCTCGCACAATAATGGACACATTGCAGCCAGAGATCTCATTTTTTAAAACCTGGTTATCGCTTGAGTTCTCCCAGATGGCAACTGCACCCTGGCTGTCCGTTATTGTGTTTTCGGCAATTAAGTTCTCATTCGAGCCGCGCACCAGTATGGCCGGGCTGGCGTTTTCAAAAACGTTTTTCTGGATGTAGTTCTTGCTGGATTGAACATAAATTGCCGGCCCGAGGAAGCTACGCATAGTCAAGCCCTGCAGAGAGCAACCGTCCGCGGTTATTGTGATCCCCTTCTCCAGGCCATCCCCCTTGAGGATTATAGGCTCAGTCTCGCCGGTGAGAGGCATTAGCGTCAGGGTTCTGTTCAGGATTACCTCTTCATTGTACTCTCCCGGCTTGATGTATATGGTATCTCCATTGCTGGCAGCAACAACGGCCTCTTGAATGGTATTATAATTGGCAAAGTCGCTGTCGTCAACGATATATGTTCTTGCTCCATCGATCGGCATAAGCCAGATGAGCAAGGCCATGAAGATGATCATCGGAATTCTATGCATGAGCAGTTGATTTGCCAGGAACCTTTTATAGTTAATGCAATTACATTTGAGGCTCGGTCATTGGGTATCTGTCCACTCCCGGCCCGCCCGGAACGTAGAAGACCCGTCCTAAATCGCTGTAGTAGTTGCCCACGCTGCCATTGTCCCAGCGGTTGCTCTGGCCCATGTCGTAAGCATTGTAACCGTTGCCGATAAGATGGTTGGAAAAGAGCAGATTCCAGCCGGAGGAGAAGGAGAGGTATATGCCGTATCCGTTCCCCATTGCCGTATTATTCTGCAGAGTGTTATTGCTGCTGTGACCCGCGAGCTGCAATCCTTTGGCATTGAAAGAAACGTTGTTGCCCTGCATGGTGTTGTCATTGCTGTCATATGAGAGGTAAATGCCCCGGGAATTGTCACAGGCCGTGTTTTCCCGGATGACATTCTCCCTTGAGCTGTCCAGATATATCCCTGCGTCCCTATTTTGGAAGGCATTATTCTTTTCTATGAGGTTATTGTTGCTGGAATCGGATAGCGAGATGCCGTACCAATCGTTGTGGCTTATGCTGTTGCCCCGTAGGGTGTTGTTGCTGCTGGAGCGCAGCGATAGGGAAGAGTCGCCGTTGTCCATCAGATCGTTGTCCTGAATGACGTTATCTCGGGAATAAGCCAGAAAGATGCCGCAGTCGCTCTCTTCGTTGATGTTGTTTTCGCGAACATTATTATTCACGATTGTATTTTGCTCTGAGGCATAAAGGGTGATGCCGTTGGTGTTGTTGTTTATATCATTGAAGGCAATGATGTTGGAACGGGTTTGATCCAGACGAATGCCGTCCAGGCACCCACTGATAGTATTATATTTTATGATATTATTTTCGGAAAGGACATGAATACCAGTCCGGCGCGTGGTTCTAATGTCAAATCCCGATACGCCTGCACCAGATGCGCCTGCACCATCGGCTTGAAGGATTATTGCACTGCCCATTGCCCCTGCATCCAGGAGAGGACGGCCAATGCCCTCCAAAATGACCGGTTTGCTTATGTTCAGGCTCTCTCTATAAACCCCGCTCTGAACAAATATGATATCCCCGGAACCTGCACCATTTATAGCCGCCTGAATGCTCTCTCCGGATCTGACATTTATCTCTGCGGCCAATGCATTAGACATCAGAAGAACGATGGCGACCGCCAGCACTGTTAGATGCTTTCCTCTCTGCTTCATTGCCTCTCCCGGATACTACTATCATGCTTCTCATCTTAAAACTTATCCAGGTTCGCCAGATTAATCATTTTCATTCATGATTTTTCTGCCCGGCGTCCTGGGAAGGCTTTATGACGCCGGCATACAGTCTTATATGCAAATGAAAGAGCAGCCCAAAATCCTTCCCATGTCCCTGCAGGAAGCAAGAGAGCAAGGAATAGAGCAGTTCGATGTAATTCTCATAAGCGGAGACGCTTACATTGATCATCCCTCTTTTGCTGCCGCTCTCATCGGCCGGGTGCTCTGGGATGCCGGCTACAGCGTGGGCATTATTGCTCAGCCGGATTGGAAAAAGGACGAGGAATACTGCAGGCTGGGCCGACCGCGGCTCTTCTTCGGCATATCCTCGGGAAACGTGGACTCGCTGGTCAACAACCTGACGCCCAATTTGAAGCGCCGCAGCTCGGATGTCTATTCGCCAGGCGGCGCTTTGCTCCGGCCGGACAGGGCAACAATCGTCTACACCAACAAGGTTCATGCCCTCTTTCCCGGCGTTCCCATAATTTTGGGCGGTATCGAGGCCAGCTTGCGTCGATTTGCCCATTACGATTACTGGTCGGACTCTGTGCGCCAGTCCATCCTTGCAGACGCGCCTGCCGATCTGATCATCTACGGCATGGGCGAAAGACCGCTGCGCTCCGTGGCCCTGAGGCTGGAGAAGGGCGAGAGAATTGAGGAGATTTCGGATGTTGCCGGAACCACGGTCAAACAGGAGATCAGGCGCTGGAGAAGCGAGCCGCGCGAAGGCTGCCTGGTCATCCCCAGTTTTGCAGAGGTTTCCACAGACAGGAGAAAATACGCCCAGGCCTTCGCCCTGCACTACCGCGAGCAAGACCCGTTTTACGGCCGTGCGGTCGTCCAGCCCCACCCCAAGACGGTCATCATCCAGAACCCGCCGGCCCGGCCCCTGACAACGGAAGAGCTTGACCGCATTTATGAGCTGCCCTTCGTCCGGGAAGCTCATCCCTCTTACCGCGAGCCTATCCCGGCCTTGGAGCCCGTCCGCTTCTCCATCACCAGCCACCGGGGCTGCTTCGGATCCTGCTCATTTTGTGCTCTGACCCACCATCAGGGCAGAATTGTGCAGAGCAGAAGCGAAGACTCCATCCTGCGCGAGGCGGCGATGCTCGCTAAGATGAAAGGTTTCCGAGGCATTATTCAGGATGTAGGCGGGCCGACGGCTAATATGTACGCTCTTTCCTGCCCGCGCTGGAAGAAGGGAGCCTGCCCGGACAAGCTCTGCTCAGCAGAGTGCCCAACACTTGACAAAGATCATTCCCGCCTGGTAGACCTGCTCCGCAGGCTGAGGAAAATTCCCGGCGTGAAAAGGGTCTTCATCGGTTCGGGGATCAGACATGACCTGATAATGGCCGACCATTCTTCTTACCTGGAGGAGCTTTGTGAGCACCACGTCTCCGGCCACCTCAAGATCGCTCCCGAGCACATCTCCCGGTCGGTGACAGAGTGTATGCATAAGCCCCCCTGCGATGTTCTGGATGACTTCAGGAAACGCTTTTCCGCCGCCTCCAGGGCAGCAGGAAAGGAGCAGTACCTTCTTCCCTATCTCATGTCCGGCCATCCTGGCTGCACGGTAAGAGACATGGTCGAGCTGGCCGAGTACCTGCGTGACAACCATATGTACACGGAGCAGGTGCAGGACTTCACACCAACGCCCATGACCGTCTCCACAGCCATGTACTACACCGGCCTTGACCCTTTCACCCTCATGCCGGTGCATGTGCCCAGAGGCAGGGAGAAGAGGATTCAGCGGGCCATGCTGCAATACCGCGATCCTAAGAACTACGATCTGGTCAGAGAGGGCCTGCAGATGGCCGGGAGGGCGGACCTCATAGGCGA
>CAYXSJ010000097.1:0-10022 GCA_964467095.1 uncultured Methanotrichaceae archaeon
GGGGTCTGGCCATAGTAGTGGCTCGGATCCCTGCCTTCGACCGGCACATCCTCTGGGGATTTTGCCGTTACCGTTGCATTATTGGCATACTGGCCGGAAACAGCCGAGCCTGTCGCATTGTAAAACCAGGTCTCATTCTGATCGAGCCAACCGAAATGCCATACATCGCCGCTCCTATAAACAGGCACGACACCCTTGTCGTCGATAACGCTTACTTCCTTGAGAGCGACATTTCCAGGATTGGTTAGGGTATAATTCCATGTTACCGTAGCACCAAAGGGAATGTAGGGGCCGGGAGGGGAATTAGCATCTTTTCCATTAGTGGTTTTTACGACTCTAACGACAGGAGTTGCGTTATAGGTATATATTACAGTAAGATTCGATGCAGCATAAGGATCGAAGCCGGACATAAACCCTGATCCAGATCCAGTAACGGTTCCCGTACAAGTCGCACTTGCTGACAATGCCACGATCGGCCCGACAACATTTTTATTAAAGTGATTCAGATTTGAATAATTAAGTATCTCATTAAAGCCGTCTTCGTTAAGGTCAAACGTATCCGTATGGCCAGGTTGAGAGGTATACGGCCCGTATGATTGATAGGAATGAGTGTTGAAGATCGTCCCATTTGGCATGGTAACATTTACATCTCCTGCAGAGGAAGCCGTAAATGTAACGACAGAACTTCCGACATTTATTGTCGTTAGTTTTTGATAAATATGCGTTTCATCTTTGATATATACATTAATAAGATCTCCGTTTAATGGATCAAAAGCAGGGATATTGTGAGCAAGATTCCAGCTAGCACTTGTTTGAGGTATCTCATGCAAATAGGTCTGCGTTCTTATCTCGCCAATTGCAGGCGCTGCTATTATAGTAATTAGTATCAATAAAATGATGGACAATTTAATACATTTCATCCGCATGTCCCTCCTTCATGCTAGAGTCGGAGCCGTCAGACTCAGAGCGCTAATTTTCTCGCTACCAGCAGGAGAATAGTCATACAAAATGCAAATTGAAGCTCTGGATTTAGAGGTAACTCCAAACCATAAGGCACCATCAGCCTCAAACGAGCCAAAGGAGACTGCCACAAGAGGAAGCATAATAGTCTCGCCTGGAGAAGAAGCTATGAACTTCTTGAGCTGAGATTCATCAAGAGAGATGCTTTGATTCTTGCTGCCTGATTCGCTAAAAACCATCTCTTTATTTGGAGCCGACAATATTGTTCGATTATTCACGAATTCAACATGTAATGCGCTCTTGTCGGGAAGAGTGAGAGACAGATTCCCACCTGCATTAAATGTCATATTAACAGGCAGATCTCTTTTATTAGAGACATTCACGTCCTGCATAATAGTAAAATTCATAATGATTTGGGCTCCGCTTAATTCCCCAAGTCTCGGATCAAACATCTGAGCGGTTATATTCTCCGACCAATCTGCAGAATCGTTAAAAGGATGATCGTAGCAATACTCGACATTATCCCCCAAGCACAAACCTGAAAGGGAATAAATAGCTAAAATTACAAAAAGCACCGAGAGATAATGCAATCCCTCTCCATCGCTCCTTCTTAAATTTGCCAGGATCGCCCATATTTGGCTTATAAATCCAACCTTCATGTCTCCCTCCTACACTAAAGCACAAGCGCCAGGAAAATCATCCGACTTTCGTTTTGGCCAGCCAAGCGTGATGCATTTCGATATTAAAATTCCTCTTAAGTTACGCCATAGATCTTATCTGGCATTCTTACTTGATGCCCTATATAAATCTTATTATTATCAGATACAACAAGACATATATGCTAATCAAAAAAATATAGGCACAATTGCAGTATATGCTATATTTTAAATATTACTTAATTTTCATAATTATTTGGTATTTTTTGTTCTAAACTTAGGAAAGAGGCAGAATAGGCACGAAAAATTCAACTCCAAAGCTAAGCCCCAATATGTAAATTTAAAAATAGAAATTATTCGAAATTCTAATTCTTATTTTTAGTCAGTACATTAAGAATTTTAAGGTGAAACGCACCCTGAGCGATCAACGAGCAAAAAAGAAATTATCCTTTATTCCGTTCTATTTCACAATTCTCTCTATCCGCTCCAGTGCCTGTTTGATTCGACTTTGAGACGTGGCATAAGAGAGCCGGATATAATTCGCTCCTCCTGGCCCAAATGCCGATCCGGGCGTGGCAGCAATGAGAGCATCTTTGAGCAGCCTATCGGTGAATACATCTCCTCCTCCAAACTGAGATACATCCGGGAAGACATAGAAGGCACCTCCAGGAACGCTGCAGGGTACTCCTAAATCCTTCAGGCCTGCGACCAGCATATCCCGGCGCGCCCGAAACTCAGCTACCATGGATACAACCTCATCCTGCGGACCCTGAATTGCAGCAACTCCGGCGCGCTGCACAAATGTAGTAGCCTGGGAGACGGAGTGAGAAAGAAGCCTGTTTACCCATTTCATGGTCTCTTTGGGGCCGGTGAGGTATCCCAGACGCCATCCTGTCATAGCATAAGCCTTGGAGAAGCCGTTGATGGTCACGGTTCTGTCCTCCATTCCCGGCAGAGAACCTATGCTCACATGCTCGTGATCGTAAATTATCTTTTCATAGATTTCATCAGAAATGACAAACAGGTTATGATCCACACTCAAATCGCGAATCTCCTCCAGCACCTCGCGGTCGAAAACAGATCCAGTGGGATTGGAAGGAGAATTGACCAGAATGAGCCGGGTTTTGGGATTGATATTTTCCGCCAGGTCAAGAGGCTCAAAATTATCATCCACTTTTGCCCAGGCAACGCGAGATCCGGCAAAGGCCACGCAGGGCTCGTAGCTCACCCAGGAAGGCCCGATGAGAACGCACTCATCGCCTTCCTGGAGGAGCGCCTGGATTGCAGCGAATACGGCCATCTTGGCGCCGGGAGTCACATAGACATCATCTGCAGTAGCATGGAGGGAATTTTCCCGGCATAGCTTCTCAGCAATGGCCCGCCGCAGTTCGGGAATTCCTGCAGTAGGAGCGTAGTGCGTCTCACCCATTCTGATGGAATTGCAGCCCGCGTCGACAATATGCTTAGGGGTATCAAAATCCGGCTCACCAACACCCATATCTATGATGTCCAAGCCGCTGGCAACCAGCTTCTTAGCCATGGCCGAGATCTTCAAGGTGGTTGATTCGCGAATGGAGGCCATCCGCACAGAGACCATAGTCTAAACACCATCCAGCCTTTGCAGGAGCTTGACCGCCGCCTCAACAGCTCGCTTAGCATAATCCACGCGCTTGTGGGCATCGGGCCGTGACATCTTGGGGCCCGTTATGCCGAGAGTTACAGGCTTATCAAACTCAAGGGACAGATCCATCAGCTTTCGGGCCGCTTGCGAGACCACAATTTCATCATGAGCAGTCTCCCCCTGAATCACGCAGCCGATTGTAACGACCGCATCGATATCCTCGCGACGAAGCAGCTTCTTCACAGCAATGGGCATGTCATAAACTCCAGGAACGTAAAAGACAGTAGCGACCTCTGCTCCCAGGAACCGGGCATGCTCTCTGCCCAATAGCTCCATTTGATAGGTAATGTCCCTATTAAACTCCGAGACCACGAAACCAAGTCTTGCCATAAGCTCCAAACCCCATAAAGAGTAGGCACCACCCTTCCTTCCTTCACTAATAAACCCATCGATTCAGATCAAAATGCATTTATCCTAGGCAATTGTTAAACGGCAAGGTGCTCTATGAACCTGATTTATCTTAACGGGAAGTTTGTTCCAGCAGAACAGGCTGCAGTTTCGGTCTTCGATCACGGATTTCTTTATGGAGATGGAGTCTTCGAGGGCATAAGAGCCTATGAAGGGCGCGTTTTCCGGCTAGAGGACCACGTCAAAAGGCTCTTCGACTCTGCTCAAGCCATCTTGCTCCGCATTCCTATAAGCCAGGAAGAGATGTGCGCGGCAATCCTGGAGGTTCTGAGGAAGAATGGTCTGCGTAATGCTTATATCCGACCGATCGTCAGCCGAGGCGTCGGTGATTTGGGCCTTGATCCAAATAAGTGCAGTGTGGCTTCAGTCATCATCATTGCCGTTGAATGGGGTGCAATGTACGGAGAGCTTTACGAGGTCGGCCTGACAGCAATCAGCGTCGCAGTACGCAGAAATTCACCGGATAGCCTGCCGCCCAATATCAAGAGCCTCAACTATCTGAACAACATCCTGGCAAAGATAGAAGCCAATATCAAAGGCGGAAATGAGGCCATCATCCTCGATTCCCGGGGATTGGTATCTGAGGGAAGCGGAGACAATATATTCGTCATTAAAAATGGAAAGATCTACACTCCCTATACCATAAACAATCTCAAGGGCATAACCAGGGAAGCTGTCATGGAGCTGGCCAAGAGCCGCGGCTATGATATCACGGAAAGGGATTTAGGACTATTTGACCTTTATACGGCTGATGAGGTCTTTGTTACGGGCACAGCAGCAGAGGTTGCACCCGTTACCAAGGTCGACGGCAGGGCCATTGGCAGCGGCAAGCCCGGACAGATTACAAAGAATCTCATGGCGGCCTTCAAAGAGCTGACCATGAGCACAGGCACATCAATATTCAAATAAGAAGAGAACGGGAGGATTTCCCCCTCCCTTCAGCGTTTTTTGAGTTTTGTATTTTTTTGATATTATTCATGGCGAGTTCAAAAACTTTTTTAGCCTTCAATCAGAGATTACACGAACAAAAATGCTTCTCCTTCTCGGACCATCCAATTCAAAGAAGAGAATCCTCTGCCACGTCCCAAGAGTCAGTCTCCTCCTCTCAACGGGTATTAGAACACTATTTCCCAGCAATGTTGCCCGCAAATGAGCATGGGCATTGCCATCGCCTCGATCATGCTTGTAGCCTGCACCTTTGGGAGCAATTCTCTGCAGAAGATTTAAGATATCATCTATCAATGCGTCATCTGCTTCGTTGATAGTGAGTCCAGTAGTTGTATGAAGGGCATAGACCAGGCAGATGCCGTTTTCTACGCAGCTCTCTCGCAATGCCCGCTCAACATGATCTGTGATATCAACAACATCCACTGGTTTTTCTGTTTTAATCTCGATCATATTCATATATCCTTGAAAGATGAGAATTTAAGCCAAACGCATCAGATAGGGATTGCATAAGTGCGATGAATGATTGCATATGTAAGATGCCGCGAAGGACATGATTTTTGCAGCATCAAAAGTTGTATAAAGGATTGAGCAAAAAATAAATTAAGGCTAAATGTGCAAGCGCTCTTAATACAATTAAAGTTCTATGCTACCTATTTTTGCTCATTATCATAGATTTACCTTACAAAAAGATTTTCTTATTTTGAAAAATGCGCAGCAATTAACACTATTATTAATTTATATTTTAAGGGTAACAATTTAATATTAAGAACAGGTTAACGAGCATTCAGGAGGGAAATAAGACTATGCAAGAAGTGAGGAAGCAAACCATAGATACAATAATCCTCAAAGACACTACCGCCAACCCGGCGCCTCTTGGCCTGCTTGGCTTCGGATTGACCACAGTGCTGCTGAATCTCCACAATGCCGGATATTATGAGCTCAACTCCATGATTTTGGCCATGGGGATATTCTACGGCGGCCTCGCCCAGATTATTGCAGGAATAATGGAATGGAAGAAGAACAACACCTTTGGAACCACTGCGTTCACGTCCTACGGCCTTTTCTGGCTATCATTGGTGGCCCTGTTATTTCTGCCCAAGCTAGGACTGGCTGATGCCACATCCAAGATAGCTTTTGCAGCTTATTTCTTTATGTGGGGTCTGTTCACCTTTGTCATGTTCCTTGGAACGCTGCGCATCAACAGAGCTCTGCAGTTCGTCTTTCTATCTCTTACCATCCTGTTCTTCTTGCTTGCCGCCCGTGATTATCTGGGCAGCGCCGCAATAGGAACGCTGGCAGGCTATGAGGGAATTATCTGCGGACTGTCTGCAGTTTATGCCGCCCTGGCTCAGGTTCTCAATGAGGTCTATAAGAAAGTTGTAGCACCGCTCGGTCCGATGTAAAAAAATTGATATCCCTGGATCTCATTGGGCAGATCCCTTTCTCTTTTTATCTGCAATATAGACACGCTCGTCGCATTTCCAAGTGACTGACCGGGATTATTATTGAATTGCCATTGACAAGTGGCGATAGTATAGACACGATCAATTGCAAGGGCCTCCACCAGGCCAGCAGTATCCCCGGCCATCTGCTCAATGCTACAGGATCTGCCTGATCACAGCGACCGCTCACCCACATGTACCCGCGCCCGTGAGCGAGCGCTGCCGCCGGGCACCGAATACCCGCCTGACCGCCGCCACCCACCGGGCTGCCAGGCCGGGAGGGCGAGCGCATGCTTATAAACCAAAGAGAAAGTCATAGCTTGCTGTCTCATGCGTCATTTTAAGTCGACGGAGTTGAAATCTAAATAATGCCCTTCGCCCTCAGAGCAGACTTCATCTCAGATACATCGCCCTTCAATTCAATAATCTCGCTCTTGTCCAGAACCTTGTCCATCTTATCGTTTAGGCTCCGGTTCATGTCCTTGATCTCGAAAATGGTTTCTTCCTGTTTGCTGAGCATTTGTTTCTGCATGCCACAAATTGAAATAAGCAGATCTCTCATGTCTTTTAGTACGCCAATTCCTTCATCCAGGCGAGAATCAGTCTCCCCCGTTCCAACAAGTTTATAGAAACCACCAAATTCGCCATAAGGCTGCGAATATATTTTTTCAATAGTAGTTACTTGAATGAAGGTATTCTTTATGTCTATGGCTCTCTCGAATAATTTTATCTTTTCTTCATCGCCCTCGGCAATGATTCGAACTCTTCCATCGCTCAGGTTCTCAATTATGCCTTTTAGACCCAAGCCATTGGCTAACTGGATAACCCTAGCCCTATAGCCTACCCTTTGGACTTTGCCCGAGACGAATGCTGTGAGCCGCTCCATCGAATACATTTCATCTCTTTTTGTATTTGGCTTTTTCCTATTATTTTACTCGTTGGCCTTCCTGTGTGCCTGCCCGCGTGGTTCCCGCGCCCGGAAGCGATGGCCAATATCGGGGTCCCGGCCCGCCTGGGCACCCGATGGGCTGCCAGGCCGGGAGGGCGAGCGCCCCATGGCCTCCCAAGAGAGAGCTTGCTGTCTCATGCGTCATTTTAAGTCGACTGAATGGAAATCAAAGGAAGTTTGCGCGTATCTGCGTCCTCTGCATCTCTGCGGTTAATAATTGTAGCTGAATAATTTAACTCTAGGGTTTACGGGATAAAACCGCAGAGTCACAGAGAGCACAGAGGACGAACGAACGGAGAATTATCATTCAATAGGCAGTTGCAACTATTCAGCCAGCCAGTTAAAACTTCATTTTTCTGCCCAAATATCATGAACCATAATGCTTGCTAATTTTCCCCAAAATTTAAATATTAATAATAATCATACAAGTGATGTAATGAATGGGCGCAATTCTCACCAAATTCAAATGGCAGATATCAGCCCAGATAATTCTCATACTTCAGCACAATCAGGCAGATCCATTTCGCTGAGTCGCGAAGATATTTTAGCGATATATGAAGAAGGTTTTGAATCAGTTTATGCTGTTATAATGTTGCTATCAGCAAGAATCGTTGAACTAGAGGGAGAGGGTTAAGGTATTGGAGGATCAAATCAACAAAAACAGCCGCAATAGCAGCAAACCCCCATCGACAGATACTTTCAAAAAGATCAAGAGCCAGCGCAAGCCAACTGGTAGATCAGTAGGTGGACATAAAGGACATACACTCGAAATAGTCGAGAAGCCTAATCACGTAATCGTTCATCCTGTCACCAAAATGTGAATTGTGCAGTCGATCTTTGTGCGATGCTAAGGCCTTAAAACATGAACGTCGCCTGGTATTCGATTTACCACCCATCAAAGTTGAAGTATTCGAACATCAAGCTGAGAGCAAGATTTGCCCCAATTGTGGCTGCCTCAATAAAGCCGCCTTTCCAAAAGACGTTGCATATCCCGTTCAATATGGAAACTCGCTTGAAATCTGTTGCCGCTTATCTAAATCAATATCAACTTATTCCTTTTGGCAGATTAAGCGAGACATTCTTTGACCTCTTCAGTCATCATTTGAGCCAGAGTACTTTAATCGATACAAATCAAGCCTGTTATGATGCCTTGGAGTCGGTCGAAGAGTCATCAAGCAACAGCTAATCGCATCAGCTGTTATTTGTCTTGATGAAACAGGCATGCGTATTGAGGGAATGAGAAAATGGTGCCACGTGGTTTCAACCCCAAATTTAACCTATTATGCCGCAAATGTCCGTCGCGGATCTAAGGCCAACGAGGATATGGGAATACTGCAGGTATATAGCGGAACCGCTATGCATGATGGCTGGAGTTCCTATTTTAAATTCAACTGCAAGCATGCTCTATGCAATTCACATAATCTGAGAGATCTTACCTTTGTTCACGAAGAGGATAAACAGAATTGGGCCAAAGAGTTGATCGATCATCTGATCGACATTAAAATTGTCGTAGATTGCAGAGGGCCAATTGATTCAAAATTAGATCTTGCGGAGATTACCGAATTTGAAAAGAGATATGATTACATAATCAAAATGGCTAAACTCGAAAATCCTCCGCCAATTGTCTCGGATTCACAAAGCCAGATTAAAAAACGCGGAAAAAAGAAGAAAACGAAGGCGCAAAATCTGTTAGAAAGATTGCAGAAGTATCGGAGAGAAGTTCTTGCCTTCATGTACGACTTCGAGGTTCCATTTGATAATAATCTGGCTGAAAGGGACATACGAATGGTGAAAGTTCAGCGGAAGATCTCAGGTACTTTTAGAAGCTGAGAGGACGCGAAAATATTTTGCCGCATTAGAGGATATATCTCAACGGCTAAAAAGAACTCAATATCCGTTATCGATGCAATTCAAGGAGCTTTCGAAGGAAAGCCGTTTCTTGGATTGCCGTCTGAATTTATAATGATTTAGACGGCATGGCTGAATAGTTGCAATTACAGAGCCATCTGCAAAGCTCAAGCATTTTTTTTGTCTCCGCATCGCCCTTCTCAGAAGGGTTCACAGCGATTACCTCATGATCTTTTCAAATCTAAATAGCCCCCCATCTCCAGGCAAGCCTTCTTTATCAGCTCTATGGGGGTCCGGGTTATACATATTGTAATATTCGACAATCTTGAATCCACATTTATTAACATAGAAGTGAATGTTGCGTTTTTCAAAATACGGCGTGTGAGTTTCCCAAACCCTTGTATCGGTATACCTTTCCTCAATTGCTCTCCATGCCTTGTATCCAATGCCACGACCATGTTCCTTTGTAGATATATAGAAGAGATCAAGCGAGTTGTGATGTGTTGCTTCATCAATAGCCAGTACAGCGCCGCCGACCTTATTCCCATCTGCGAGGATGTGATAGGTTACGGCGCCCGGAGCACTGAAGGATTCCTCGATATCTTCATCAGAAGGAATCATTTCATCTGGGATAGAGCCAAATGCTTCAGTCACAGCTTTAGCAAATGCTTCCTGCAGGTCTCTCTTGAAGCCCAAGAGGTCCCCCTTTCCTGCAACCTCGAGTGTTACGCAACATTCTCCGTTATCTTTTTTCAAAGCCTCTACTCCTGTATAACAAACTCCCCTACCCAATATTTGTAGGTGTGTCATGAAGACCTGCCAACGTGAACTCGGTGCGACCAATATGGATATATTCCTATCCTTTAGGGACGGCGTTTAGAACTAATTCCGTCGCACTTGACCTGCCCCCTGCATACCACACCAATCAGTTGGACTGCGGCGGCGAACTGGCGATGGCACCCAGGGTAAGCCCGCCGATAATGCCAAGCCTTAGCATTCCGCCGACATCGCCACACCCCGCCTGACCCAAACTGCCCAAGGGTAGAGGATAAACCTCTACGCCGTGACCACTCCTATGAATAAATTCACGGGCATCTACGGTCTCTCAACCGATGGCATGTGATCCCATG
>CAYXSJ010000098.1:0-9907 GCA_964467095.1 uncultured Methanotrichaceae archaeon
CAACGCTCACCTGCAAGCCGAATCTATCCAGAAGCTGAGGCCGGATCTCTCCTTCTTCCGGGTTCATGGTCCCGACCAGGATGAACTTGGAGGGATGAGCTACTGATACTCCCTCGCGTTCCACGATGTTGACGCCCATGGCTGCAGAATCCAATAGCACATCGGCCACATGATCGTCCAGGAGATTGACCTCGTCAATGTAGAGGATGCCGCGATTACAGGCCGCCAGGATGCCCGGTTCAAGTGCCTTGATGCCTTCTTTGATGGCACGCTCAACATTCAAAGAGCCAACTACTCTGTCTTCTGTTGCACCCAATGGCAGATCGATAACAGGTGTCTTTTTATCGATTCCCTTTATCCGGTTTGCCTGGTTCTTCTCAAAACACAGGTCGCACATATCTTCAGGATTTCCCGGATCGCAATTGAAGGGGCAGTCTTCAACCACTTGAATATTCTCCAGCAGGTCGGCTAAAGCCCGCACTGCAGTCGATTTTGCAGTGCCCTTGTCGCCTCTGATCAGGACGCCGCCTATGCGGGGATTGATGGCATTTAGAATCAGGGAGAACTTCATGTCATCCTGCCCAACGATGGCTGTAAATGGTATGGTCTTTCTCTTCAGATGGTGCATTGTTATCTCCGTTTTTTAGCGTGTCGTTTTCGTATTTAAGGTTTTATGTTGTATTAAAAAGTACTATTTACTAAATTATTTTGTTGCTTTTTGTATGATCTCTTTACTTATAGATAATATAAATTTACAAGTATCCTGTCAAAGAGAATCGATTGATTCTTAGTGAAACAATGTCATCGAATGATAAGACGTTTTGGCAAAAGGCTATAATCGGGTTTCCTATATCCAAAATACATCATTTGCATATCAGAGGTGTACAAATGTAATGCTTTACAGATTTAATTATTATCTAGTAATACCAAAAGACTTATTAATATGTGCTTAAGATGCATCTACAGGTTCCAAGGATCGAATTTAGGGAATAGACATGAGGATGATATACGGTTTGGTTCTGTTTTTCTGCTTTTTCAATCTTTTAGGGCTTGCAGCCGCCTACCAGGCGGTAACAGTTTCTGGGGACACGAATGGTGACAAAGTGATCTCGTCAGAAGAATTGAAGGTTGCAGAAACGGATTTCAAGGATGGAAGGATCAGCTCGGAAGAGCTTGAGAAGATCAGGCTCATCCATGAGAGCTATCCTCGGAATATCGATGACTCGGCGGGCAACGAGATAACGATCTATAAGCCCATCGAAAGGATCGCTGTATTGACTACGGAGGATTATGAGATACTGCGCACCCTCAATAGCACAGACAAAATTGTCGCTGCCGGCAAGTACGTTGTGCAGAGCAGGGAACAGGGCTGCGGAGACCTTTATGCCGATGGCGCAGGCTTTGTCAACATTGGCTCTCCCGTATCTTCGGTTGACTGGGAGGCCTTGATTAAGTCCAGCCCGGATCTTATCATAACATACTTGAGCAGCCCCAAGCAGGAAGATCTGGATCAGAATCTCAAGGATACCAATATCACCGTGATCCGCTGGGATTCCGGAAACATATCTCAGTATGCCGATATCATCGACAAAATGGGCTATCTCCTCGATAGAAATGATGAGGCAAAAAAATACAATCGGTTCTTTGAAGAGAAGCTCGGCAAATACCTGAATGCTGTGTCAGGGCTCTCCACCAGTGAGAGGCCTATGGTCTATCTGGAGGCGGACTTCGGAGGCGGCCAGACCTATTACACCTGTGGCTCGGGTCATGCCCATAATGCCCTCCTCGTGGCGGCCGGCGGGAACAATATATTCTCAGAATTGCAGGGATTCAAGCAGGTTGATCCAGAATCAGTCGCCGTGAAGAATCCGGAAATCATTCTACGCTACAAATATCTCAAGGACAGTCCGGGAATAGACAAAGATTTGAGCGACACCGCTGCTCTTGAGGCTTTAACAGATGAAATGCTCGGCCGGACTGAATTGAACAGAACTCCTGCCGTGAAAAACAAAAAGGTTTATTTGTTCACCTGGGACTGCACCAAGGGCGGTGGAAGGTTCTATTTGGGCATGGGCTACCTGGGAAAATGGCTGCAGCCCGAGATATTTCAGGACTATCGTCCCCGCGAGGCATATCAGGAATACCTCAAGGAGTTCCAGGGCGCAGATGTCGATGTAGTAAATAAGGGCGTCTTTGTCTATCATGAGGCATGAGCAGATGTCATCTGTGTATTCCAAGAAAAAGCCAGGCACAGATTTGAGGGCAGAGTATCAGAAGTTCATTGGCAAAAAGATGCTCTTTCTCATTTCACTCATTTTGAGCATAATTATACTGGCAGGCTATGCAGCCACGCGAGGTTCGGCAGACATCAGCGTCGTTGATGTTTACACCACCATTATAGCCAGGTTTTTGCCTGGCCACTTTGAGACCACCTGGTTCTCGGATACAATTGTCTGGGGTCTGCGGCTGCACCGCATTCTTCTGGCTGTTGTGGGAGGCATCGGCCTCGCCGTTGCAGGAGCCGTAATGCAGGGCATTCTCAAGAATCCCCTGGCCAGCCCATTCACATTAGGCATAGCTTCGGCAGCGGGCTTTGGTGCCGCCTTAGCTATCGTCATGGGTGCAGGTTTCGTGGGGGGAGAGTATCTCATCATCGGCAACGCTTTCATCTTCACCCTTCTCGCCTCTATGAGCGTTTACGGCCTGGCAAAGTACAAGGGCATCACACCTGAGACAATGGTTCTGGCGGGCATAGCCATAATGTACCTATTCTCGGCCATGACCTCCTTCTTGCAGTACGTAGGGCATGCCGAGCAGGTGCAGGAGGTGGTCTTCTGGATGATGGGCTCTTTAGGGAGGTCTTCTTGGGATAAGGTATGGATAGTCTCGGCCGTCATTATCGCTTGCTTTCCCTACTTGCTCTTGAAATCGTGGGACATCAATGCTCTGGGAACCGGTGACGAAACAGCCAAGAGCCTGGGAGTGGATGTGGAGAAAACGCGTGTGATAAGCATGGTGCTGGTCTCAATCATTACCGCGAGCGTGATCTGCTTCACTGGAACCATCGGCTTCATCGGCCTTGTCGCCCCGCATATTACGCGCATGGTGATAGGTGGAGACCACAGGTTCCTGCTCCCTGCCTCAGCTCTGGTGGGGGGACTGCTACTATTGGCAGCAGACACCGTGGCGAGAACTATCCTGTCGCCTGTGATTCTGCCGGTGGGAATAATGACCGCCTTCCTGGGTGTTCCTTTCTTCGTTTATCTATTCCTGCGCCGAAAGAAGGTGTTCTGGTGAGCTGCTCCGGGTGGGCGGCTCCAAAGAATCCAAACGAATATTTCGCTAGCTAAAGAGCGCATTGCTCATGTATTCCTTGCCTGCGGCACCAATCTGGATGGGGTATTACTCTTTTTTAACATTCAAGTCGAAATAGTTATTACTAAGAACACATTATTTCTATGATTTAGTGAAGAAATATGATACGATTTAAAATACACATAACTAATTTTAAGCAGCCGCGCAGAAATCAGGTATATTTGATCGAAAAGGAGCAATCATGAAACTCACCTGTCTTGTTGGAAATTCATATCTGCAGATAATAGCCAGGGCCAGCAAGCGCCTTGGATTCGACCTGCGGCTTTTTTCCACCCAGCGTCTGGATGATCAGCCCGGCCTGCTGGATGAAGCAATAAAGTCTATGGAACAGTCAGACCTGATTTTCACTCATCGCGGCAGCGAGGCCCTTTGGGATGAGATCGAGCCCAGGATGAGCGATATAGGAAAGCGTACGCCCACCGTATGCCTCGGCTATAATCAATCATACTGGCTCAGCTCCTCAGCTCCTGCAAAGGTTGTGGTCACCGCCAATGCCTACCTCACCTATGGAGGAGAGGATAACATCAGCAATATGCTCCTCTATCTTTGCCGGGAGCTGCTTTCTATGGATGTGACTGCCAAGCCACCCACTCCCATGCCCTGGGAAGGAGCATACCATCCGGATGCACCGGGCCACTTTGAGAATATCGAAGATTATCTCAAGTGGTACGAGCCGGACGACTGCCCGACGGTGGGATTGCTCTTTTCCCGGTTTTACTGGGTAAACAGAAATCTGGCAGTGGAGGATGAGCTGATCAGGGCACTGGAGAGAGTTGGGTTGAATGTCGTCCCCGTGTTTTCATATTCCGTTAAGGATGTGGATCTTGGCACCAGGAGCATGGCCGAAGTGGTTTCGGACTACTTCTTCACAGAAGGCAAGCCTCGAATCGATGCCATGGTAAAGACGTCTCCCTTCTTCCTGGGACAGGACAGAAACAACATGGGCGAGTCAAAAGGAAATAAAACAGGCATCGCTCTTCTTAAAACGCTAAACGCACCTGTATTTGAGCCGGTTCTTTCCAATCACATGACTCTGGACGAATGGGAAAACGGCATTGGACTGTCCAATGATATTGGCTGGGGGGTGGCCATGCCGGAGTTTGAAGGAATGATCGAGCCCATTATCGTAAGTGCTGGTTCCAAGAGGGGTGATTATGAGGAGCGCACGCCTATTTTAGAGCGATGCGCGAAGCTTGCCAAAAGAGTTAAGAAATGGATCGATCTGGCAAGAAAGCCTGCAACCGATAGACGAGTGGCCTTTATTTTCCACAACAACCCCTGCGTCTCAGTTGAAGCAGCCGTGGGAGGCGGCGCGCACCTGGATACGATAGAGAGCGTAGCACTCATTATGAACAGAATGGTGCAGGCCGGCTATTCTCTGGAAAATGTCCCTGCTACAGGAAAAGATCTCATCACCACCATCATGGACCGAAAAGCCATCTCAGAGTTCCGCTGGACGCCCATAGAGGAGATCGTGGCCAAAGGCGGCGTGCTGGCCTATCAGACCAAAGAGGAGTACGAGAAGTGGTTCAATACGCTCACACCTCTGGTAAAGGACCGTGTCAGCGAGGCATGGGGAAATCCGCCAGGTGAGCTGAAGAACGACATTCCTGCGGCCATGCTCTATCAGGGTAAGATTGTGATTACCGGCATACAGTACGGCAACACTGTGGTCTGCGTGCAGCCGAAACGGGGCTGTGCCGGAGCGCGCTGCGACGGCCAGGTCTGTAAGATCCTGCACGACCCGGACGTGCCGCCCACCCACCAGTACATGGCCACCTACCGATATCTGGAAGAGATATTTGGAGCGGATGTGCTCATACACGTAGGCACCCATGGCAACCTGGAGTTTTTGCCGGGCAAAGGCGTGGGCCTCTCCAAGAACTGCTATCCTGATATTTGCATCGGCACCATTCCTCATCTTTACATCTACAACGCCGACAATCCTCCAGAGGGAACCATCGCCAAGCGGCGAAGCTATGCCACGCTGGTGGACCACATGCAAACCGTGATGACCCAGTCCGGGCTTTACGATGAGCTGCTGGAGGTGGACCGGCTGCTGGGCGAGTATGAAACCGCCAAATTCGACCACGCCAGATCCCATGAGCTGAGGCACCTCTTGATCGATGCCATCAAGGCTGCCAACCTCGACAAGGGCATGAAGCTGACTGATGATATGCCTGTGGATGAGATTGTGACAAAAGCCCACAATCAACTCAGCCGGGTCAGAAACACGCAGATAGATTCCGGCATGCACATATTCGGCCAGCTTCCCGAGGGCGAAAAGCGTGTGGAGTTCATCAACTCCATAATGCGGTTCGAGGGAAGCGGCGTGCTGCTTCGCAGCACTGTCGCGGCCATTATGGGCCTCTCCTTGGAAGAGCTGCTGTCTGATCAGGGAGTCGTGTGCGATCGCTACGGAAAATCGCATGGCCAACTGCTGGAGGACATCGATGGACTATGCAAGAAATTAATCAAGATGTACCTGCAGGGCGACGGGGCGCAGCCCGACGAGGTCCTGGGCTTTTCCACGGCAGGTTATGAGAGCCAGCTCGAGTCTATTCGGATGAAGGTCTTCGATCTGCAAACCAGGATGGAAGCCTCTTTGGAGATAGAGTCATTGCTAAACGGCATGGACGGAGGCTACATCGAGGCTGGACCCAGTGGGCTCATCACCCGCGGCCGGGATGATGTCCTTCCCACAGGCCGCAACTTCTACTCTCTTGACCCCTACCGTGTTCCCACGAAGACCGCCTGGAAGGTGGGCTGCAAGCTCGGAGGAGCGGTGATCGCCAAGCACCAGAAGGAGGAGGGCCGTTATCCTGAGAACATTGCGTTCTTCTGGATGTGCAATGATATCATGTGGGCTGATGGCGAGGATATGTCCCAGATGCTCTTCCTGCTGGGCACGGAGCCGGTTTGGCTGTCCAACGGCCGGCTGAAGGGCTTCAAGGTCATACCGCTGGAGGAGCTGGGCAGGCCCAGGATCGATCTGACCGTCAGGGTCTCCGGCATCACCAGGGACAACTTCCCCAACTGCATCGATACCATCGACGAAGCGGTGCAGGCAGTAGCGGCGCTCGATGAGCCACTGGAGATGAACTTCGTGCGCAAGCACACGCTAGCGAACCTTGAGAGCGGCACGGCCAGGGACTGGCGAGAAGCAACGCTGCGCATCTTTGCCAGCAAGCCCGGAACCTATCAGTCTGGCACAAACCTGGCAGTCTACGCCAGCGCCTGGAAGGATGAGAAGGATCTCTCTGACATCTTCGTCTACTGGAACGGCTATGCCTACGGCAAGGGCGTGGCCGGCAAGGAGTCGCATCAGAATTTTGTGAACTCGCTCAAGAGCGTGGATGTCACCTACAACAAGGTGGTCAGCGATGAGTACGACCTCTTCGGATGCTGCTGCTACTTCGGCACACATGGAGGCATGACGGCAGCTGCCAGGCACCTATCTGGCAAGGATGTGAAAGCCTACTACGGCGACACCAGAGAGCCGGAGCATGTGGAGGTGCGCGATCTGGCCGATGAGGTCCGGCGGGTCGTTCGCACCAAGCTGCTCAATCCCAAGTGGATCGAGGGGATGAAGCAGCATGGTTACAAGGGAGCCGGCGACATCTCCAAGCGCGTAGGAAGGGTCTACGGCTGGGAGGCAACCACCCAAGAGGTGGATGACTGGATCTTCGATGATATCGCCAAGACCTTCATCATGGACGAGGAGAACCGCAAGTTCTTCGAGGAGAATAACCCCTGGGCCATGGAGGAGATGGGCCGAAGGCTCCTGGAGGCAGAGCAGCGGGGTCTGTGGAAGGCCGATCCTGAGGTTCTGGATGCTCTGAAGTCGCTCTATCTGGAGATAGAGGGATGGATGGAAGAGAGAATGGGGGACGTGGGTGGAGAGTTTCAGGGCGGAGCGATCGACGTTATCAATGCCGATGAGGTGGCAGCCTGGAAGGAGAAGATGGCCAAGGTGCTGGGAGCGTGAGGGAATCATGAACACGAGTTTAAAGATGGGGCTCATCATTTTGCTGATCCTGGCAGCATCCTCGATTGCCATGGCCGCTTTGCCTGGAGACGAGAAAAAAGACAGCTTTACTCTGCAGATCTTCGGCAATGCCAATATGGACGGACAAATTGACGATGCCGATAAGGATCTTTTAAAGGAGATAATTGCAGGCTCCAAAGAGCCTACCAACCTCTCCGATGCCAATCTGGATGGTAAAATCGATTCATCTGATCTCGATCTGGTAGACCGGTTGTTGAAGCGCGAGCCTGCCAATATTACCATCATCGACTCGGCCAACCGAATCGTTTCGCTGGAGGTCCCTGTAGAGGGCTTTGCCGGACTTCACACCAGCCCATGCCGGGAGTTCATGATGCTGGGAATTGAGGATCGGGTGGTGGGCGTCACTAATTATGTCTTCGATGATCCTGATCTCTATCCCCGATTGCTCGACAAGACCAATATCGGAACGATTTACGAGCCCAATTATGAGGCTATAGCCACTGCCAAGCCGGATGTTCTGATCATGACCCCGGGAAGCTACATAGACCCGGTGCTGCCAATGGTCGAGCCTATGGGGATCGAGGTTATCGGCCTTAGCCTCAACAAAGCGGACTACGATTCAGAGCTGATGCTTCTCGGCTACATCTCCGGAAAGCCTGACCGGGCCAGGGCCTTCCTGGACTGGAAGCAGGAGACACTGGATATGATCGCAGAGCGCACCAAGGATCTTGATGACGACAAAAAGCTTCGAGTGTTCTCGGCAACCATGTCGTCCATTCTCAAAGGGGACAAAGAGCTCTCTCCAAGCCTAATAGGACAGCATCAGATAATTGATAAAGCAGGGGCCGTCAACATTGCCGATGGAATTTCTTCCGGCACCAAGGTGGATGGTGAGTGGATTATAGATCAGGATCCCGACAGCATTGTCATCGCCTCCTATTTCGTTAAAGAGGGGCTCGGCTATACGGTCCTAAATGACACTATTGCCAGGGAGTCGCTAAGGGCCGTTCTGGAGTCCGATATACTCAATCAGACCAGAGCCGCCAGGGAAGGGAAGATTTGCATCCTGGGATATTACGGTACCGCTTCCGGCGGCCAGGACCCCATCGGAGCGGCATATCTTGCCAAGCGCTTTTATCCTGATCTGTTCCAGGATCTCGACCCGGCACAGCTGCAAAAGGAGTATTTCGAGGAGTGGCTCTCTATACCTAATCAGGGGTTATGGGCGTACCCGTGAGTCAGGTTGCCAAACGGATGGCAAATGCGACTTACTATCTCTTTTTTTGATTGCTTATTGATTTAAGCGATAGAGAGGGTGCTGATCTGAGTCAGTTTTAAATATCATTATGAATGAAGCAAAAAGTCATATAAGAAATACAAATAGTATGAGGAATAGTATATGACAAAATCCACATTGATGCTTATGGCCTTGTTCGGGGTTTTATCATGCATTTTGCCTTCTTCTGCGGCATTTACGCTGGACATATTCGGAAATGCCAACATGGACGATACCATAAATGCAGATGATATAGCCTATCTGCAAGGAATAATAAATGGAACGAACACGGAGACCGAGCTGGCTGATGCCAATTACGATGGCGTTATAGATGCTCTGGACATAGAGCAGATTGAGAGGATCATAAGCGGCGATGAAGCGAGGCTCTTCCTACTGGATTCTGCAGGCAAGGTTGTGAAGATTAAAACGCCTGTAGAGAGGATCATTCCCGTCAACAGAAACGCTGCAGAAGCCTTGAGGACGATAAAAACCTCAGACAAGATCGTTGGATTCAGTGATTCGGCTCTGAATGACAAATCCTACTTTCCCGAATTTCAGGAGGCTGCGAGCGTTGGATCGGGAAAGACGCCTGATTTTGAGAAGGTTCTAAAACAAGATCCGGATCTGGTCGTCTATTACGGAACCCAGTGGACCACGGACTATGAGACCATCAATGAAACTTTAAAGAAAGCCAATCCGGATATATCTGTGATCGGTCTGGACTGCTTCAAACCGGAGACCTATGTAGAAGACATGATGAAGCTGGGGTATATTGTTGGAAGAGTCAAGGAGGCAGAAGAATTCACCGATTGGTATACCGATAAGATGGATGAGATAAAAAATGTGCTCAAAGATGTGCCGGAAGAGGCAAAGCCAAGAGTATATGAAGGAGGGCGCAGCGACTTCTATCAGACTGGCGGTTTCGGTTCTTCTTCACATAATGTAACCGTCATGGCCGGCGGAAAGAATATCTTTGCAGATACGGCAGGTGATGTAACCGTTGACCCCGAAGCGCTGGTAGAAAGAGATCCCCAGTTCATCATCTGGAAGATCAGCAATATCGGCGGCTATTCTCTGGGGAAGGATAATACAACAAAATTCAAAGAGAAACAAAAAGAGATCCTGGACCGCTCTGAGCTGGCCAACGTCTCGGCGATCAAGAGCGGCAATGTCTACATCCAATCAGCTGATATCTTCTTCGGAGGACGATATTTCTTGAGCATAATTTACATGGCAAAGTGGTTCCA
>CAYXSJ010000099.1:0-9805 GCA_964467095.1 uncultured Methanotrichaceae archaeon
GCCCTCTCCACGGCATCGTTGCCGGCTATTGCTTCATCGACGAATATGAGCAGATCGGGCTTGGTCACCCGCACGATCTTTCTCATCTGATCCATGAGATTGATGTTGGTGTGCAGCCTTCCGGCTGTGTCCGCCAGGACAACGTCCTTGCTATGCGCCTTGGCATACTCAATGGCATCAAAGATAACCGCAGCCGGATCGCCGCCCGTCTTGTGCTTGACTACCTTGAGGCCCAGGTTGTTGCCATGAACCTCCAGCTGCTCAATGGCTCCGGCCCGAAATGTGTCCCCTGCCGCTAAGACCACTGAATAGCTCTGGCCCATCAGGTATTTGGCCACCTTGGCGATGCTGGTCGTCTTTCCCGTGCCGTTCACACCTACGAAAAGAATCTTGACTGGCTTTTCTTTGGTCTTGATATACTCGTCAAAGTCCAGATAATTCCTGGAAAGAATCGTTAAAAGAGCATTTCGAAGGGACTGCTCGGCTATGGCACCAGTGTCCGCGCCGATCTTCTTCTTCTTTCCCACCAGATCGCTCTTGACCTCTCTGACAATCTCTTCCGCCACGGGCAGAGCCACGTCGCTCTCCATGAGAGCCATCTCCAGGGCCCACATGGGCTCCTCCAGATCCTTCTCTTCCAGGATTACTTCCTGCTCAAATATCAGGCTCTTGGCCTTTTCCAGGAAGGAGAATCTGCTCTTGGGCTTATTGTTGGCTTCGGCCTTTTCAGGAGTTGATGAAGGCTTTGCAGAGGAAATACCGGATGCAGTTGCACTGGACGCAGAAGGCTTCCCTGCAACATCATTTCCCGCCGGAGAGGTGATGGCTTTGGCCTGGCTGCCTGCGACCTGGCTGGCTATCTCCTTATCCCCGGAGGTTTCATCTTTCTTTCCGGCTAAAGTCTTCTCGGCTAAGGAGACCTTCTCAGCAATCTTGGAGGAGAGAGCCTCTTTGAAGCCGGAGAGCTTCTCCTTAAAGCGACTAAACAACCGTTTCGCTCCCCTGGCCAGGCTGATGCTGATGAGCGCCCTCTTCAAATTGCTGCATTATGGCCTGGATCTTCTGCATCTCTTGATCGATCTTGGCCAGAACTTCATTGAGCTTTTTTGATCCCTCAAGAACTTCCGCCTTGCGAACCTTCAGAATTTCCTTAGCCTCGGCTGCGGTCTTTTCAATGCTAACGCCCGCACCCACATTCAAGACTACTTTCTCCTTAGAGGCGAGATTTCCGTGGATGAAAGACCCAGATCCTATGGGAACGAGGATCTCCTGTCCGACTTGTGCCTTATCCAGGGCCTCTACGGCAAGCAGTGCCCTCTCCAGGCCCTCAGCCGTAATCTGTGTCAAACTGAGCTGGTGCATGATGCCGTCCGCCTGGGCCTGATACTGCTGATATGCGGCCAGGAGCCTTCTGACTTCCTCCTCGCCTCCAGGAGCGCTACTCAACCGTCTTCACCTCGTCTATCTTGATGAGGGCCCTCTTCAGGCCGTGTTCGCTTCCCATGAGGGAATAGACTTTATTCACGGCATTTTTCTCATTCTGGCTCTCTACAACCTTGCTGAAGGGCAGCCAGGTCTTGCCGACAAGTCCTCCCTTGTACTTTCCTATGATCTTGAAATTGCTCACTATTCCACCCCTACTCTATTCAACAATTACTGGAATTCAATCAAACCAGGAAACCTAATGCATCCTCGATGCGTCCCAGCTCTGGGCCAGAGGTCTCAATTCCAGCCAGGTAACCCTTGCTGTTGGCCAGCACTCCTGAGCCCACCAGCGGCGAGCCGAGGTTCACTGTGCCCACGTCTACAGGCAGCCCGAAGAGCTTCTCTAAGACGGCAATCTCCTCCTCAGAGATGCGCGGATGCACGAGGAGACCCATGTTGGTTGCCACTCCCGCCATTCCCACGGTCTTGAGGCCCCCGATGGTGCCTTTCTCCACTTTCACGCCTAAAGTCTGCTCTACCGTTTCGCAGGCCTTGCCAGACAGCCCCGGATGGACCAGAGCAGCGCTATCGTTGACCAAAATCACATTGCCCGCGGCATTGATCCTGGCCGGCAGTCTTGCTACCCGGCCATGTTCGCGAAGAATATTGAGTTCCTCATTGCCGGCATGATGGGTAACCACGAAGCCATTGCTGTTGGCAGCAACCAGGGACCCCAAGACTGAGCCTACCCCGGCCAGTACCCGTATGGCCGGCACTTTCAGACCGGCCTCTATAGCATCTCGATCGGCTTCGCCCACTTCTTGCGGCACGAGTACAACCTTCTCCGTGCATCTGGCAAATACCCCGAGAAGGCTGCTTCCTGCTATCTTCAATCTCTTATCTGTCACCAGCAAACTCCGCCTCAACCCCGCCGTCTTCGAACTTGACCGCGCGCACCCTTACGCGCCGGGGAGGCTTCATATCGCCTCTGGCCCAGATGACTTCGCTCAGGCCGGGATCGATCTTTATATTATTCTCTGCTACCTTCATATGCCGGGCGAGGTAGCTTCTAACTTCCGTCATGGCCCGGTTGGACCTTCTGTAAATGGGAGCGCACTTGACAATACCCAGGGGTATCGTGTAAACTCGTTCTGTGTCCGCCATGTCTATCTCTCTAAGCTGCTTCTTCTCCAATGCCTTCTCTTGGGATGAGTAACTACGCGCCTCATGGTCTTGACAATAACCCAGGAGGGCACCCTACGATTCTGATTGAATGCCTTGGCAAGCCTGATCTTCTTGCCCTTTAATTTCTTGGACAAATCTCTTCCTCCGAATAACTCTGGTGTGCGTATGATTAGAGGGGAAGATCCCATCGACCTTCGCCTGGCCGTACCTTTCTTTTAGCGCATATCTCAGGCCCACCTCGAAGTCCGAGGCGGGATACCTCTCGGATAGCTCTTCCTCGAAGTCCAAATAGCGCGAGGCCATGGCCCGGATGGTTTTTTGACCCAGGCCCGCCAGAGGTCTCAAGTATTGCATGTGCAACCGGTCTTCCAGGCTTCGTATCGCACTAAAGCCCATCTTGGGTGCGCGATCATCCCGCCTCGTCCCGTCCGCCACAAATTCACACTCTTTAGCTATTGTTTCTACTGCAATGGGATGAACATAATTGAGAGCATCATTGGGATAGCCCGTGCGAAGCAGTATCTCCAGGGCCTGCTCCAGGACACCATCTTCAAAGACCATCCTCCGATGGGAGTGGTCAAGCTCTCGGGCAGCATCCGCCGCTCTCGTCCAGGCATCATCGTGGCCGAAGCTAAAGGTGACAAGCTCTATCTCGTCAAAGAACGGTTCGAGAAGAAGAGCCGCCAGGCTGCTATCTTTTCCGCCGGAAAATAAGACTGCAACCTTCATAAACTGCCTGCTAGCTTACAGCCGCGTTATCTCCTGGTTATGGTGATGTCTCTTTTCGTGGGCAGGGCCTGCTTGAGGATCGCCTTGAGCTGCTCGTCTGTGATTGCGCCCCTCAGCCTGCCGCTCTGAGCAAGCATGATGAGCTGGGCTTCAATCTGAGACACGAACTCCGGCTTGGTCATGCGTATCGCATTGAGCCGTTCCCGTGCTTCTGGGGTGAGGATGGTCCTCATCAGATTTGCCTTTTTGGCCTCCAGCTCCTGCTGGGCCTGCTCTTGCTGAGCAGCGGCCATCTGCGAATCCATCTGCTGTTTTTGGATTTGCTCCATCCTCTTTTGTCTTAAATTTGCAAGCTCATCATCAGCCATACTTTTCCCTTTCCTCGCTTAGCTTATGCCGAATCAGCCGCAGGTTCCGCTGCAGGTGCAGCCGAGCCTTGCGTCTTGCTTCTTATCTTATGGGCTACATCATCAAGGTATGCCTGGCCCGCGGGGGTCATTTGGCGTCCTTTCTTCAACTTCTTCACGTAGCCGGCCTTCTCCAGTTGCTGCAGGGACTCTCTTACCACTGAGCCGCTGCCTTTGCAGAAGAATCCTGTAGCTACACCCTTGCGGTGCTTTCCGCCGTAGAAGCTTCTAAGGCGGGATACGCCCACCGGGCCGTCGATATATATTCTGCGCAGTACTGATGCGCATCGCACAAACCACCAGTCGGGGTTAGTGGGAGGCATCTCCCTATTTACCCCAGTCTTGGCAAACTCGGCCCATGTCGGGGGCTGAACCTTGCCCGCCGCCTTTAGCTCCTGGGCCACGGCAGCTATCAAGTCATGGGGAGGTACGTCGTAAACAGTTGTCAAATCCTTCAATCCTCCAAATGATAAGGAACAAACCAGAACCCTTACGCCAAAACAAGTATAAATGCTTTTTCCGAGCGATACGAATTTTGGAGTCACTCTTTTGTTCTCTTAGCTTAATAACTTAGCTCTCCGGGAAGAGAACTCTTCGCATCGGGCATGATGTTCAAGAGATAGCACTCCTTGCAGTCAAGATCTATGTGTCATGGATTATCTGCAAATTTATTTGCGCGTCATATTTTGCCGAATATGTCGCACAAACTGATTTGTGCGTCATGGATGACGCGCAAAATCGCTGCATGCTGCAATTCTTGCCAGCCCCTGCTTTTTAGGCAGAAGCCTACCAGAATCATGAGATACAAATCAAATCCTTCATCTGGTTCGGACTAATCATTCTGCCCGCCAGATCCTCCTCAAGCCCAAGATCCAGTCCATCATGGCCTGCCTGGCTACCTCTTTATCGACCAGCTCCTTTTCCTGGTGGGCGATGTACTCATTGCGGAAGGAATAGATCCTGTCAACCGTATCCGGCAAATTCGTTTTTGCCGCGTCGACAAATGCCGCCTTTACGGCAGAGAAGATCCCGCCAGGAGGCGTTTTTGGATTTTTTGCATAATCCAGGCACCACTTCAGGAGACCCATGGGCATAACTCCGTCATTTTCGATAAGAGTCCTCTTCAAGTTGCTCTCCTGCCTCTTGAAAAAGCTCTGGTCGCGGGGATGGAGAACTGTGAGGTCAGGCTCGAAAAAGCGCTCCCGTTTCTTGACATCTTCTGGAATGGTGGCTCTCAGGGTAGAGATGATGAATGCCTTGGCAGCTTCATCGATGCAGCCCAGGAGAGGCGTGAAGACGGCGGCGTAGGATACGTCGCTCTTCTTTTCCAGGAATGTGAAGAGGGCTAACGCTTCCTGTATTCCTTTCTTGCATTTGGGCGGCAGAAGATTGAGCTCTTTTTCTGCGATAAACCCGTCCGTGGTCAGCTTTTCCAAATTGCCCTTTTCCAGGCTAAGGGGGGCCTCGATCTTTTCAGAAATCAGGCTGTTCTTGGAGGGCTCGCACAGGGACATGAGCGCCTCCAGACGGCTATCATCGATTTTAGCAAAGACTTCCTGTGGAACGTAGACATAGCTCCACTCCAGGCTGCTGTGCGAGGCCGCGCGGCACCAGGCATCAGCCGCCCGGATCTTGAGAGGCACATCGATGTCCACGCGCCCTTTGGTCTCCAGCATGACATATTTTCCGTCATCCCGAAGAATCAGGAAATCCGGGGTGTAGTGGGCCAGGCGACCGGCATGGGTCTGGTAGTCGATTCTCACCGCCTCAGGACCGGCATTTTTGCAAAACGCTAAGACATCCGGGGCGCGGTCCAGGAACTGGGCCATCTCCTTCTCGAAGGCGTTGGTGCAGGGCACCAGGTTGAAGGCTGTTTTGGCAGCCTCGATGGCCGGGTGGCGTTCGGAGTGGTTGGCCTGGTAGGGCTTCCAGGTGACAATGGATTTGCTCTGGCCGAGGGCTCTTTGCTCCAGTTTGATGGTGCTCTTGCTGAGTATGAGGGGCACAAATACGGCGCGGATATGCTCTCGCACGTCTCTGTCGCCAAGCCGGTTGATGAGCTGCTGGTCAAAGAGGGAGAGCCGCTGCCCAAAGAGCAGCTCGGTGAGGAAGATCTCCAGCAGGGGGGCCAGAGATGAATGCATGCCGTGCAGCGCTGTGATATGCTCCAGCTCGTCCCGGAAGAAGGAGATGGCGCCGATGCCGCTCTCCAGGAGGGGCAGCTTGATGGTCATCTCCTCCACGATCTCATTGGTGAGAAGGTGGCGGCCCTCGTAGTGGATCTCATCCTGGGATTGCTCTTTTAGCGCAAGTGGTTTCAGGCCGGAAAATTGTCTTTTCACGTCCTCAACGGTCAGGCCATCCAGTTTCGGTATGCGAGTGTAGGCGGGGGAGACGGTGGGGAGAAGCAGATCCAGCTTGTTGAGATCTTTGTGCTCGCCGTCAGGGAAGATGCTGACCGTTATCTTGGGGATGTCGTCCACTTTGGCCACGGTGGGGTAGACGCCCTCTTCGCCAAGCTGCTGCTCGTAAAGCGATATGAAGACGGGATGCTCGATTACCGTCAGGATCTCGGAGGGGCCGCCGGGAAATGTCATGCGGCGCAGGCCCCTGCCCAAAGTTTGCTCGGGAAGAATGTTGGCCTTGGCAGTAAAGGGCCGGAGGGGAACGATGGTAGTAACATTTTTCACATCCCATCCCTCCCGGAGCATGAGCACAGAGACTATGCAGCGGTAGGGGCTGGTGCCATGATCCAGCTCTCGGGACAACTTCCTCAACTCCCGCAGGTCCTCGTCGCTGATCTCCTTCTCGCTGGGATCAAATACAGGGATACCGTCCTTCTTGGGGCCGATCCATTTGATCTTTCCTTTGAGGCGGGTGTGCAGGTTGATGGTCCGGCCGTTAAGCTCTGGATAGAGGGGACTCGTGTTCAATTCCCTGGCTATCTGGTCGGCAGCCTCGGTGTCCTCGGTCATGATGAAGAGCAGTGCCTTTTTGTCGCTCCTCTCCCATTCCGCTCTGGAGAGGCTCCAGCGTTTGTAGCCGATCATGAGGTGCTGCTGGAAGCGGCTGGCAGCGTCGCCGCTGGGGTGCTCCACCAGGCCGTCGCCTCTGCCGATGACCGGGATTTTGACGATCCCAGCATCCACCGCCTCGCCCAGAGGCGTGTCGCAGATGACGTGCTGGAAGATGTGGCCGTGATTGTCTTTGGGCGTGGCCGAAAAGTCGAGCTGAGCGGTGATGCCGCCCTTTCCGCCGCTCTTATCCCGGATCTTCTCCGAAACGTATTCAATGGCCTCGTTCCAGGCGCTGTCTTTGTCCCAGAGGTGGTGGGCCTCGTCGTTGAGGACCATGATTTTCCGGTGGCTCGTCACGCGCTCCCGCAGGACCTCACCCGTGTCCAGCGCGCGGGCGCGGGAGACGGCTGGGCCCAGCCAGTCGTGCGTCTCGACCTCTTTCTTCCCCTTTCGTTTGGAGAGATCGTAAAGGCGGTGGATGTTGGTGAGGTAGATCTTGCCGCCCGAAGCTGCGCCCCCTGCTTCGTCCTGCAGGGATACGGACATGTTCCAGTCGCCCTGCCAGGCGGCAGGGATGAGCGGGTCGGTCTCGAAGATCTTGCCGTCGCCGAAGTCCTCCTTGAGCCGCTCGAAGACGGTGATGTTGGGGGCGATGATGAGAAAGTCCCGGGCAAGCGTCGAGCCCTCTTCAAAAAGTGAGTGGAAATAGCTCCAGACGATGGCCAGGCTCATGACCTTGGTCTTGCCTGAGCCGGTGGCCATCTTGAAGGCGTACTTGGGCCAGAGGTCATCCTTGGGGTTGACGCCGAGAGCTGAGTCGTAGGCGTCGTCCTGGAAGAATTCGGCAGTCAGATTGGAGAGGGTTGTGATGCCCCGGACCTCGTAGAGGTAGATGAAGGTCTCGACCGCTTCCCTCTGACAGAAGTAGTAGCGGAAAGATAACGGTTCGCCCTCATTATTTTGCAGGATATGCTCCTCTTCAAACCAGTAGTGGAGAAGCTCGCGGCTGGTGTCGGAGGCTCCGGGGTAGTCGCTCTCGCGCCAGAATTTGACAAAGCGACGGAGGTTTTGGGCAATGGGGATGTTGGAAGGCCGCCTTCCCAGCTCGATCCTGGCCGGATCGCCTTTTTTATCGGCGGGAGCACGATAGCGGAAAGGCTCCTCGTGGGGTGAAAAGAGGGGCTCAAGGGCAGCCGGATTGATCACAGGGCTTGATGAACTAATATTAATATTATTATCAGTAATTATTGATTTTCCAGAAGGCTCAGTCATAACGCACCTCCACCACGATGCTGGTGTCGCAGCCGAAGATGTCCACCACTTTTACGCAGGCCCGGAAGATCCCCTTTTTGGGGTAGCCGTCGAAGTGGGCGTCGCTGGTCGTCTTGAGCGTTCGGTCCTTGCGGGTGCGAAAATCCTGCCAGTGGTGCTCGAAGGGCCTGTCCTCCTGCCAGTTGAAGTCCACCGCCCAAAAGTCGATGAAGTCAAAGCCGTCCTTGGCGGCCCTTTCCTTCAATGCAGCCAGCTCCTTGCCGGGCACCTCGGCCAGAGAGGGCAGGAACTTCTTCAGCCGGATGTCGACCTTTTTTTTGCCCGCAGCCTTGCTGTAGACTGCCTCCGCCTCCAGCACTGCCACCTCGAAGAAGGGCGGGGCATCAGTTCGGTTCTTTTCCATGATCTCCCTGGGAATGGTAAGCAAGCGGATGCGCACCCCCTCGGAGGCCTCGATTTCCTCTGCCACCAGCCTCAGGTCCATCTCAAACTCCCAGGCCAGGCAGTGCAGCTCCCGGCCCCCGGCGGCGTGCGCTTCCTGGGCAGCGGCCCGCACCTCGTCTCGGGTCAGCAGCGAGTCAATGCTGTCCACATAGACGAAAGCTCCGCCCTTGCGCCCGTGCAGCCAGGTTGTGGACCGGGCCAGCGGCTCAGCCCTGTAGAAGCCCAAGACCACGCGCCGGTGGTCGCTGTCATAGCCTTGAAGCCTTTCCCGCTGCCACCACTGCCGCTCGTAGCGGCCCAGATTGTAGACATCAAAGGCCCGGTAGGGCTTGCCGTCCGCCTGCAGCCGCCGCTGCAGCTCGATGAGCCTTTTGCGGCTGGTATGGATGGCGAAGCGTCCCAGGTCGCACATGAGCCAGCGACGGCCCAGGCGTTCGGCCACAGCGCCAGTGGTGCCGGAGCCGCAGAAGAAGTCGGCGACGAGGTCGCCTTCATTGGAGGAGGCACAGATAATGCGCTCCGGCAGGGCTTCGGGCTTTTGGGTGGCATAATCAGAACGCTCTAAGCCTTGGGAAGCTATTGGTGATATGTCCGTCCAAATGTCAGGAACCTCAGCACCTGGCATCTCATCGAGATAACGCTTGTATGCTGGAACTCGTCCTGGTTGGGTCTGAATAACACGCCCTTGCTCGTATAGTCGCTGCATTTTTTCCTTGTTATAGCGCCAATATCGAGTTACACCTAGGAATTCATACTGCGGATTTCCTTTGGGGCCGCCATTTGTTACGGTTAGATTATCCAAACGGTAGCGTCTTCCAGTATCCTTGTCAGTATATCGATACATTTGTTCAACGTACTCTTCACGATGCGGTACGTAGAGCTGAGTCCATGTTCGGTCATCTCGCTTTGAATAAAAGTGAATACAATCAGTGACTTTGCCAAAATGACTTGTTCCTTGGGCGGCATGGCTATGCGCACCAGCCCTCTTCCAAGTCAACGTATTAACATTATTTTCTACGCCAAATAATTCGTCCATCATTAGGTGGAGATGGTGCCCAACCCGCCAATCACTATGAACATAAATGCTTCCCTTTTCAGACATTAACTCTTTCATCAGCAGCAGGCGCTCAAACATCATGTGTAGATAAGAGTCAGTGCCTCTCCCCCACATGTCCCTGTAAGCAACCATCTCTAAAAGAGACTGATCTTTTCCAGCGGCGTCTTTATCATCGCCGATCGGCACCTGCATCGTGAAATCCGCCCCCACATCAAAGGGCGGGTCGATGTAGATCAGATCGATCTTGCCCCGGAACTCCTTGAGCAGCG
>CAYXSJ010000100.1:0-1220 GCA_964467095.1 uncultured Methanotrichaceae archaeon
TCGTTCTTGGCATTGATCATGCTGAAGGTGTGGCTGCCAAAGCCGTGCATGTGCCGGTAAGAGTAGGGAATGCCCCGGTCGCTCATGGTGATGGTCACCTGGTGCAGTGCCTCGGGAAGCGAACTCCAGAAGTCCCAATTGTTGCGAGCGCTTCTCATATTGGTCCTGGGGTCGCGCTTCACAGCGTGGTTTAAGTCAGGAAACTTGAGGGGGTCTCTTAAGAAGAACACAGGGGTGTTGTTTCCCACCAGGTCCCAGTTGCCCTCTTCCGTGTAGAACTTCACGGCAAAGCCGCGGATATCGCGCTCCGCATCCGCCGCCCCGCGCTCTCCGGCCACCGTGGAAAAGCGCACGAAAAGGTCCGTCTTCTTGCCAATCTCCGAGAATATCCTGGCTTTGGTATACCTGATTATGTCGTGGGTGACTGTGAATGTGCCGAAGGCTCCCGAGCCCTTGGCATGCATTCTCCTCTCCGGGATGACCTCACGGTCAAAGTGGGCGAGCTTTTCCAGGAACCATACATCCTGGAGCAGCATGGGTCCTCGCGATCCTGCCGTCATCGCATTCTGATTGTCTGCCACCGGGACGCCGACATCCGTGGTCAGCTTCTTCATTTCATTCGTCATTGTCTTTTCTCCTTATGGCAATACTGCAACAGGCTGTGAAGGTCTCTTTATGCTGGTTGATAATATTGATCATATGATACAAAGGCTTATTTAAGAATGCTTATTACATAATAATTGTGATCAGCAAGATGCGGGAAGATGATTCCACGATAATCAAAGCTCTCCGGGAAAAGGGCTACAAGGCTACTCCGCAGCGAATCGCAATCGGTCGATTTTTTATGACAGATAGCGGCCATCCAACTGTGCAGAGGGTCTACAGCGAAGTAAAGAAAGTGCATCCTACGGTCAGTCTGGCGACAGTTTACAAAACAATTCAAATCCTCAAAGAAGTTGATCTGATTCAGGAATTGAGTCTGCCCCAGGGACAAACACGATACGATTCCGATATGAAGCCTCATATAAACCTGATCTGTCTCAAATGCGGAGAGATTAAAGATCTTGAGGAGACAGGCATACAAGGCATAATCGCCAGGATTTCAGCAGCCGAAAATTTTTCGGCCACGCGACAGCGTTTTGACATTTATGGCATTTGCCGGAGCTGTAATGCAAAAGGCCGATCGTCAGCATTAACAGCCTTATCCGATTAGTATCTGT
>CAYXSJ010000100.1:1320-9550 GCA_964467095.1 uncultured Methanotrichaceae archaeon
CTCTTCACGTTAGCCAGCGGCCTGCTATTGACACCGGTAACAGGTGCGATGCTTCATGAGCTGTCCTCCGTTCCGGTGATCGCCAACTCCGTGAGGCTCATTGCCTACGGGCCGAAGATCTGAGGTGTCAGCTTGGATCCAGTAACAAGTGTTACTACTTAATTGAAAAAACAATTGAAGGATATACTTTAATAGAAAAAGCTCTTAAAATATGATGACTAATTAAAACTCTATAGGAGATATTAAGATGCGAAGAACCTATGTATCACTTGCTGCCTGGAGGCCCCTCTCATGAGCCGCCTCCCCCTGCTCGGACTGGCGGCCGCCGGCCTGCTGCTGCTAATCCTTTGCAGCAGCGCTCCGGCTGCTGATGAGACTGTTGATGTTCTCACCATCGCCGATGCCACGGGCGACTGGGGCTTTCCCTCGCCCTATTTGCACTACTCACGAGGGCCCGGCTATGTGAGAATGAGCCTGATCTTCGATACCTTAGTCTGGAAGGATGACAGCGGCTTTGTGCCTGCTCTCGCGGAAAGCTGGGAGTACCTTGCCGATGAGAAGGCCTATGTCTTCCATCTTCGCGAAGGCGTGACCTGGAACGATGGCGAGCCTTTCACTGCCAAAGATGTGGCCTTCAGCTATCAATACATCAAAGACCATCCCTATCAATGGGTGGACTCAAGCACGGTAGATAATGCCGAGGCCATAGATGACAGCACCGTCAAGATCACCCTCACCAAGGATTATGCTCCCTTCCTGGACCAGGTGGCAGGCACTCTTCCCATCATGCCCGAGCATGTCTACAAAGATGTAAGCGATCCTGCCAATTTCAAGGATGCTGCGGCTCTGACCGGCACCGGCCCCTTCAAGCTGGTCAATTACGATAAGACGCAGGGAACATACCTTTACGAGGCCAATGAGAACTACTATCAGGGAGCCCCTAAAGTAAAGCAGATCAAGTTCGTGAAGGTCAGCCTGGAATTGTCCGCTGCCGCCTTAGAAAAGGGCGATGTGGATGCGGCGACTGTCCCCGGCGAGACCGTGGACGGCCTGGAGAATAAGGGCTTTGAAGTGGTGAAGAGCACTCATGACTCGGTGGTCAAGATCATGGTCAACCATATGAAGGCTCCATTCTCAGATATCAAGTTCCGCCAGGCTCTCTACTATGCCATCGACCGCGAGGAGTTGGTGGAGACTGGCCTGCGCGGCTACGCTCTGGAAGGTTGCCCCGGTCTATACGCCTCAGATAACCAGTGGTACAATGCTGATCAGAAGGAGTATTCCTTCGATCCGGCAAAGGCCGGTCAGCTTCTCGAAGAACTGGGATACGAGAAGAAAGATGGCAGCCAGTATTACTCAAAAGCTGGCGAGCCTCTGACCATCGAACTTTTAGACACCGCCACCACTGAAAGGCAGGGTGAACTTGTTGCCAAGCAGCTTGATGCCGCAGGGATCCTAGTCAACCTGCGCACCGTCGACGCCAAGACACTAGACAGCCTTGTTCTTGCCTGGCAGTTCGATCTTACTATGAACAGTCACGGCGGTCTGGGTGGCGATCCGGCAATCTTGAACAAGCTTATTCTGGATCAAAAGAGCTTCAACAGCGCCCGCTACGATGAAGACAAGACGCTGAATAATCTGCTGGAAAACCAGTTGGAGGAGATAGACTCTGCCAAGAGAATGGAGCTGGTGAAATCAGCTCAGGAGCTAATAGCCCAGGATCTGCCTGCTCTGCCCCTCTACTACGCAGACTCCTTCTGGGCATCCGATAACAAGGTCAGCTATTACTACACCTATGGCGGTGTGGGAAGCGGAGTTCCCATAGCTTTGAACAAGATGATCTTCGTTTGATGGTTGAAGAGATGACTGTGGTGTTCGGGCCGCAGTCTAGTTTTTTATAATTTTATATTTAATTTTTTCCAAAAACCTCATGCGAAAGAGTCTTAAATGATAGACCTATATTCAGCAATATTATTACCTTATTGGATTTGCCACCGGTATTTATCATTAAATACGTTGGAGATGATGATAATAGCAAAAGAAATAGGTTCCGTTCTTATTCGCCCGATCGGTGTAATTCACACCCCTTATGCCCGTCGAGAGGAGATCCCCCGTCAGGGAAGGCTTTCTCATGAGTTATGTGAGATCGAGGTCTTTCCTGAATTTGCCCCTGCCCTCAAGGACATCGAGCAATGCACGCACCTCTTCGTCATCTTCTGGCTGCATCAGGCGGACAGGAGCCGACTGACGGCCACTCCAAAGCAGGATGGCAGAGAGCATGGAGTCTTTGCCACTCGCTCTCCAAACCGTCCCAATCCCCTGGCGCTGGACGTAGTAGACCTCTTGCAGGTCGACGGCAATCGGCTGACGGTTAGGGGCATGGATGCCCTGGATGGATCCCTATTGCTCGATATCAAGCCCTATTCGGCCGGGATTGACTGCATCCCCCAGGCTAGGATCGCCTGGCAGGAGGATGGCTCAATTGCGGGTGATTGAGATTTGGTGAGGCAGGATGATGCCGCTTTTTGTTCCAGGTGATGAATATGAGCGAGGATTGTAGCATCTCAATAGAGAGTGGCTCGCCCCACTCCTGGAAAGGGAACGCAACTCGCTTTATTAAGGAAAGGCTTCTCAATTACCTCATCGCATTGGGCGCTATCTTCTCCCTGAACTTCATCCTTCCCAGGCTCATGCCCAGCGATCCTCTGCATGCCATTTATGGTGATGTCGCTCTGGTGGCCATGACCGATGAGATGCAGGCCCATCTGATCCGACAGTTGTCTCTGGACAAATCCTGGTGGGATCAAATGCTGGCCTATCTATTGGGACTTTTGCAGGGGGACCTCGGTTTTTCCTACTACTACAGAGATCAGGTCTCTTTGGTGATATTGGGTGCTCTGCCCTGGACGCTTCTTCTCGTTGGCCTTGCCCTGATCATCGCCACGGCAATAGGCATAATTCTGGGAATAGAATCCGGTTACAATCGCGGTTCTTCTCTTGATCGTGGACTGGTCACATCTCTCATGTTCCTGAGCGGCTTTCCCGATTTTTTTATCGGCGTTCTGCTGCTCCTCATATTTGCCGTAAGCCTGGATGTGCTGCCTCTTTCCGGAGCGACCTCTCCTTATGCCGGATACGAAGGGCTATCCTATATTCTCGATGTTCTAGCGCATCTGGCTCTTCCTCTGGCCTCAATGGTCCTCGTGCAGCTGGGGAGCATCTTCCTTTTGACAAGAAACACAGTCGTCACCTTGCTTGGTGAGTCATTCATCCTCACCGCTCGGGCCAAAGGCTGCCCGGAAAGTCTCATAAAATATGCTCATGCTGGTAGGAACTCTCTTCTGCCGGTGACCACCGCCACGGGCATGGTTATCCCTCATATGATCACTCGCGTGCTCTTCATCGAGATTGTCTTTTCTTATCCGGGTATTGGCTCGCTTCTCAACACTGCAATTTCTGCCCGCGACTATCCGCTTATTCAGGGAATACTTCTCGTAGTCACTCTGACTGTGTTGACCGTCAATTTTCTCGTAGATCTTCTCTACATGAAGCTCGATCCGAGGGTGAGATATGCACACTGATCCGCTGGCAGAGGTCTCAAAGGATCCGCTGGCAAGAATGGGCCTGTTCATGCTGGCGGCAATTGCACTTATGGCTCTCTTTGCGCCCCTGCTGTCCAATTATTCACCGCATGATTACACCGGCAAGATCTTCAGCCCGCCAGATCTGGATCATCCTTTGGGAACGGACTCAGTTGGCCAGGACATATGGGTGAGGCTTCTTTACGGAGCCAGGACATCACTCATTGTGGCCGGAGCTGTGGCTATCCTCTCGTCTTCATTGAGCGTGCTTATCGGGGCCACGGCTGCGCTTGCCGGTGGTTATTATGAGTGCTTTTGCATGAGAGTAGTCGATGCGATAACCTCTCTTCCCACAATCGTTGTCATGATCCTTGTGGCTGCATATCTGCGACCCAGTCTCATGCTCTTGATAATGCTCATCTCCGCCCTTTCCTGGCCGACTGGCGCTAGGATTGTTCGCTCCCAGGTTCTCTCTTTAAAGGAGAGAGTGCATGTTAATGCCTCCCGGACCTTTGGAGCCGGCAAGAGGCATATTATCTTCACTCACATCGTACCGGAACTCTCTCCCATCATCTCCTCCCTGATGATGCAGGATGCGAGAAGGGCGGTCTTTATGGAGGCAGGGTTGGCATTTTTGGGAGTGTCTGATCCAATGGTGATCAGCTGGGGAAAAATGATGCATCAGGCCCTGGCCTTCACCTACCTGGATGTCTGGCAGTGGTGGCTGGTTCCTACGGGCCTTGCCCTCTCAGCAATGCTAATAGCCATCAGTTTTCTCTCCATCAGCCTGGAGACCGCTATGGATCCGAGGCTGGCAAAAGGCAACGCGAGGCTGAGATAATGCTCTGCATTAAGGATCTAAAGGTCTCATTCGGCAAGAGTCATATTTTAAGGGGAGTTGACCTCTGTCTGGAGAGAGGAGAATGCCTTGCCCTCGTAGGAGAGTCAGGCGCCGGGAAGACAACACTGGGTCTATCCATCATGGGGCTGGCCAAAGGATCGACAACTGGGGAGATCTCTTTTCAGGGAAAGAATCTTCTGGCGATCTCTCTGGAAGAACTTCGCCTATTGAGAGGCAAGGAAATGGCCATGGTCTTTCAAAATGTTGAAGATGCACTCGACCCGGTGCAGCGCATAGTGGATCAGATAGCAGAAGGAATAGTGGTCCATCGCAGCATCAGCGCCAAGAATGCGAGGGACATGGCTCTAAAGCATCTTCATTTCGTGGGTCTCAACAGTGAAAAAGCCAGGATGTATCCCCATCAGCTCAGCGGAGGAGAAAAGCAAAGGGTGCTTATTGCATTGGCCATGGTCAATGATCCCGATCTGCTGATACTCGATGAGCCAACGGCATCTCTTGATGCGCTTACCAAGGCGGATATCATAAAGTTATTTCGATCCGCTATTCTGGGAAGAATCTGCATTGTTATAACCCACGACATCTCCCTGGCAGCGGCTCTGGCTGATAAGATCGCAGTCCTTTATGCCGGTCGAATTGTGGAGAATGGAAGTGCTCAGGATTTGATCCGAACACCCCGTCATCCCTATACTCGCGGCCTGATCCGCTCTTATCCGTCTATAACCGCCACCAAAGACCTGCAGGGCATTCCCGGACGCATGGATCATGGCCTGTCGGGCTGTCCTTTTCATGGGCGCTGCACTCAGAGTATAGATATTTGCAGCAGAACTGTTCCGTTGCCGCTGGAGAGAGACGGCAGGATCATTGCCTGCCACAGAGGCGGAATTGTACCACTTCTTGAGATTGAGCATCTCTGCTTGACCATTAATTCGTATTCTGCTTTAAGTGATGTGTCTCTCTCCCTTTACGAGGGCGAGACGCTGGCTCTGGTGGGTGAGAGCGGCTCTGGAAAGACCACTCTTTCGAAGGTCATCATGGGTATTTACGAAGCAGATGTCGGTTCTGTCGTCCTGGAAGGCAGTATGGTTACAAAATGGGACGGAGCATTTTACCGCCGGGTGCAGATGATCTTCCAAAATCCCAAGGAGTCGGTCAGCCATCGCATGAATGTGCTGCAGGCAGTGCTCGAGCCCATGCAAGTACAGAAGATCGGCAGTCCCGAGGAGATGCATAAAAGGGCAAAAGAGGTTTTAGATTTGGTCGAGTTGCCGATTGACGATGATTTTCTCCAGAGGTACCCGCATGAGCTCTCCGGTGGTGAGATGCAGCGGGTGGCTATCGCTAGGGCTCTGGTCCTCGGCCCCAAGCTGCTCATTGCCGATGAGCCAACCTCGGCATTGGACCCGAGTGTTCAGGCCAAGATATTGAAGCTTCTTATGAATCTGCAAGAGAAGATGGGACTGGCTATAATATTCATAACCCACGACATAGCTTTGGCCAGGAAGGTCAGCGATCAGATGGCGGTGATGCATAAGGGGCGGATCGTTGAGGTGGGTGCGACAAATGAGATTCTCATCCATCCCCAGCATCCCTATACCAGAAGGCTCGTGGATTGTGCTTCAGGAAGATATGAGAAAGAAAATGGCGAAATTGATATGGTAGAGAAACCAGTAGCCCTGGAAAGGTATTGTTGATCGTATATAAATAGTGAATGATATAATGCCGCCTTTTTGAAGAGCATGTTCCAAAAAGCTTATTACTAAGTAGCACTAGCATATAAATTGCGACTACATATGGAACAAGAATTAATGAGAGTCGGCATTTCCCTGCCGGAAAATTTGCTTAATAAGTTTGATGAGATAATTCTGCAGCGAGGCTACTCTTCTCGCTCCGAGGGTGTCAGAGATGCCATAAGAAGTTACATAGTCAACTTCGAATGGATGAGCGACGTCCAAGGGGAACGCGTGGGCGTGATTACTATTGTTTACTCTCATTCTCAAAGGGGCCTGGAAGATAATCTCACTGAGATTCAGCATGATTTTGGCGGCATAATTCAGTCCAGTCTGCACGTACATTTGGATCACGACAATTGTCTGGAAGTTGTCGTGCTTAGAGGCGAGGGGCAGGATGTAAGGAAAGCAGCTGAGAGGATGATGTCCTTGAAGGGGGTAAAACACGTTAAATTGACCACTACATCACTGGGCAAAGAGCTCTAATCATCCTTTTTCGGAAGGATGTCACACGATAATGCGATTGTGAATTGTTCCCGATCTTCTCAGTATGATCATAAATCAAGAGGGATTCCGATTAAAGGTAAATTTATCTTCATATTCATTCTAATGGTCCTGATCTCAAGCTTCATGTATGTTTCCGGAAAAGAATACACAGCGGACTATTGGCTGCTAAAAGGAGATGAATTCCTGCAGAGAGAATCCCTGGAAGTCGCCCTGGACTGCTATAACAAATCGATCCAGCTGGACGGAGCAAATGCCTCTGCATGGATGAAAAAAGGCCAGGCCTTGAGCAGTATGGAAAGATATTCTGATGCGCTTTCTGCTTACAATGAATCAATCAAGCTGAACGCCAATCTGGCAGAGGCCTGGTACGGTCAAGGGCTTGTTTTCGCTCGCCTGAGCAGATACAATGAGTCAATTGCAGCCTTTGATGGTGCCATCAAGCTGCATCCCAAGGTGGCATTATCCTGGTACAGCAAGGGGCTTGCCCTGGCAAACCTGGGAAGGTATAACGAATCAGTGCTCGCCCTCGATAAAGCCATTGAGCTGGACAACAAGCTGGCTGGTGCCTGGTACAGCAAGGCTCTCATATTAGCGGAATTGGGCAAGAATAACGAATCGTTAGCAGCCCTGAAAAGAACGGTAGAGCTGGATACGGAGAACGAAGACGCCTGGTTTAACCTGGGCCTGGCTTTCACAAACAGGGAAAACTATAGTGATGCTCTTGAGGCGTATAACAGAGTCACCGATTTAAATCCAATAAATGCTCTAGCCTGGGTCAAGAAGGGAGAGGCTCTTCTTGCCCTGGGCAGGTACATCGAATCCAGTGCGGCATTAGAGAGAGCTTCTAAAATTGAGTTGGTGGACGCCAATGCCTGGTATAGCAATGCATTAGCTTTGCGACTGTCCGGCAGATACAACGATTCCATCGCTGCCTATAACAAGACCATTGAACTGGATCCTGCAAATGCTGCTGCCTGGAACGGCCAGGCCCTTGCTTATGCAGATTTGAAAGACTACAATGTCTCTATAAAACTATTTGAGAAGGCCATTGAAATTGATCCCGATGAGATTGGATTTTATTATAACAAAGCCTTAGTGCTCAATGAAATGGGCAATTACAGTGAAGCAGTAGCAGTTCTCAAAAGATCTATAGAGCTGCATCCTGAATGTGCCGTGTGCTGGAATAACCTGGGACTGTCTCTTGTCAAATTGGAAATGTTCAGCGAGGCGATAAAAGCCTATGATAAGGCCATTGAGCTGGATCCCAGTTATCTAGAGCCCTGGAACAACCGTGGCATTGCTCAGGTTATGGGTTACGAGGATTTTGTCGAGGCCCTAAAGAGTTTCGATAAGGCTATAGATATCGATCCCAACTGTATGCAGGCCTGGGTCAACAAAGCCAACGCCCTCAAACTGGCCGACCGCGGTCCAGAGGCGAATTCTGCCCTGGAAAAGGCAAAAAGGCTGGGATACCAGGCCAATCCCAGCACTTAACAATATAATTCCATAGAGGCAACCACATTTTGATCGCCAGGAAGAGGTTCTTTGCCACC
>CAYXSJ010000101.1:0-4411 GCA_964467095.1 uncultured Methanotrichaceae archaeon
ATAAAACCGGAGGCTGCTGATATAATTAATAAACTAAATTATACAAAAGATGAGCGGGCGACATTAGGTGGTTGGCAATGATAAAGAAGGAGCATGAGGGACAGAAAGCCAACAAGTCGACCTCGTTGTTCAATAGAACCAATGATAATATTGAATGGGCTAAGTGGACGTGGAATCCTGTTGTTGGGTGCAAACACGGCTGCCCTTATTGCTATGCTAGAGATATTGCAAAACGCTTTTACGGAAACTTCGAGCCTACATTTAAGCCTGAAAGATTGCTTGCTCCTAAAGTTACCCCATTGCCGTCAGGAGCTTCAGAAGACATCGGCCTTAAGACTGTTTTTGTGTGCTCAATGGCAGACCTTTTTGGGAATTGGGTTCCGCAAGAGTGGATTGATTCAGTCTTAAGCTCTGTGCGCGAATCTCCTCGATGGAATTTCCTATTCTTAACCAAGAATCCTAAGCGTTTGGTGGATATCGATTGGCCAAAGAACGCCTGGGTAGGTACTACTGTTGATATGCAACATCGGGTCAAAGCTGCTGAGGAGGCGTTCAGGCAAATAAGTGCGCCTGTAAGGTTCATCTCCTGTGAGCCTCTTCAAGAAAAAGTAGTGTTCGACTCAATGGAGATGTTCGACTGGATTATTATAGGCGGAAGAAGTCGTTGCTCAGGTCTTCCAGAATTTCAGCCTAAATGGGAGTGGGTTGAGTCCCTTTTGTTGCAGGCGCGAGAGCATCGACTGAAGGTCTACTTTAAGCCGAACTTAACCTCAAGACCGAAGGAGTACCCTAAAGAGAGGTGATCTCGTTTCCTCTCTCAAGTGGTACTTGTTTCTTCACTAATTCGTAGTCAAAGCCTGCGCGATTGAAGATTAAGACTTTAATCTATTTCAAATTTTCATTTTTTAATATTATAAATAATTTTCCGTTTATTTGTTTTGGATGGTTACCAACATTTATAACATATTCAATTTGGAAATTATGTAAACTTTGTTTCGACTCAAAGATAACAAATAATGGCAGTGGATATCTTAATCCATGCTTTAATCTCTTTAGATGATAATGAACTGATATCTCCGTAGAGGATTCAATTTCAGGACCAATAAGCTCTTTTTGATTATTTAAAAAACTCCTATCAAATTTAACAGCTTTCATATCCCAAGAAAGGCAATCATTATAAGATTCTGGCCGCCTGGGTTTTTCGGGCTCCTCAGGAAATTCAGGAATACTTCCAGATACTTCAAGATCTCCTGGGAATGTCATCCAAATATCAAGATCCTCAGCAGGCAAATTGCCACTATTATCGAGGATGAATGGAACCTCAATCAAGAGTGATTTTTTGATTTTGATATCATTGATGTCTTTTAAATATTTCAAACATTTCTCTGGATAATTTATCAATTTATCCTCATATTTTCTAATGCATTCTTCCGGCAGGAAATAATCATAATGCTTTTCTGACAACTTTTTTTGTGCTTCTTCTTTGATATTCTCATAAACCTTTTTAATTTGAACATCATCTAACAGCTCAATCTCATGTTCTTCCATAAATGCTTCAAATATATCCTTATTGGTATGGTCGTTTTCGTTATAAAAAATTAATTTTAATTCAGGGATTTTGTTTTTAATAATTTCCTTAAGTTTTTCTATCTCTTTTTCTCGCGGATCTTTTAGTTTCCTTTTCCATGCCTCAAAAGGAGGTATAACTCTTATGTTATAGTTCTGTGCCTTAATTTCTAATCCAAAATCAGCTGTTACTATGCAGGCATCATCATCTTTTGACGCTTTATTTAGTACCAATATCTCTGCAATTATCCTATCATCTGCATTCTGAGAGTTTAGGCCAACAGAGTCCCAATCAAATTTATTATTTAAAGATGGAAATTTCACAGTAATTCCACAAGGCAGCTTCCCGTCATCTAACATATTTCGAAATTTTGAAATAACTTCTTGGGCCCTTCTCCGTATATGATCTCGTTGATCATATTTTTTTTCGTCTAATTCCTTGATTATTGTAGGGGTGACTATTAGAGTTAGGTCGTCAACCCCAAATAGGTCACTCCATTTACATTCAGTAAATAGGTTATAATGAAGATACATATTGGTATCAAGGATAAATTTCATATAAATCCTCTTTATGTTTAAATCATATTAATTTAATTCAAATACATTCCCTGGGACCGTCAGCTTTTCCTTCTTTTGAGGCTTTAGTACCATGCGTCACACGAAAAACCTTTCGATAGGAGTGTTCTAATCCAACCTTAAAAATAACGTAAAATTTTATAAAATATCTTTATTTGATTAAAAGTATTTTATCTAAACTATTGGAGTAAACAAGATGAACTTAAAATTCACAAGAAAATTAAACAAATCAACTGAAAATAAGGCTGCACAGATTACAATTCCAAGGTGCATTGCCCAGGCATGGTCAGAATTCGACGCAATCGACCTGATCTTTGATGGAAGTAGCCTGGTTGTCGTACCCAGTCATTAACGGAGAGTTAAAAAATATGACAAGATATAAATATTATGTTGATCTGCCGGATTCTCTCGATCCTGAAGAACTCAAATTGAACAGTGGTTTCGAGATGGCTGATGCCGAACGTGCCCGCCTTGAGCTTCGAGTTGAATATAGGACTGGAAAGAAGGTAGGAAAGAAGAAAATGGGACGACCACGAAAAGACAATGCCAGAGCGCGCGATGTATGCCCGGCCTGAATGATATCGATCGGGAGATCCGAGATGTTGAGAAAAGGATGCGCCGCTTTATAGAAACGGGTGATCTGAGACGGCTGGCCCGGCTGAAGGGTCGGTTATCTAAGTTGCAGGCTGATCTTGATATCTTGAAGACTGCCCGGACTCCACCCAGCTTCAGAAAGTCGTATGGCTTTGAGGCTTGGTGTGAGGTGCTGGCAACAGGCCGCAAAACAGCAAGGCTATGAGTTGAGTATGCAGTCAAATGATTTTGGTTTTTCATTTAGTGCCATTCTTAAAAATAACAGTCCCAATTATAAATATACCAATTAACGCCTGGTGTACCTCTTACTGCTTGCTTCCATGAATCGTCGTAGTTTATTAAGATGAACTCAAATGATTTTTCTACAGCTTTGCCATACCACTCATAAGTAAGCTTCGCTTTTATCACAGATCTCGGGGAAGCTGTGTCGCAGATTCCTTCCAGTTCGAAAGATTTCAAATTGTTCGAGTCGTATCTCTTCTTTAAATCGCCAGCTAATTTATTAACGCTAATTCCGGATTTATTTGGAACACACTTAGCCATGCAGCCAAACTTCTTATCCTTCCAATAGGAAAAGAAGTCTACAAGTTTTCTTTCGGGTGTTCCATTATCGTATTTCTCGGGAGCGCCAGTGATCGGAATGTTTTTACCTATTTTTAATGACCTCGGTTTCCACTCAGAGATTTGTATTTGATCTTCCTCAGTTTGCTTATGCAGCCGGACCGCCTCAAGAATGACCTCCAAAGGTGTCTTTATTTCTCCCGTCTTTGGGGGTTCCAGCGAATCCTGTTCTGCATTTATAGCCCATTCGCTTGTAGCAAATAGCGCAGCCCATGTTTTAGCCGCAACCACCTCGTTGTCATAGCCTAGATCCATTCCATGCAATATCCCATTCCGATAAGGTATCTCTATCTTTTCTGAGGTAGTCGTATAGCGTCCAGATCCGAAATACCTTTTTAATTCATTAAGTCCTTTGCTATGCGCAGCTATAGAATCCCATGCGATTAGGTCTGCATTATCCGAAAAAAAACCGCATCTCTTATTAAGTTTTTTCTGACATATTTCATTAACCATTCCATCAAGTAGCGCTAGGACAATAGGAATGCAGGCATGATAGCGTTTTTCTTTGTAATCAACAAGCGCCTTTTTTGCTAATGGCATTCTTGCCTGGAATGCTTTGATTTGGTTCATCCTCTTTAGCTCAAATAAGACTCTATCTGGATTATAGTGCAATACTAGGTCTGTTTGAGCGCCTTTGACATCACCCGAATTACCTTTCTCAACAGTTCCTTTTAGAATTTTAGTATCCATATTCCAATAAGCAATCCATCCAAATTTCGAAAATAGATCATCAAATCTATCAATATGCTGGGCAAGTTCTTTGATTGAACGGCATTGATTGCAGATACATTCTGAATCAACTCCAATGCCTTCTAGATATAAGCGTATCTTGGGCAATTTTATTATTGCTTCAAATTCATCACATTGCTTGAGCATTCCTATTATTGAAGGTATAGCTTGGATACCACGATCTACTCTATCTTGCAGATTATCACCCAAAAAATTGTTAATTCTTATCTTTCGGCGGGCATGGGTCTCTGCCATAGCTATTAGAGCCTTGGATCTTTCCGTCCATGCCGTGGATGACGCATTCGGCCTTTTCGTTTATGCAGAT
>CAYXSJ010000101.1:4421-9444 GCA_964467095.1 uncultured Methanotrichaceae archaeon
GGCCTTTGTATCTGCGTGGCTTGATGCTCTCTCAGCATGAGGTTTCTTGACATCCCAACCACTCTTCGGGTTTTTGACGACGTGTCTTTCTTCACGAACCATAGATCTTCAGTGTGATTACACAATATTTAAATTAGATCTGTGCGAAGCGAAAGTAATATTTTCTAGATCAAAAGCCTGATATTTAAAAAGATCCAGAGGTTGAGCCATGTCAAACAGCGCATGGGACGGACAGGTAGTAGTCAGAGGGACGCCACCAGCGCAGCCTAGAAGACCGCATTGGCCGTGGGAGCAGCCAAATCATATCCAGAGGTCATCTGATTTCCTGCGCGAGTACGTCTGCGAGGTCTATTTAGTAAGGGCTTTTGACGAGACAATCAGAGGCCTTCGAGGGTACGGACGAGGCTACACTTTCCTTAGTGAAAATGGTGCAACTTTCGCAATAAGAGCAAGCTGTATGACCCCATCTAGTAAGGCATGGGTATGTAATTTTGGCAACGCCGAAGCTGATTTCATCTTGTTTTTTGGGTTCAGGGAACGAACTAATCCTAGCTTGGAGTTTTCCCTTGTTCTACCATTGGCGATTCACAGACCGTACCAGAATTACGATCTTAGATGACGGCTACCACATCAAGGGATACCAGGAATTCTGGGTGGACGGCGAGATTTTTGCCAAGAATGCAAGAAGTCATGAATGCGATACGACGCCAGGATAGTGCTGCACTCGAAAGGTATCTGCCGCAGCCATCAAGGCAGATTTGAGAAGAAAACGCTATGTAATGCCATAATATCGGGATATAAGGTAATCGTCGCCGTTCCTTTCAACTTTAGAATTACTGCCTGGCTGGTAGCAACTTTTTATCTTATGGTTGACTTTACCCTATTACCCTATACTTGGCTTAAGCTTATTGTTTTTACTATATTTCCTTCTCTATCTCTTACTATGGTATAAAGAAATAGAATATAAAATATATAATAAAATATAAGTGGATATAGAATGTCTAGGCGTGTTAAGGACTTTGCTTCGATATTGATGCTAGAACATCTCTTAAGGGAAACTTGTCCAAACTCAGGCCACTGTTGTTGGAGCAGTCTATAATTGTCGTGCTAATAAGCTCGAATCATAACTGTAATTAAAATTACCGTTATGTTTATATAGTCATAACGTTAATAAGAGTACTGTTATGAGCGTAATAGGCTATGTTCGGGTGAGCACGGAGAACCAAAATGGTGCTGATAGCTTCGGGCTTGAAACCCAGCGAGACACGATTGTGAAGTATTGCGCGGCCAGTGGGCTAGAGCTAGTCCAGATCTATGAGGACCCTGCGTTTTCGGGATCGCTGCCACCATTGGAGAGGCCCGGCCTACATGCATTACTTGAGGCTTTGAAGGGCGAGGACATACAGCAAGTCGTTGTGACCAGGCTGGATAGGCTAGCCAGGGACACCATGTTATCCTTATGGCTAATGAAGGAGATTAAAAAGCTGGGCGCGGAGCTAGTAAGCATTGCAGAACCGGGCCGCTGGGAGGATCCGACCCAGAAGCTTCTTTTAACCATGGTCGCGGCTTTTGCCGAGTTCGAGAAGTCGTTGATAGCTTCGCGACTTTCATCAGGTAGGAAGACTAAGGCGCGCCAGGGTGGTTATGCAGGAGGCAAAGCTCCGATTGGCTACAAGGCCGAGAGAGGCGACAAGGCCCTTACCCTGGATGAAGAGAAGGTGAGCACGGTCAAGAGAGTATTCGAGTTACGGGATGCAAAGCCTGATGGTTCGCTTAGAATGATTGCAGATATCCTAAATAGCGAGGGCTACACAACAAAGGAAGGTAGACAATTTCACCCTATGCAGGTTAAGCGGATCTTAGACAGAAAAGCGTTCTATAAGGGCATCTATAGTTATTCAGGAGTCGAAGCAGAAGGGCAACATGAGACGATTCTTTAGCCCTGCGAAACCTGATATTCCTGCAGACTTATCCCAGATATCTAGCGAAAGGGTCATTAAGGCCAAATACCGCTGTTCTGGAAACGAGGTTACATTGATATTTGGAACGTTATGTGGGCTGCCTTCATCGCGACCTTTACAAGGAAGATATGAGATAAAATTAACGAGAATTGCAAAATGTTCTTGACCAAATTGATATTAGTTCTTTTCTCCATTAATTTTCTTGTCAATATAGCAGATTGCACGTCTGATTTTGTCTCTTGAACTAGAATTATCTGAGGAATAATATATGTCAAACCATTCTCTCAATAAATTATATAAATATTTATCATTAATTTCACTACGCTCCAGTGTTCTTATCGTTTGTAGAGCCTCCTTTAGATCTTCAATCGGCATTTTGGGGTCAATTGCTTCGGACAAAATCAATTCTTTCATCTCATCACTACCAGCTCCAAGGCCAACTTTTAGATTTTTGTCGTAGGATTTTAAGCGATTGAGGAGAGCATCTTTTTTATCTGGCGTCGATTGGGTGTCTATTATGATTTGGATGGTCGCCTTGCGGCTTAGATTTGCTTTTCTCATGAAATAGTATATTGGCAAATATACAGATCTCTCGAAACAAATTTGCTTTATATATTCAATTGGCTCCAATACATTCTCTTGATTGAGAAATGCATGTACTATATCGGGTGTTCGGATTGCTGTTGGTTTAATGACTGTTTGAACTGGCTGTATTTTGCCGGGGTCGATCGGTGACACTTCCCCAATGAGTCTTAATGTAGGAGCTCCTTCCGTTTCACTAAATTCTCCATCTTTTATAAAGCTTATTTTGGGCAGTGTTTTTTCATCAATCAAAAAAGAGCCCTTAGGGCCTGTTACTTCGCCAGTATTCGTATCCAGTATACCAACATTTTCTATGCCGATTTCCATCATTTTCTTAACTTGCTTTTCGAGTAAATCCAATCTCTTAAGGCGTTCCTCCTCCATGATTTGTCTAAGTTCTGGATATCTAATTTTTAGTGATTGGCCAGGGTAGCGATAATAAATATCTCCTTCTTTGACATCCATACCATTTTTTGTGATAATAACTGGCTTAGATGCTGCTTTCTCTACATAAATGAGCCCAAAGACTTTGCCCTGAAATTCGTGTACATATTTGTGCCACCTAATATCAGGAGCTAAAAATTCCCTAAGAGCGATAGTGATCTTAGCAGGGTCTTTATTTTTAAAGTTATCACTATTTAAACCTAACAATTTTTTTTTGACGTCGGATGCTCCAAAGAGAATGTACCCCCCGTCTGCGTTTGCGAATGACGCTAGAGTCTTTGAATAATCATCCTTAAATTCTAATGAGAAATTCTCTTTAAATTCGATGCTGATACCTTCATTTACCGCTAAGCAATCAGAATCAGTCGAGGATAATCTAAAAATCTTGTTAAGATTATATTCACTGAATGGATCAACTTCGTCTATTTTTAAATTTTCAAATTCATTATTCTGCATGCCTCATCTTCCTCATTTTAATTCTTGCCATATTTCTATTCTTGTCTACTTTGAAGGAAGATCGATGCAGCCATGTGATTTTAACTTTTCCAACGAGTATGTGAGGAAAGAAGTATATTGCATCTGGCTTAATTGCTGCGCTATCTATAGATGAGGAACGTATCATGCTTGGATTGCCTGGCGTCGTCAGCTGGGCACAAGTATCGCATGCATGTCTTTATGCCATTATAGTGGAGAACATACTGGATGGCAAAGAGATCGTAGCCATGAACGGGTTACATGTTGAAGCATAAGTTGACTGATGCGAGGTGAAAGCAACTACGCGACAAGACTGCCCCCTGCGCCATAGATCTCACATTCAGCTTCAGAGTTGCTATACATTTTTATATGCTCTTTTATCTTCAATCTCAATACTTCATTTAGATAGCCTGAGACCTATAATGGTTATAAGGGCTATTTTTTCTACTTATTTATAACTTTTATTTTTAGAACTTTTAACTAATGAGAAAAATAGTCATTATAACCATTATTGCTATTAGTGGAAGGCAGAACAGATCTCACCTTTTCTTCGCCACAACGCAAGGGGCAAGGGCGAAGGAGCCGGAGGCGCGCCTTCATTTATGAAGGGGCGCGCCGTAGGCTACGAAGCCCGACCAGGCGATGGATTTAGCACATCCAAGATCTAAGGTATGCGTTGGGATGATACGGGCACTACATAAGGTAGCTGTCATAGGCCCCTCTATGCTGTCTTCGCTATTGTTATTGGGATGTATCTTTGCTAGCTACAACTTTAAAAATTGATTATACCTCTCCCACCTCCTTCATAATAGTCGTAATGATTGATTGTACCACATTCTAGCGGTTGCATCCGATACGTGCATATATTTTGCTGTGGTCTGAATGCTTTTATGCCTCAATAGCTTTTGAACTACGGCTACGCTGCATCCCTTTCTAATCATTAATGTTGCTGTTGTGTGCCGTGCAAAAACGTGAAGCCCACCTTTCTTTGTAATCCCGGCCTTCCTCTTGTAGACCGTGAACATCTGATGCAGATAACAGCGTTCCCATCTATTTTCGGCATCCGTATAGAACAATGGCTGCCGACCATCTATCTGAAGAGGTGGTCTTATCGCTAGATATTGCTTAAGAGTCCTAGCCGCATCTTCGGATAGGTATACATACCCATCTTTGCCGCCTTTGCCTTCTCGAATATTCAAAGTCAGATCCTTCAAATTTAAGTCTTGATCATCTAGATTGCATAGCTCAGTGGCACGCAAACACCCATAAAAAAGAGTCTGTAGCATCGCGAGGTGCTTGAGATTATGCACAACTCCAAAAATTCTAAGAACATCCTCCTCGTCGAAATAATAAGGCAGCTTTGAGTCTCGTCTCATTAAAGGAAACAGTTTAACATCTTCGCCGTTCATTTTGTGATAGTGAGCTATTGCAAAATGGTAGTTATTCAGGGTGCTTCTCGATAGATTGCGGCTTATAAGTAACTGCCTATAAGCCTCGATTTGTCCCTCCCCGGGTCGATCGGTTCTGGCAGCCTTTAGATACCTTCCAACACGACCTAAATA
>CAYXSJ010000102.1:0-1167 GCA_964467095.1 uncultured Methanotrichaceae archaeon
TTTATATACTTAAAAGCTTGGGATTAAAAATATGAATATAAGGATAATATGAATAGTAAAAATTTAGGAGAAACTTGGAAAGTACAGAACTACTTACATCAATTATATAAAAATAGGAATGATCGGATTAAATATATAGGCATGATTAGGTCTGAAATAGTCTCATGCTTAGACATTTTAGAGCAAGATAGAATCAGAATACTTCCAATCGACAGGTGGACATCAATCTTGAATTCTGGTGGTCTGAAACTGTTTGATGTCGATAAAGAAATAGAGCCATTAACCAAGGTATATAGCCACATTCAACGATATAATCATTATCCATGGGCTTTGAATGTCGAATTTGAGGTGTGGTCGGATGCGAATAAATACGATTCGTTCGATAAAGAACTTATGGCGGATAGAAGCCTGCTATTAAGTGAACTAGAGCAATTAAAAAGTGAAGAATGGATAAAAGCTAAGAGCTGGTGGCATTTCTGGAAGTGAGGCGACGTGGCTGCGGAACACAATCAAAATGGTAATTGTGTATCATGGCTAGGCAGCTCAGCATGCATACGTAACACGATGGGGGAGCCTGCCTATGTGCTTATAGTCCACTCAAGCGATCCCACTTGTTGCAGAGGAGATAACTATAAAATAGAAGTCTATATCTCAGGTGCTGGCAACGTTGATTACCTGGAAGAGTATTCTGCTCTGGCCGCGGCTAAGCTATATGTTTCTATTCCTGCTTACATTCCAGAAATTATCAAGAGGGACCCAAAAGACGAACGGATAAGACTAACAGTAAAATCCATATATCCTGAAATTACAGACATTGAAACGCAGATCGATTTTAAGGCAATCCATCGCGAGGATTTTCATACAAATGTATTTGACTTGACACTGCCTCACTATTTTTTTAATAGGAAATTCCGTAACAGCAATCCAAATGATTTAGGTATAGAAGGTGAACGTATACTTTGGAATAAGCAATGGTGGATGGAGGATAATTATTACTATGCTCCGCTTTCATTTAGTTTCACTGTTGCGAAGAAAGCGCCATCCGGTGATCATAATATTTATCTCCACTTGGTTTACAGGGATTGTTTGAGATGGTATAGTAATAGTGCTACCTTGAAAATTCACATAAAACAATGGTATGAAAATGATGGTACTCGCTTCCTTGTT
>CAYXSJ010000102.1:1177-9421 GCA_964467095.1 uncultured Methanotrichaceae archaeon
ACTATGGGCTCTGTGCAATTGCTTCAACGGCTTGCCTACTCCAGTTAGGTCTATATCAACTATTATTGCACCTATAATTTTAATATTGGGACTATGGGGGCTCTATATTTTCATTGCACGAGATTAACTCAATCGAACTTTGAACTAATTTCCATCTATCCATCCAGCTCATTAGAGCAAAACGCTACCCTGCGCAAGTTTTCAAATGAAATCTGAAATCTAAAATCTCTCGGAGGGAATAACCGCCAGATGCTATTTCTTGACCACCTCTTGACCTACTCGCTTATATACCCTAAGCTAAGAATGATATGAAATCTAAGCCAAATTGGGCTTAGATTTGAGGTCCGATCAGGATTTTAGCGTCTCTTAGGCCATGTCCTTCGGTGCGTTTTCAGATTTCATTTGAAAACGACTTGCTCCATAATCCTTACTCTGAGGCTCAGGATCTTCTCTCCTCTCTTAGTCCCTGGCCGGCGACTAACCTCAAAGCTGCGCTTATCCAGGCAGCCCACAAGGTACGTAAACTCTGAAGGGCTCATGTCGAGGTCCTCCTGGAGCTTCTTGAAGGTCTGAGCGCCACCTCTGGCCTAGAGGGCTTGAGCTTTGCTATCCTGGCTGTGGTCTTCTTGCCCGGCGATGCTGCAGCCGATATGGAAGACTGCGAAGCCTTCTGGGCAACTTCCTTGAGATCATTGGTCAGCTTGAGCTGAATGAACTGGTTATCCGAGAGTGTGGCCTGCGTGGCCTCCAAAGCCGCAGTTTTCTCCTTCAAGCTATCGATCTCACCACGCAGTGGCCGGACGGCCTTCTCGACTGCCTCGGCTATCAGCACAGCCACGTCCTCCGGCATGGAGGATCCCCTAAAAAGAGAGTGAGGCCCATATCCGGGCCTGTCTCCATCTCCTTACAATCTGCCTGCGCTGGCCTGCAGCGCGGCAGGCCTTCTTGCATCCTATTGAGTGCATCGCAGAGCCTCGAAGGTTTTTATCGCGGCTTCTCCGCTTCTTCGCTCAGATCCCCTAGCCTTGCTGCGCACCTTCGCAAAATTCGCCGACGCGATGAGCCCCTATCAAGTGACCATTACGGCATAGTGGCCAGTTGGGTCATCATATCCCGCAGACTGCTCATCAAATGACAACTTTGAGTAACGAAGCTATCCAAGAGGAACGCGACAATAAGCCGAAGTTGATAATATAAAATTATCCATATCTGTCAACGAAAATCTGCATCATTGAAAACTCTGCACTCGTCGCCTCAAAAAAATAATTCAAAAAACAGTAACTATATGCGCCGATCGGGATTCGAACCCGAGTTTAGGCGTTGGCAACGCCTAGTGATAACCGCTACACTATCGGCGCTATCGTGTTACACGAAGCATCCCCTACAATCACCTTCTAGTCTAAAAACATTGCGGGCAAACAGCCCTGCCTCGGGCCTTCTCTCAAGGCTACATACCCTTTATCTACCTTGAAGGGGTGCTTCTTTATGGTGATATTCGCTTGCATGATGTCGTCATAGTAGGAGCAGGCCCGGCGGGGTTGACCGCGGCCATGTACTGCGCGAGAGGCGGAAAGAAGACTCTCGTTTTAGGCAATATCTACAGCTCGCAGCAGTCCATGGGCGGCCTTTATGAGAACTACCCCGGATTTCCCGATGGCATTCAGGGCATAGAGCTCTCGGAGAGGATGCTGGCCCAGGCCCAGAAGTTTGGGGCGGAAAACCAGACGGAGCAGGTGGAGAAGATCGTGCCTCTGAGCAACTTCTTCCGCCTCAAGACGGAGAACTGGCAGTACGAGGCCAGGGCCGTCATCCTGGCCATGGGAGCCAGCCACCGCGCAATAGGTGTTCCTGGTGAGAAGGAGCTGACGGCGCGGGGTGTGTCCTACTGCGTGCACTGTGATGGTGCGCTCTTTCGCAATAAGGCCGTGGCCGTGGTGGGCTACGGCAACGGCGCTGCCCGGGCCATTCTCTATCTGGCCAACATCGCCGGCAAGGTGCATCTGCTCTCGGCGCGAGAGAAGCTTGTGGCCGAGCCGGTTTACCTGGACCGCATCAAGAAGCTGTCCAACTACACAGCCTCCTTTGGTGCGGAGATCACAGAGATCCAGGGAGACCAGTTCGTCACCAGCGTGGAGTATAAGATCGGCAACACCCCCCGCTCTCTTAAGGCGGACGGCGTATTCGTGGAGATGGGCATGAGGCCCAATGTCGAGCTGGCGGAAGCCCTGGGCCTGGAGATGACGCCGGGAGGCTACGTAAAGGTCAACCGGCTCAATCAGGAGACGAGCATGCCTGGAGTCTTCGCTGCCGGGGACCTGACAGGCGGAAGGCTGCAGGTGGCCACTGCTGTTGGCAGCGGCGCATCGGCTGGCATCAGCGCCTTGCAGTATTTGGGATAAGGCAATGTCAAGAGCAAGAGTGGAAAGAGAGCTGGATCTGCTACGTCCAGTTGCCGTCTGGCGCTCGCAGGACCTCCTGGATGGCAGTCCGGCAGAGTCCCTGACCATCATCCTGCGCACGGTGGGATGTCGCTGGAACCGCTGCACCATGTGTGGCTATGCGGGCGAGGGAGCGCCCGCGTCTGCCGCGGACCTGATCGCCCAGTTCGAGTGCGCCATGGAGAGGTCCTCTCCGGACGTCTCTGTGGTCAAGATCTACACCAGCGGCAGCTTCCTGGACCCCGACGAAATGCCGCTGAAGGCAAGAGATGAGATCTTAAAGCGGCTGGCGGACCTGGGAATAAAGAAGCTGGTCATCGAGACCAGGCCGGAGTATGTGACGGCGCAGACGGTCGAGATATGTCTAACCAGTCTACCTACCGAGTTTGCCATCGGTCTGGAGACTGCCAGCGACCTCATCCGTGAGAACGCCATACGTAAGGGCTTTTCATTCCAGGACTTTGCCGACGCATCTGAGATCGTGCACAGGCAGGGCGGCCTTGTCAAAGCCTATCTTCTGTTAAAGCCGCCCCTGCTCACCGAAGGCCAGGCCATGAGAGACGCCATCGCCTCAGCCCGCGTTGCGCGCAGCTATGCGGATGTCCTCTCTCTCAACCTGTGCAATGTGCAGCGCAATACTGCAGTGGAGCGCATGTGGGAGAAGGGAGAGTATCGGCCTCCCTGGCTCTGGTCGGCTCTGGAGGTGCTAAAAAGCGTGCCGGGACCCATCGTCTGCGATCCCGTGGGTGCTGGAACCAGGCGCGGCCCGCATAACTGTGGGGTATGTGATGACGGCGTGGCTGAGGCCATCCGAAAGCACGCTCTGGCCCAGGATGTAGGGCTTTTCCAAAGCCTGGACTGTCCGTGCAAATCGACCTGGAGAGAGCTTATGGAAATAGAAGAGCAGTCCTTTGGGACCCCACTTTTTTAATTCTATTGATCAGTGAGACTGTCTGAGAGAAGACCTGTAGAATAGTTTGAAATATTAAGAACATGATATTATTATCTTCAGGTGCTCTCTTATGTTCGAAAAGGTCCTAATTCCCACAGATTTTTCAGATCATGCTGAAAAGGTCATCGAGTGCATTGGCGAAATTCCTGGCGTAAATGAGGTGGTGCTCTTGAATGTTGTGACCCGGCCGGCTATTACCAGGTTCTGGGATCCGGTGGCCGAGGTCAAAGCGGCCGAAAAGAGGCTGACTGAGGAGAAGAGCGTCATTAAGGTTCCTGGGGTGAGCGTCAAAGTGAAGGCAGTGACCGTTCTGGAGGGAGAGGTGGCAAGCGCCATCCAGAGGATAGCTGAGGATGAGAAGGCCACCCTCGTAGCCATGGGGGCTCGGGGAAAGAGTCGCATCAGGAGCGCTCTTTTGGGAAGTGCCTCCCGAAATGTCCTGCGCTATGGAAATACGCACCTTTTGCTCATGCGCTACAGGGATCTGGAAGGCGCAGACCTGAAAGAGCATTGCCAAAAAATCTTTGCCAAGGTGCTCTTTCCTACTGACTTCTCTCAACCATCCGAGGCGGCTCTCTCCTTCTTGAAGGGCTTGCCGGGAATTGGTGAGATTTTGCTTCTCAATGTCGTCTCCAAAGGCGAAACGGATGAAGAGATCGAGGCCAATGTTGTCCAGGCCAAGGAGAAGATTAATGAGCTATTCTCAGAACTTAGTAAGGATGGGATGAATGTTGCATCCCAGGTGGTGGTGGGCCATCCTGTGGAGGCCATTCGCTATGAAGCAGAGATGCAGGATGTCTCTCTTATTGCAATGAGCTCTCAGGGGGCGGTGGCCATAAAGAAAGGAAGGATCGGAAGCACCGCCTATGATGTGGCCAATTCCTCAGGCAGGCCAGTCTTAATCTTAAGGCGATCGAGGATTGCGCTGTACTATATTTGATCTGCGGATAGATTTGTCTGTTATTCCTCGCGTCTGAGTCCAGGCGTTGTCAGGTACCACCGGCCTTTCTTTTCTTTGAGAAACTGCATGGCCTCAGGATAATCATTGAAGTAATAGGTCTCTTTGGTATCCAGGCTCATAACCGTTATCCTTTTTTCCAGGGTAATTCCTTTCTCGCGCAGCAAGCTCTCGATCTCTTCACGCAGCTTGCTCTTCTTTTTTGCGGGCATCATTTCATTTAAGGGCATTTCATCTTGCAGGATACTCATCTCCTCAAAGCTTGGCCGGCCTGGCCTGGCTCAAGGCCCACTTTATGTAATCGGCTGCAGGAAATTCGTGCACCGAGGTGGCCATAATCAGCCCTTCACCATACTTTGCCCTGACCAGAATGGCTCTATCTTTTTCGTCCTTCAAGATGGTCTCAAAGCCTTCGCCCGGAATTAGGTAGCCGTCACATTCCGGCGTACTGGTGCAGAGCAAACAGGAGCACTCATCTCCGGAGGGAGCAACGCTCCGGGAGCCAAGCTCGCAGACATAGCGAAGCGGCACGGGCAGCCAGTCATAGTCATGCTCGGGCACCATCGGACCGAAGACAGTCAGCACTCCACCATTTCTCACAAAGTCTGATATATTCGACTTCATCCTCTGCAGTGCGGGCAGTGTTTTGGAGTACTCCTGATTGGCAAAGCCCGTGGGAATCATGACTGCCTTGAATCTGGGCAGAAAGGGGCTGCCCAGAATGGCGGGAGAAACAAACTGAAAGCTTACTCCTAAATCTGCAAAGAGCTTCTCGAAGAGAAAGGTCCTCTCGCCGATGATAGCGATATCTGACATATTGCTCTCATTTCTTGCTCTGCCAGGGGAAAACCTTTATGGTTCATTGGATTCCTAAGCGCTTGGCTTTTGCCATTTTTCTCCATTAAGTTTATTACTAAATAATATCCGTATATTGACCGCGATTATATATGGAACAGGAATTAATGAGGATCGGTGTTTCGCTGCCGGAGAAGCTGCTCTCCCGGTTTGACGAGATAATCTTGCGGCGCGGCTACTCCTCGCGTTCGGAGGGCATCAGAGATGCTATCAGAAACTACATTGTCCATTATGAGTGGATGAGCGATGTGCAGGGAGAGAGGGTGGGAGTCATTACCCTCGTCTACTCTCATGGTCAACGGGGTCTGGTGGATAACCTGACGGAAATTCAGCACGAAGCTGGAAGCATTATCCAGTCCAGCCTGCATGTCCATTTGGACCACGACAACTGCCTGGAGGTAATCGTCCTGCGGGGCGAGGGCCAGGATGTGAGAAAGGCCGCCGAGAAGATGATGTCTTTAAAGGGCGTAAAGCATGTCAAACTCACCACGACATCCATGGGCAAAGAGCTCTAGAGGCCAAAATTTACATGCCTCCTGAGGAGATTTCACCCGGAGTCTTTATCTTGGAGGTGGAGGGGCAGAAGAGGCTGGCTACCAGATCGAATGACGTAGTGCCAGTTTATGGAGAACGCATCCTGGAAGGCTACCGGCTCTGGGACCCCTTCCGCTCCAAGCTTGCTGCCCTTCTGCTCAAGGCGCGCAGCACGCGGCCTGTACTGGCACGCGATGCTATTGTTCTCTATCTGGGGGCAGCCACGGGCACCACAGTCAGCCACGTCAGCGATATCGTTAGCAATGGATTGGTCTATGCCGTGGAGTTTTCGCCTCGCTCCATGCGCGATTTGGTCCGGCTTTGTGAGAGGCGTAAAAACATTGTGCCCATCCTTGCCGATGCTGCCCGGCCTGAGGATTATGCTTTTCTTGTCGAGCCGGTAGACATGGTCTATCAGGACATAGCTCAGCGCAGTCAGGCCTTGGTCGCCTCAGGAAACTGCGCCCGCTACTTAAAGCCCGGCGGCGATCTGATCTTCATGCTCAAGACGCGCTCTGTAGATGTCACAGCTTTCCCTGAGGCAGTTCTTAAGTCAGAGATGAAAAATCTGCAAGGGCTGGATCTCTTGCAGGTTATGGATCTATTGCCCTTTCACCAGGATCATTTTGCGATGCAGGCCAAAAAGCCTAGCTTATGATCTTTTTGATCTCATCGTATATGATATTGGGCAGAAGCCTTACGTAGCCTACCAGCGGGATTTTGGCCCTTGCCACTCCAATGACCCATTCCTCTTTTACGGGCGTCAGGAAGCTGATACCTTCGCCTACAAAGGTACCGTTATTGGTCCTGTAAATGAGCAGCCCAGTATTCTTATCCAGGTATACATCACTGCCTACATTCATCATCTCGCTCCGGTGCGTCTCGATGTAGGATGCATTGGCCGTGCCGAAGATCTGGCCAGCCATCTGGTCGATCACCTCATTGTGATCTCCTTTAGTGATATAGCCGGAGAAGGGTGCAGCAGGGCCGCTTTCCCACATGGGCTCTCCTGCGTTCACATATTGCAGAGCGCGGTGAATGATGGGCGTGGCCTTCTCTTTGCCTGGAGCAAATCCCAGAAGCATCTTAAACTGGTCCAGGAGGTTCATGCTCGCCTTGCCGTAGGGCCTGTAGAGTATGACATCCCCCGGATTATTGAAGGCCGTATAGCCGGTTTTCTCTGCCTCGTCCCAGGGAATCACATCCGTGCGCGATGCTCCCTGAACAACCACTATGTCTCCAATATTGAGGTTCGGCACCATGCTTCCCGATTCCACGGCAACCATAGGCGTCCAGAGGCCCAATACCAGTTGAGATAGCAGGGATATGCCGCCAACTACCACAACCACGAAAATTATGTCCTTGACCAGGCCCGGGAGAGGCAAATTGTCAAACCACTCTGCGATCTTCATCAACCAGATTTATCAGTTGGTAGGCTCTTATACTCCTTTCGATGCAGCAGATATTGCCTCGTGGCATTCGCCAGAGCAAAGCGGCCGGCAGAGAGATTGTGCAGAGGTTAGCCGAGCAGGGCTATCAATTGGAGCCGGAGGCCCTGGAGATCATCTGCCGCTATTCCGGGAGCAAAGAGGAGCTGTTGCGGCGCATCATCAGCAGCATGGATGGATCAGTGGCCGTAATCGGGACCACCATGGTCACATGCCATCTTGATTCATCTTCAAAGCATGTGCCGTCCTCGCTTTCATCATCTTCGTCGCTATCCCTGCCTTCGCCACCCCTCTCTTCCCAGCCCACCTCATCTTTTCCCTGCTTGCAGGATTCGTCTGTAGAACTGAAATGCGACATAACCGGCCGGTCTACGTGCGTTGGCGATTACAACGATTTCGTTCACTACTTTCGCGATAGGTACTCAAAACTCAGGGAGATTCTATCTCGACGGCTCAGCTCCCGGCCCATCGAGTCCCTGGGCAAAAGCACAACAGGTCGTGAGGTATCGCTTATCGGCATGGTCATGGATGTTAGAACCACTGCCAAAGGCAATCGCGTAATCGAGCTGGAAGATCCCACCGGCTTGATAATTGCCGTCATTCAAAAGGATGCTGAGGTCTACGAGCAGTCGGGTCTCATTATAACAGATGAGGTCATAGGCGTCACGGGCATTTCCGACGGCAATGGACGTCTCTTTGTCAAGTCTTTGCTCTGGCCGGATATCCCCAATCAAACTGCCCCTCTGGAGAATGGAAGCGGATGTGCTCTGCTTCTCTCGGATCTGCATGTGGGAAGCAAGTATTTCATGGCTGATGCCTGGCAGAGGTTTCTCCAGTGGCTGAATGGCGAGGTGGATGATCCTTCCGGCCTTGCCTCTCAGGTGCAGTACATAGTGATTGCCGGAGATCTGGTGGACGGGGTTGGCATCTATCCCGGTCAACAAAACGACCTGGCCATCATGGACATATATGCCCAGTACGAAGCTGCGGCCCAGTGGCTCAATGGCATACGAAAGGGCATAAAAGTGATCATTGCTCCCGGCAATCACGATATTGTGC
>CAYXSJ010000103.1:0-9284 GCA_964467095.1 uncultured Methanotrichaceae archaeon
CATCCATGACTTTGCCGGGAGGCTCGGTCTTGATGCGCTCCCGGTATTCCTCCCAGACATTGGAGACCACTTTGCCACAGGAAAAGCACCTGACTGGAATCAAGCAGTTTCACCTGTAGGATTTCTGGTACTTAGACCTGGCACCAAGTCCGCCAAACTTTTTCCTCTCCTTGTGCCGATGATCGCTGACAAGGAGATTTCGGTCATATTCGGAGAATGCCTCTTTCAGTCCTGTGTCGCCAGTCCACTCCACGATGCCTTTGGCGATGGCAGTGCGGACAGCATCAGTCTGTCCCATGGTTCCGCCGCCAGCGACTACGACATCGATATTCATTGCTTTAATCAGATCTCCTGCGATCTGAACGGGTTCCTGAATCTTGAGTCTGGCAAGGCGTGGCTCTAAGATATCTAAGGGCACCTTGTTGATGCGCACAACGCCCTTTCCTTCCTTTAATGTGGCCCTTGCAGTTGCCGTCTTCTTCTTACCCGAGGTATTAATTATCTTCATAGCAAGCCCTTCAGAAGTTTGCGCCGAGTCTCCGGCTCAAGGCCCCAAGCTCGATATATTTGTTATTGCTCTCGGTTCTCATCTTAGCGGCGGTCGGTTGCTCCAGTTTCATTTCCTTGAGTTCTCTGGGTATGCCCACATATATCCGCAGCCTGGAGAACGCATCTCTTCCCCGCCTCATCTTGTAGGGAAGCATGCCGCGCACTGTCCTCTTGAGTATCATTTCTGGCCGGCGGGGGAAGTAGGGACCTCTCTCCTTATGGCCACGGGCCCTCGTCTGCCCATAATCTTCGAAAATGTAATCCTTTCCGCCTGTAATGAGTGTCTTCTCGGCATTGACGATCTTGACCTCTTCGCCAGCCAAAAGGCTCTTAGCGGTCACGCTTGCCAGGCGTCCAAGGACCAATCCAGTTGCATCTACTACGATCATTGCTTCACCTCAAAATCTTTATGCCCGATCCCTTGGGGTGCTCAGACATCAGCTTTTCAATTGCCAGGCATTTGCCGCCTGCTGCCCGGATCTTGGACATGGCCTGGCTGCTAAAATTGAGTGCTGCCACGGTAACGCTGTGTTCCAGATCGCCGGTAGCCAGCACTTTCCCGGCCACAAGCACGGTATCATTGGGCTGAGTATGCCTATTGATCTTGCTGAGGTTTACAGCAGCGTAGTTGCGACTGGGCTTCTCCAGTCTCTTGGCGATATCGCGCCAGAGGGGAGCGCCGCTTTCGCGTGAGACCGCCTTTAGGTCGCCGATAAGACGGACTATCCTTGGGTTTGTCTTTTCAAATGTCATTTTAATCCTCCGCATGGCCCCTTTTGGGCCGACTCACGCGTCAAGCGCGCGTTCGAACCTAAATTTGGTTCATGCGCCCAGGGCATCATTATCCCTGTGCGGAATATGTAGATCGTAAATGCACCAGTATTTAAGGGTTTTCCAAAGCCCGGGCCCAGTGCGGCAAGCGCGCATATCAAGCGCACGTATCTTTCCTTTGCAGCAAGATTGCACCAGGCCAAATACGTTAGATGAAAGAGGATAGGCAATTTGCGGACTAATAGTTCGTACCAAAAGTAAGATATTGATGGAACTACCTAAAAAACGTGGCGAAGTGTAATGATCGACATAACCCTTGCCGCTTGCATAGCTTTTGGTTTTGCTCTGGGAATCGGCAGCGGCCTCACGCCGGGGCTGCACCTGAACAACTTTGCCGCCATGCTGCTGGCCGTCTCGCCCCAGCTCCTGGCCTGGGGATTATCGCCCTTTCAGATGGCCTGCATCATTCTGGCTGCCAGCATCTCTCAGACGTTCTTTGATGCCATTCCTGCCGTCTTCCTGGGCGCACCCGATTCCGAGACGGCTCTGACGGTCCTGCCAGGCCAGCGGCTCATGCTGGAAGGAAGAGCAATCGAAGCGGTGCGGCTCTCGGCCCTGGGCAGCGCGGGATCTATCTTATTTGCCCTTTTCCTGATCATCCCGCTCTCCTGGATCGTCTCCAGCTACTACGATTACCTCACGAAATATGTGGGCATTCTGCTTTTGGCCATCGCTCTCATGATGATCAGGTCTGAGAGAGGCCCGTGGATTGAGGGACAGGGCTCCTGGGTGCATTACAAGTACAAGGCCATATCCGCTCTGCTCTTCATAACCTCCGGCCTTCTCGGCACATTCGCCTTTGATCATGAGGAGTTGCTAAGTTCGCCTTTAGGACTGGAGCCGCAAGTGCTTCTGCCCCTCCTGTCCGGCATCTTCGGCGCCTCCTCCCTGCTGCTCAGCCTTTCCACAGATACGGAGATTCCAGAGCAAAAGGAGAGCAAGATCAAGATCTCATCCGGAGCCCTAGCCAAAGCGGTCTTTTCCGGCGGCCTGGGAGGATCGGTGGTGGCCTGGATTCCCGGTGTCTCGCCATCTGTGGCCGCGATCACAGCACGCCTGGGAGTCACTCCCGGGCCGGAGGAGTTTTTGGTCTCCATTGCAGGAGTGAACACTGCCAACGCTCTCTTCTCGCTCGTGGCACTTTATGTGATAGACAAGCCCAGGAGCGGCGCTGCCGCTGCCATTCAGGAGCTGATGACTCTTGACCAGGAGGCACTGGCCCAGATGATAATAATAGTGATAATAGTGGCGGTGGCATCCTACCTGGCCTGCATCGATGCGGCGCGCCTGGCAGGAAAGGCCATATCCCGGCTCAACTACCGGCTGCTCTGCCTGGGGGTGCTGCTCTTTTTAGTGGCCATGGCCTATGCCTTCACTGGGATCTTCGGGCTGTTCATCTTCTTCCTGTCCACGGTGGTGGGCCTGATTGCCCCCATAGCCGGCATCCACAGGACGCATGCCATGGGGGTGCTGATGCTGCCGCTGATTGTGAGGTATATTTAGAGCGCATAGGTGGAGGGTTTCGCATTGATCATGAACATATTCCAGAAAAGCTTAACTCTATTCAAGTATGACTCTATGGTTAATGCGTCCTATGCTTGCCATTATGTTCGCGATTTTCATCTTATGCTCTCTGTCTGTTTCGCAGTCATCCGACCGTCCCGAGACCGGCACCTACATCCGCGATATGCACCGCGATGGATATGGCCTGCTGGTCATCTACAACAACTGGACCATGGACACTGTGGCCGTGCTTACCGACAGGAAAGTGAAGCCCAAGCTGGCCGTCTATCTGCGCGCCAAGGATGCGCTAGAGGTAAACGGCATTGAGGATGGAGAATACGGCCTTTACTTCACCATAGGAGACGGTTGGAATGCCGGAGAGGGGAAGTTTGACAATGTTTACGGCTATTATCGCTACAACGCCCCCATGCTCTTCGAGACAAAGGACGTTGGTGAAGAAATAGAGTACACCATCCTGGAGCTGGACCTCTACAAGGCCGATGCCACCAACTTCATGCCCGATCAGTTCCAGTTCCCGGACATCAGCTCTTGAGGAAGACCGCCTCCACCTCGGAGCGCATAAGGTCCTTTCCTTTTATGCGCAGCTTCCAGCAGTGCGTGCCGATGGAGATGGGCCGCAGGTCGCAGAAAAGCTCCTTGACCTCGCTTTCCGAGAAGTAGTGGGTGAGAATGCCTTCTCCCCTCTGAAATGTTCCCGGCTCCACCTCTTCGCCCTGCCCCGCCCTCATATCTTGCGTGCTGAAATCCCGGAAAAAAAGCCTTCCCCCGGTCACGAGCAGGCGCGCCGCCTCGCAGGCAAGAGCGCAGCGGCCGCTGGAGAGCAGGTGGCCGGTCACATGGAAGGTGAAGAGCGCATCAAAGCTTTCGCCCTGCAAGGGCAAGCGACTGGCATCGGCCAGGATGAGGTTGACATCTCCTCGCACTCTGCGGGCGAGTTGCAGGGCCTCCAGGGAGACATCCAGGGCGATGATTTTCCAGTCGCCTGGCATGGCCGAGAGGGTCTTGCCGTCACCGCAGCCAAGCTCCAGGACAGCCGAGCCCTCGGGCAGAAGTGGCAGATCCTTGACTCCGCCTCCCCAGAGGCGTCCCCGGCTGGCGTAGTCTTTATCCCAGGCTTTAAGGTGCGAGTTGATGTGAGTGTCCACGAGAGTCATAGTGGGTGATGGGCGCAATAATCCTTTGGCCGGCTCCAGGAAGTGCCTAATTCCGATGGTTATTAGTCCCATGCCACCTAAAAATATGCCCATGGATTTATTGGACCGCTTCCGCGGCTGTCTTCTGGGCGTGGCCGTGGGCGACGCCCTGGGAATGCCCACGGAGGGCTACACTGCCCGGGAGATCAGCTCTAAATTCGGCCCCGTTCGTGAGATGATGCCGGCTCCCGAGGGCCACTTTCATACCGGACTTTCTGCCGGCCAGTTCACAGACGACACTGAAGAGACGCTGCTTTTGGCCGAGTCGATGATTGAGGCCTCCGGCTTTTCTGCAGACCGGTTTGCTGAAAAGCTCATCACCTGGGGAACTGCCTGGGCGCTGGACGAGAGGCTCAACCGCGGGGTGGGTTTTGCCACTCGCTCCGCCGTAGAGAGCATGATCGCCGGGACACCATGGCAGCAGTCGGGCCTGGCTATTCCCACATGCGGCTGTGCCATGCGCGCCGCGCCCATAGGCCTTCTCTACAACTGTGATCTCAACATCGTCAAGAGCTATGCCGATCTGCAGAGCCTGCCTACTCACACATCCGCCGCCGCCCGGGCAGCTGCCGTGGCCGTTGCCGTAGGCGTGGCCCTCGCTTTGAATGGCTTTTCCAAAGAGATGATCTTGAGGAACTCCGCCTCCCAGGCCAGCCGCCTGGATACCGATTTTGCTGAAAGGCTTCTCTGGGTCGGCACACTCCTGGACCTGCAGCCGGAGGACGCCCTGGGCCTGATCCGAAACTCCCCGCTGGCCTTGGAGACCGTACCAGCCGCATTCTACTGCTTCCTCCAGTTTGAGCCGCAGGAGGCACTCATCATGGCCGCCAGCAGCGGAGGGGACACCGACTCCATTGCCTCCATCGCCGGCTCCCTCATCGGCGCGGCACTTGGGCCCTCCTGGATCCCGAACAGCTGGCTGGCCGCGCTGGAAGATAGGGAGAGAATTGAGAATGCCGCGCTGGGCCTGGAGAAGCTTTCCGCTTCCTTTTGCCGCTAAGGGCGTTGTGAATTTATATCATTAGCTCGTGGGGGCTTTTATGATAGATGTAGGAATTGTCGGTGGTTCGGGCTACACCGGTGGGGAGCTCTTGCGCCTCCTTGCAAATCATCCCGAGGTCAAGGTAGTTGCCGTCACCTCCAGAAAGCTGGCGGGAAAGAGCGTAACAACGGTTCATCCTCACTTAAAGAGCATTTATTCTCAGAGCTTTGAGGCGCTCAATGCCAAAGAGGCTGCGCAGCGCTGCGACATTGTATTTACCGCGGTTCCTCACGGCACCGCCATGGACTGGGTGCCCGATCTCCTGGATGCCGGCACGCGTGTCATCGACCTGTCTTCCGACTACCGTCTGCCCACAGAGGTCTTCGAGAAGACTTATAACACCGTGCATCGCGCTCCCCGCGATGCGGTCTTCGGCCTGCCCGAGCTTCATCCTGAGGTGGCACAGGCCAAGCTGGTGGGCAATCCCGGCTGCTATCCCACGGGAGCTATCCTGGCCGTGGCCCCGCTGGCCAAAGCAGGTCTGGTGGAGCGTGTGGTCTATGACTCCAAGTCGGGCATCTCCGGCGCGGGAGTGGAGCCGACCGAGACCTCTCATTACCCCAATATGTCGCAAAACGTCATACCATACAAGCTCACAACGCACCGGCACGTCCCGGAGATCAAGCAGGAGCTCTCCCGCCTCTCGCCAGGCATAAAAGTGAACTTCACTCCACACGTCATCCCTTCAGTGCGGGGCATCCTCACCACAGCCCATGTCTTCGCCCGCCCCGGCGCCGAGGAGACGCTGCAGGATAAGAACCAGGTGGCTTCGATCTACCGCGAGTTTTACAGGAACGCTCCTTTCGTTCGCATGGCAGACAGCATTCCCAAGCTGTCCTCAGTGCGCGGCTCCAACTTTTGCGACATAAGCTTTGAGCCGGAGAAGGGAAGCGATCGACTCGTGGTCATATCCGCCATTGACAATCTGGTGAAGGGAGCGTCCGGCCAGGCCATTCAGAACATGAACCTCATGGCTGGCCTTGATGAGAAGACCGGCCTGTGGTTCCCAGGCATGTCGCCCTGAATTAATAGGTGAAAATCAGGTGAAATAAATGAAAGTCAGAGATGTTATGAATGTCAAGCCAGTCACTGTCCAGGCAGAGGCTCTTGTAAGTGAGGCGGCCCGTCTCCTGCGCGAGAATAAGATCAGCGGCATGCCGGTTCTGGACGGAGAGACGCTGGTGGGCGTTGTATCGGAATCGGACCTTTTGCGCCTTTTATCGGTGGAAGAGAAGGAAGGCGGTCTCTGGCTTCCCAGCCCCTTCGAGGTCTTCGAGATTCCATTTCGAGATCTGGTGAAGTGGGAACGGATGCATGCCAGCCTGGAGGAGATTCCCAAGAAGAAGGTTGGCAATATTATGAGCAAAAACCTGCATGAGGTGGGGCCGGATGATTCAATTGAGGAGGCTGCAGGCATCATGACCCACCACCGCATCAACCGGCTGCCGGTGGTGGAGGATGGACGGCTGGTGGGCATTGTGACCAGGGGCGACATCATATCCGGTCTGGGGATGCAGCGTGCAGAGGATTGAGGGGGGCATCTGTGCAGTTCCCGGCGTGCGAGCTTCTGGCGTGCGCCAGGGAAAGTACGGCCTGGCACTGATCGCCGCATCCGGAGCTGTAGCAGGCATGTTCACCACCAACAAGGTGAGAGCAGCGCCTCTAAACGTCACTGCCCAGAATCTGGCAGGCGGCCATCTGGATGGCGTCATCGCCAACAGCGGCTGCGCCAATGCTTACACCGGCCAGCGGGGCATGGAGGATGCCAGATCCATGGCCCGACTTTTAGCCGATTTTCTGGGAACTGATGAGAAGAAGATCGGCGTGGCTTCCACAGGGGTCATCGGCCGCTACATGGATCTGCCGCTCATCTCCCGGCTGTTCGAGCAGGCCAAATCAAGGCTGCGCAGCGACGGTGAAGCCAGCGCGGAGGCGGAGCGGGCCATCATGACCACGGACACTCGCGTAAAGGAGATCGCTGTTGAGCATGAGGGCCTGCGCGTGGCCGGCATAGTCAAGGGGGCAGGAATGATCGAGCCCAATGTGGCCACCATGCTCTGCTTCCTTTATACGGACGCGGATTTTCCTGCTTCAGTGCTGCACGAATGTCTGGCCGATGCCGTGAAAGACAGCTTCAATATGCTCACTGTGGACGGGGACACCAGCACCAATGACACTGTGCTCCTCACGGCTACGGGAAAAGCCAAAGGTCGGGAAACGGATTTCCGGCAAGCTCTGAGGTACGTTTGCATGGAGCTGGCGCGCATGATGGCGCGCGATGGCGAGGGCGCTAGCAAGTACTTTGAGACGGTCGTTCGTGGAGCCCTCAATGAGGAAGATGCCCGGCTGGCAGCCAAGGCCGTAGCCAGGAGCAGCCTGGTCAAGACAGCAGTCTACGGAGCCGATCCCAACTGGGGCCGCATCATCTGTGCCGTGGGCTACTCGGGCGCGGAGATGGATCCTGCCAGGATCACGCTGGGCCTGGAGGGAAAGAGCCCTGAAGGGGCAACGCTCAAGGTCTCGCTGGTAGAAAAGGGCAGCATTATGGATGGCGTCCTTGATCAGGCCAAAGAGATCATGAAAGGGGATACTATTACCATCAATATCGACCTCGCCCTGGGCAATGCCAGCGCACGTGGCTTTGGCTGCGATCTGACTCATGAGTACGTGAATGTAAATGCCAACTATACAACATAAATGAGTTGATATGTTCCGCGACCAACGTTTGGGCGAATGCAGACAGGATATCCTGGACTATCTCTCCAGCCGAAAGGCAGACGAGAGGATCTTTCTGGCCGATCTGCTGGTGGATAGAGCCCACCTGGTAATGCTCAAGGAGCAGGGCCTGATCTCAGGAGAGGCCTGCTCGAAGATCATGGCAGCTCTTGACGATCTCATAGAAAAGGGTCCGCAGGCATTGGGGCCGGGCGAGGATGTGCATGAGGCCATTGAGGCGCACATCCTGGCACAGGTCGGCCCGGAGGGAGGCAGAATGCACACCGGCCGATCCAGGAACGACGAGGTGGCAACCTGCATCCGGCTGGCCCTGCGCTCAGAAATGCTGGATCTGATGGCGGAGCAGCTCTCGCTGGTGGCAACGCTGGTCAGGCTGGCGGAAAAGCATACAGAGACGGTCATCCCCGGTTTTACTCACACCCAGCATGCTCAGCCCACCACTTTAGCCCATCATCTCCTGGCCCATGCCGATGCTGCCGGACGGGATCTCTCCCGCCTGGAGGATGCCTACGTGCGGGTTAACCAGAGCCCTCTGGGAGCGGCGGCCTTTGCCTCCACCGGCTTTAAGATCGACCGGCAGAGGACCAGCCATCTCTTAGGCTTTGAGGGCCTGGTAGAAAACAGCATGGACGCCGTGTCCACCCGCGACTTCATCCTGGAGGTCTTGGCAGACCTGTCCATTTTGATGGTAAACCTCAGCCGCCTGGCAGAGGAGCTGGTTATTTGGTCCACCTCCGAGTTCGGCTACCTGGAATTGGACAACCTCTACGCCTCCACCAGCTCCATTATGCCCCAGAAGAAAAATCCGGATACGGCAGAGCTGGCCCGCGGCAAGACAGGTTCGGTTTTGGGAAGCCTCATTTCTGCGCTCTCCATTTGCAAGGGCCTGCCGCTCAGCTACAACCGCGATCTACAGGAGGTCACCCCACACCTCTGGCGGGGAATGGACTGGGCTAGAAGCACTGTGCGCATCCTGGACGGCTGCGTCTCCTCTCTCAAGTTCAACCTGGAACGGCTGGAGACGAGTTCAGGCACGGGCTTTTCCACGGCGACTGAGATCGCCGACTCCCTGGTGCGCATCACTGGGATGCCCTTTCGGACAGCGCACAGAATCGTGGGCCGCATTGCTGCCTCAGGCGGCAGGCCAAACATGGCCGAGCTGGATGAGATCGCCCTTGAGATCGCCGGCTATCGAGCCAGCGAGCGCGGCTTTTCTGCAGCAGACCTGGAGAGAGCATTAGATCCCAAGAGCAATGTAGCCCTGCGGGCCAACACGGGCGGCCCGGCGCCCGCGGAGACAGCGCGCATGATCAAGGATCGTTGGGCCAGGATTGCGGCGGGAGAAGAGCGGCTGGCCGGGAGGCGAAGCTGGGTGGAGAGGGCGCTGGGGGAGCTGCGAGCAGAGAGAT
>CAYXSJ010000104.1:0-9269 GCA_964467095.1 uncultured Methanotrichaceae archaeon
CAAGCTACCTATCTAATCGTTATAGATAATACAGTTTTCGGTTGAAATAGATAAAGGACTTGGTTCTAGTTATGAGTTGATCACAGGCACATGGCGCGACTCTCGTAACAGGGGCAGCAGTCCTGCAAGAGCCTGACACCCCGCGGCGGGAGACCGCTGCCGCGCAGTAATCCAGAGGGGGCAGAGGGAACGGGGGGCAGGATCCCGCAAGGCGCTTTCATCGCACCGCCCGGCCTTGACCCCAGGCCAGGCATCCCCTTCAGGTCTCTGAGCTTCTTTCCACCTGCCCTCTCGCCAGCCGTATGGCCTCGTGCAGCTTGGCCTCCAGCAATCCCTTTGGCGGCAGCTCCACCAGATACTCGGCCACCCTGATCTCGCCCCGGTCGAGCTGCAGGAGCTCGATCTGCTCCCGATTCTTCTCGCCGCACAGGATAAGCCCAATGGGCAGCTCCTCTCCCGGCCGGCGCTCGTATCTGTCCAGCCAGCGCAAATACAGCTCCATTTGGCCCTTGTAGGCGGCGTCGAAGCTGCTCAGCTTCAGCTCAATGGCCACCAGGCGGCGCAGGCTGCGATGGTAGAAGAGCAAATTGCGTTCAGTAAAGAATACCTCGAATCATGAGCTGAAAAGAGGAAGGAATGGCCGGGAAGGATGCCCCTCTAACGCCAGAAGGGCGATCTCGTATTCAGATTTCAATGGAGCAGAGGCCAGGGGCCGAGCCATTGGGCGTGAGCTTGCAGATGCTGCCGCCTAAATTGACTTCTACATGGCCGCCGTTTGGCCTGGCATCGAAGTTATGGGTTGCCAGATAGAAGGCCAGGTCCTCCGCATTCATGTGGGCGTCTTCGAAGGCGGATACTGTGGACTTCAGATCAGATATCGAGGCATTCGACGCGCTGACCGCCGGGACAGCCAGCATGATCGTGAGCGATACGAGACATATTGCGCTTAATTCCTTCCAGTAGCTGTAGGTCTTGGAGCCCTTCCGGCTCTCTTTGACTTCACCATCTGCCATACGGTCAGGTCTTCCAGCCGGACCTGGAGCTTGAGGACCTCGGTCTGCACCAGTGCCGCCTCCGCCTCTCCTTGCAGCCTTTGCGCTTACAGGCAGGCAGCTGGGGCACGGGCGGCCTTCTGCAGGGCTCGAGCATCGCGGGACAGCTCCCGAGCGTCTCTCTTCAGGGCCTTCCTGCAGGCACCAGATGGGGATTGTCGAACTCTTCCAGCTCTTCTTTGTGAAGAACTTGGACCAATCAGCAGCGTGAACTTTCAATATTGATCTTCCGCCTCATATATCTGATCAGTTCAGTATGTTTCTAATTAGCAAAATAGTCCATTAAAATTAAATAGATTAATGCATACAATTGCATGCCTATGATATGTCTTAGGGGGGATATTGTTGTTTAAAGAAATTATTAATAAAATTCTCTCCGGAATAAAGCTAGATAATGGAGCACCTTTCGAATTTGTTGCCGTACCATCATTGACCATTCTTTTGGCTCTGACTATAGGCATCGCTTCGGGCTTAAATCCGCTGGAAGGCTTTGAAGACCTCAATCTCGAGAATCTGGAGGGTCAGTTATCCCAATACGAACCGTACTTAGGAACCTTGCCGGAAATGAATAATTACCCGCAGGATTCTGAGGAGTTCAGGAACATATACGAAGATCGATCGGAGCCGGTTATCGGTATGCCCAATCCCGCAGCCGTTTATTGTGAGGCACAGGGCGGGAGAATAGAAATCAGGCAGACTCCTGCCGGTGAAACTGGTTACTGCATCTTGCATGATGGAACTGTTTGCGAAGAATGGGATTTTTATCGAGGGAACTGTGGATCCAGTTCAGAGCCTGATGATGTTCCTGAACCGACTAACGGCGCTATAGATCTCGTTGTACAAGGAAGAGTGACCCGCGTACATATGGCAGGCCCTACCAGCAATAATAATTACGTTTTAATCGATGTCCTGAGAGTAGAGCCGGCATCTCTGATAACGCCTGATTATTCTCCCGGTTCAAGAATCTTTGTGCGAGCCGATGAATATGCAACTCTCCATGATTGTGCAGTGGGGAGGTGTTATCAGTTCCCTGGAACCTGGATGAATGACGCTTTGTGGCAGCTGAGAAGTAAAGGCCATTATCCAACACCAATAGCGTGCCCAGATTCGGACGATTCAGATGGCTCAGATGATTCTGACGGCAACGGCCAAAAATGCACTGAAGGACCTATTGGCAGCTGTCGTTGTCAGGATAACAAGGTAGTTCGGAATTACCAGAGAGCAGATTGTACAACATATACAGAGACGATAAAGGACTGTAACCAATATTCTCCGGCCAAGAGATGCACGGATGACGACGGCTGCGATTGCATGAGTGAAGGCACACCAGATTGCACAGGGGAGATCGCAGCCTACTGCATAAGCAAAGGAGATTACACTGCACCCCAAACGATAACAGCGGATGTCCAGGTGAGGCGTATTGATTGCCCACCCAATGCAGAGTTCACTGTAAAATTCTATGTGCGACCTAACGGGGGCGATCCGCTAACGCCGGATATCAAGAGCAAAAGAATAATCGATCCCGAGTGGTTCAGAAAAGGCAGCGCTCTTCAGACGCGTTTAGAGACAGCCCGTGCAGGCAGCTATGATGCCATCATTGAGCTTGTAATCTATGACAACAATCATAAAGAGGTGCTTTTGGATCGAGTTGTTGAGGAAGACAGGTTCAGGATCCTGGAAGATAGAACGATCGTTGGGCCAGAAAGGACTGGATCTCCACCAGGTACGTGTGAATCTCTATATGAAACAGGAAACTCTCTCACAGATGCGACTTGGGGGTCAGACTATAAAGGCTTCAATAGATGGGGGAACGAGGCGGACTGGTCAATGCGAACGTTTGGCGAAAGGACTTTTGGAAACTGAACAGGAGCCGCTCAAGGAGGCGGCAGTAGAGACAGGGGACTTGGAGAGCGGTCAATCCAAGAGTCATTGAACTCCAGACTGACTATAGGAGATCCTGGCGGAGGTCTTCCACGCCCGGCCCGGCGGAGGTGGAGTGGATGATACAGAGGATGCTGGAGGAGAACGGGCCAGAGGAGCGCGAGGAAGGGCGGTGGCCGGCGACGTTCTGCCTGGAGGAGTAGCTGTGAGGCGGAGATTCGAGAGCGTGAGGATGGGTGTAAAGGATATCTCTCTGCCAGGTGGCTCAAGGCCGGCTAAGGAGCTCAAGAAGTAAAACCAGGTTTAGAGGCAGCGTCTGGCGTAGATGGCCAAGAAGCACTCCCGTGAGGCGTTCTGTATGCTGGATTCTTAGCTATATTTAAACCGAAACACTTAAGCTATAAATATCGCATACTCCAGGCGCGTTTCCATTAGGGACAAGCCGATAACTTTCTCCATCAAGCTGTAGCTCCACGTAACCATCTCTGGGTATCGCATCATAGTTATGGGTGACAAGGTAAAAAGCCAGGTCTTGAACAGTTATTTTGGAGTCCTCAAATGAGAATATACGCTCTCTTAATTCTGAGATATCGTTTCCCGATGCAAGGACGGTATGGAGCAAACCTATGAGGATAAAGATAGGGATGATAAATCTCACCCAGATCTTTGAATTTATCACGCGAGCCATCTATCTCACCTAAGATTGTCCAATCGTTTGGCCCCGCAGCCTATCCAAATCTTTCTTTAAATCCTCGCTCATGCTGGTTTTGTTCAGCCTGGAATTAAGAAGATTCTGCAAAGTGAATTCGTCGTATTTTATGTGCTCCAGGTTAGCTCCGTCAAAGTCCACGTTCATCATCATGATCATGGAAAGGTCAGCATTTCTTAGATCTGTCCATGCCAGACTCACATTCTTCAGCATTATCAACTCCAGCCTGGAATTCGTGAGGTTGCACTTGCTCAAATTGACGTTCTGGATGAGCATGGGTCCCTGTAGCGTAGCGCCCTCCAATTTGGATCGATAGAAATTTGCATCGACAAGGTTCAACCCTTGCAGCCTGGCTAAAACCAAATCTGCCCCGGTCAAGTCCGCCCCATTTAAGGCTGTATAGTCAAGTTTTGCCGAATTCAGATTGGCACCTTTAAGCCTGGCATTAGTAAGGTCTGAATAAGATAAGTCCGCACGCCTCAGGTCTGCACCAGTTAGATTCGCACTCATCATATAGGCCCTGGTCAGATCAGCATCGCTCAAATCAGCATCACTCAGGTTAGTTCCACAGAACTCCACCCTTGAAAGCTGGCTCGACGACAAGCGGCTGTCGCTCAGATCAGCCCAGCTCATCTTTGCGCTCATGGCATTTGCGCGGGGCATTTTTAATCCCTTCATATTAGAACTTGCCAAATTGGTTCCCACGAGTCTTGTTCCAGTCAGATCTGCCCCCCTTAGATCTGCATCTTTCATGCTGGATTCCGTGACATCAGCTCCGTTTAGTCTGGCTCCCACAAGCTTCGTCTCATCCATCTTTGCGTCTTCAAGAATCGCATCCGAAAGATCGGCCCGGGTGAGGTCTGCCTTTTCCATATTGATTCCCGAGGCATTTATTCGATTCAGTTTGGCATTCACAAGCCTTGCCTCGTGCATCTTCGCCCCCTCCATATCGACATCGCTGAGATCTGCATATGATAGATTGGAATGTGAAAAATTGGACCCTGCAATAACCGAACCGGAAAGGTCCGATCCGCTAAGATTGGTCCAGGTCATATTGGCAAAGACCAGAATTGATTTGACCAGCCTGGAGCCAAAGAAATTCGCCCCCGAACAGCGTGATTCAGAGAGATCCGCCCCGGAGAGGTCTGCATTGCATATGGAGGCATCAATCAGGTTAGCCCCGACCAGGCTTGCTCCGGTCAGATTAGCACCATCCAATTGGGAATTATGAAGGGTAGAACGATCCATGAACGCTCTGATGAAGCTTGCTTCGCTCAGGTTTGCATCGCTCATTTTCACGCCCCCTAAGCTGGCTCTATTCAGGTTAGCACGAACCAGAGTTGAATGATCTGCAAAAGATTGATCCATAAATGAACTCGATAGGTCTGCACCATCCAGATTTGAGCATGTTAAGTAGCAGCCCGCCAAGAATGCACCTGATAGATTCGCTTGGGTCATATTTGAGCCTAACAAATTGCATACAGGCATATTGGCACCCCCTAGATCGGCCAGGGAGAGATCGGAGCCATGAAGGTCTGCTTGTACCATAGTTACTCCGCTAAGATTTGTTCCTGCAAGCTTGGCATCGAAGAGACTGGATTGGTTCAAATGTGATCGGCTAAGGTTTGTCCCGCGAAGATCTGATCCGTGCAGCTCAGAATGATTCAAGTTGGCCCCAGACAAGTTCATGCCACTCAAGTTCATGCCCATGAGCTGTGCATGATCTTTGAACGTCTGGGGATTTTCTTCGATTGCAGATGAAGTAGTAGATAGCAGAACGAAAAGCAAAAACGCACCTAAAGCCAATCGCATCACAGAAACACCCTAATATGACGATATGTACTGCCACTATAAATTTGTACTGCCATTATAAATTTTTAACATATCCGGATTGTAGGGTTAATCGGGTCCAGGACGTCCTTGGAGTTCGATGCCGAGTTTTACGGGAATCTGCAGGTGGTCGTTCGTCGTTATTGCCAACCACCGGGCGAGCATTTCCGCCTGTTCTCTTTTCATGATCGGTTTGGCAATGAAATCGCTCATCTCCGCCTGAATACACTTCTTCCGGTCACCTTGCATGGTAGCGGCGTTCATGGCAATGATTGGAAGTGGGGACATTTGGTGCGCCGGAAGGGAGGAGGGTCAGAGGTCCTATCGGCCAGGGCTCTGCATTGGGGATATGTGACTTGCATTTTCGGCCTTCTTTAGACTCCTACGCCCATATTCTCCACGGAGATGCTTTTAAAGAATAGGTCGAAGTCGGTGCTCTTGCTCGCCTGAGCTCTCCTCGGATAGAATTTGAGGACGCCATTGACTATAACTCTGTCACCGGGAACGGCTCTTCCCACCAGGTCATCCTCCAGCTCAACATCCAACACCCGAGGCGGCACTCCTTCTTTGATGTCCTCCAGGAACTGCTGCAATCTGATCTTCTGGGCGGTAACATGCCGATCTCGAAAGTGATCTCCCGGATCTCCTGCAGCTACTTCCCGCGAAACAGCCGCAACGCATCCAGCAGATAGAAGACCGCATCCATGCGTGGCCCCTTGGCCTTGAGCTCTCGGGCAGCAATTCTCCATGTCGTCAGTTCCTGGCCAGGCCGCGCAGCTTCTCGGGTGCCTCCATCTCCAGCACCTTTTGGAAGGGCTTCTGGGCCGGCTCCACATCTCCTAGCTCCATGTAGGCGAAGGCGAGGCCGTACACGGTCTGCGGGTCCCTGGGATCTGCCTCGAAGGGAACGGCGCAGATAAGCTTGCACATATCAATTCACCGTTTCAGTTCGCCGAGGGCTTCCTTTGAGCATTAATATTTTTATATTTTATTCTTTCCAATGACCAAGCTCATCGGCTGCCTTCGTGCAGCCGTTCGCTGCAGTGCTTCGTTGGGGCTTCTCCCCATATGCACACGTATTCCGATGTTACGCGCACCGGTCCTTTGCGCAGGTCTTCTTCAAGCAGCCGAAGACCTTCTTCGAACTGAACATCATCAATGAGCCGAAGGCACGAAAAAGCCCTCTCACGGTAGGATGTAGCATCGGCAATACGCGATGTTTTTTTGATCTCACGAGAAGTTATATTGATGAAGCCCACTTGATCCATAGCATCGAGCAACGCAACGGCTGTAGGGTATCGTGCGATGTCCGCTTCAGCGGATGATGGCCAATACCGCGAGAGCGGCTCCCTTCTCTGAATCATTTCAGTCGAATCAGTGAACGTGCATATCCATCCACCAGGACGGAGGACTCGAAAACTCTCCTCAAAATATTTCCGTGGGCTGGGCAGATGATGGATGACATTGACCGAGAACAACAAGTCGAAGAAAGCATCCTCAAATGGAATAAACTCGGCCGATCCTTGGCAGACATTGAGCCGGGCATGAACCGGCGCATGCCGCCGCATGCCTTCGGACGGCTCGACACCCCAGCCAGAACAATCGACTGAATCAATGAGTGCATGGATGTGGTTGGCCGTGCCACAGCCGACCTCCAGCACCTTGGATACGGGAGTGAGGGAACAGAATGACTGCAACTCGACAATCACATGTTCACTTACCCGTCGGCTGAGGGCGTATGCATCTGCTATGGTATCGTAATCCGTCTTCATCTTCTCATGCCCCAACAACAAAGGTCACCGCCGCGTTTGACTGCATGATGATATATCTGACCGTTAATCAGGCGATACTAATTATCCCTGCTGATGTTCAAAGAACGGAACCCATGCCCCCTCACATGGATGGCCGTCGGGTTCGGCAAAATATCCAGAATATCCTCCGCCGTCATCACACTAGCCTTCCGCCTGGCCGCCTCAGCATCCATCTTCCTGGCGCTCCCCAGGTGCACATTGCGCGTCTTGCCGCCCTCGCGCCAGGATGCCATCCAGTAGCTGTAGGTCTTGGAGCCCTTCCGGCTCTCTTTGACCTTCACCATCTGCCATACGGTCAGGTCTTCCAGCCGGGCCTGGAGCTTGAGGGCCTCGGCGTCTGCGGCTGCCAGGAGGAGGAAGGGTGTCTTCGATGGGAGGAGAGATTCTACAGTCTGCAGAAATAGCCGAAAGCTTTTTCTTTGATAGTAATATTAATGATATATAGGAGGATTGTTTTAAATGAAAATATGTGCATTAGCTCTATTGTTGGTCTTGATGCTGCCAACAATGGGAATAAGTATGGCAGTCCAGTTTGAAAGCGCAATAATACGTTTGAGCACAATTTTCGACAACTCTATTGATGCGCAAACTATTGCCCCTCAAGGACTGCATTATTGGATCGTGGATTTGAATATTAAAAACAGTGGAAGCCAACGGTTGCTTGTCGGTCCTAAAAACTTCACAGCCACTTTAAATAACATTAGTTATGAATATGATGAAAATGCCACAACTAACTTGGCAAGCCTAAATAAAATACCATTGTTAGCTAACGTATCGTTAGATGCGAGCGAGGAATATAACTGTAGCTTAGCCTTTATGATTCCTATTGTTGATAAGATTTTGCCTTACTGCCCTGGTGGCAGTAATCCTGAGGACGGTAGTCTATGCAAAGTTGCTAATGATCCGCCCAAGCTATCATACAAACCGCGGGAAAAGGCTTTCATGAAAGTTTCAGGTATCATAGAAAATTTAGGCTATAAATAAGCATTTGCAAGGATTCCTGACCACTATTACCAGAATTTTTTATATAAATTTTATATGAAAATAATACAATAATATAGAATTGATTCAATTACTGCATTTAACCTATGCTGCGAAAGATTGACGAGAACCAAGTAAAATAAAATCTAGCTAATTACAGAACGGAATTTAACGCAGTGCATTGACTTTTTTTATAAAAAATAGCCGTACGGATTCTTCATTTTTAATTTTCAGCATCACCAATGATTAAGTTTAATATTTTGTGTAAGAAATTTGTCGTTAAAGTGCTCCGAAGTGAACTCCTCCGCCGTGTAATTTTAATAATTGATTGCGGATTGCAACCAGACCGAGGCCATTCGAATTGTATTTACCCTGCCATTGATCGAGCGTCATAAGAGGCCCGCCGTTTGCATCCCTGATTTGGTAAAAGTCTCTGCCATAAAATTCGACGATTTTCTCTAGGGATTTAACGTTCATGGTTAAGCCCATGATTATATCTGTTTTCTTGAGTTCGGAAGTTTTCTTATCTACATAGCCCTCTTCTGAATCGACATCCAGAACGGTCCAGATTCTCACCAACAACTCAGGTTTCCAATTTGGTATTTTAGTATAACCACCAAGAGGCAAATTTGACGCAGGCCCGTCATAGTGACAAAGGCCTTTAAGCCAATTTTCTTCATTCGGCATTTTCTTTTTCTCCTGTAACAGTTTTTACTAATATATTTGTAGAATTTCCTGGATCTGCGCAGATGTCAATAGAACCACGATATCTACAAAAATTGATCCCTTTTCGAAATTGGTTATTGTTCTTTAAAAATATAAAGTTTTTGCTTAACAAGGGATTATAGACTCGAAAAAATAGCATTTTTATATAGCTTTATCGATTAATAGTCCTTTAAAAGAGAAATTTTAGAAGGATACACTACCCGAACATCGCCCCCATGCCCGCTTCTGCCGCCTCCGCCTCGTCCCGGAAGGCCTTGAGCAGCGCCTCGCCTTCCCCGC
>CAYXSJ010000105.1:0-9263 GCA_964467095.1 uncultured Methanotrichaceae archaeon
GGCAAGAGCTTCATCAATGCGGGAAACCTGGAGTGGGGCAAGAAGATGCATGATGACCTTATCGATGCCGTTAACTGGTCTGTGCAGCAAAAAATTGCCGATCCGGAGAAGATCGCTATCATGGGAGGAAGCTACGGCGGCTATGCTGCACTCGCCGGCCTGACCTTTACCCCCAGGACCTTTGCCTGCGGCGTGGATATCGTGGGCCCGTCCAACCTGATAACGCTCATGGAGACCATTCCGCCCTACTGGAAGCCGGAGATAGAGCAGTTCACCAAGAGGGTAGGCGACTTTCGGACAGAGACGGGCAGAAAGATGCTACAGGAGCGCTCGCCCCTGAATTACGTGGAGAGAATTGAGCGGCCCCTTCTCATCGGCCAGGGAGCCAACGATCCTCGCGTCAAGCAGAACGAGTCAGACCAGATCGTCAAAGCCATGCAGGCCAAGGGGCTTCCTGTAACCTATGTGCTCTACGCCGACGAAGGCCACGGATTTGCCCGTCCTGAGAACAGGCTCTCCTTCTACGCCATCGCCGAGGCATTTTTAGCTGAGCACCTGGGCGGCAGCTTCCAGCCCATCGGGCAGGACTTTGCAGGAGCAAACCTCACCGTGCCCGCTGGGGCAGGAGAGGTTTCCGGCCTCACCCAGGCCCTATCAAAAGCACACTAGGCAAGATCCCTTTTTTTGTTTTTTCGTTTTTTGTTCGATTCCTGAAGTGTAGAGTACTGAAGCAAAAGAGCTATGATCCCCTGCGGAAGCTATTTACTCCTTTTCCTTCATCATACTGATAAAGAGGGGTCTATCATGAATATCTTAAGCATACTAATGATGTCCATGTTATGCATGCTTGCCGTAGGTGCAGCTTATCCTGCGCCAATTCATATCGGCCATGGCCTTATAGGGAACGTAAATCCTCATGAAACCGGTGCTATCGTTTTGGGAACTCATTTCGACCCAAATCAGGGAACCTATGACAATTATTGGAGCTGCGAATCTCGGATATTTGACTACTGGCGTTTAATGTCTTCTGGATTTGAATTTGAGATCATTTGCCCAGCGTTTTGAAGTATCCGCTCATGATGCATACGGCACCCTCAGGCCCCACCTGCTCGAACTGCTCGCATGGAGTTCCCCGGTAGCAGGGCAGATGGTGGATTGTGCAGACGGCGCAGTCACCCTCGCGGCCCGTCTGGAAGGCAAGATGGGGGCACCTTTTCCCGGCGGGCTTAAAGATCATGGCCTCTTCATCATCAGGATCGATGCTGCCCTCTGCCAGGATAGAAGAAGGGTTGACGACAAAAATATCCAGATGAAGGCAGCATCCTCCGCAGCGCAGGCAGAGCATGATACGCCCTAAGGACGGGCTGCCTAATGTAGCTTACGAGAGCTCGCTTTCTATTCGCTCGATCTTTTCTTTGTATTTCTGCTGTACCGACATCAAAGCAAGGTCCACGTAGCTGGAGTCCTTCACTGCGAAACAAATAGAAACGATAGTAGTAATAGATTTAAGATATAAAGGACAATAATTTGCCGAGGAGATCACGAGAACATGAGAATTTTAGTGCCCCTGGCAGAGGGCTTCGAGGAGATTGAAGCAATTTGCGTCATCGACATTTTGCGGCGAGCCGATGTGGAGGTTGTGACGGCAGGATTGAAAGAGGGTCTGGCAGAAGGCTCTCATAAAATTAAAGTGCTGCCTGACACCACCCTGGAAAAAATCGACTATCAGGACTTCGACGGCCTTGTCTTGCCCGGCGGCGCACCTGGCTATATCAACCTGGGAAATGATGAGCGCATCCTAAATATGGCACGGGAGATGGATCGAGCGGGAAAGGTTGTCGCGGCTATATGCGCAGCCCCATCGGTCCTCATCAAGGCCGGTGTCTTGCAGGGCCGCAGGGCCACGGTCAGCCCATCGGGAAAGGCCCAGGTGGAATCCTGCGCCCATTTCAGCGAGGAGCGGGTCGTGGTGGACGGCAACCTCGTCACCAGCCGCTCGCCTGGAACGGCCGTTGAGTTCGCCCTGAAGCTGGTGGAGGTGCTGGTGGGAAAAGAGAAGATGCAGAAGGTCAAGGAGCAGACGCTGGCCATATGCCAGGAGGACTGAGACGAATCTAAAAAAAGAGTCTTCGCTTGGCAATGGATCTGTGGTTGGGTTTTTTCGTATCCACTGATTTAATTATAACTAGCATTTACGACTGAACCACAGAGGCACGGAGGCACAGAAGCATAAAGAACGATAGGAGAGAGGGGACGGCAGGGAATAATAAGCCTAACGCTCAGTAGGAAATGCCACAGAGAAAGCATTCAAGTGCCATCGAGCGGACACCGCTGAAGATCCGGATGCGCTCCTGGCGTCGGTGCTGGAGCGGATGTTTCAGGGAGAGCTTTGATGAAAAAGCTTACATCTGTGGTTGACAATATATACATGAGGATCTCATGGCAAAAGGAATCACGCGCATTTCTGTAAAGGGTTTTAAGTCTTTGGCCGAGGAGTGCTCCATAGAAATTCGTCCCTTGACGATACTGGCGGGAGCCAACAGCTCAGGCAAGTCGAGCATAATGCAGCCGTTGCTCATGATGAAACAGACTTTAGAAGCCAGTTACGATCCCGGAGCCCTCTTGATCGCCGGTCCAAATGTCCTTTTTACCTCGACGGAACAATTTCTTTCTAAATCAAATGGCAAAGCCACTGATAATTTTAAAATTGAGTTTGATCTAAATAGCTCGTTCTCTCTCATGGAAACATTCAAAAAAGAGCCAAAAAAAGTTCTTGATATCACTGAAATGACTTATATTGAAGGAGAAAAGGCTGTAACAACCTTGCGCCCTGGATTGGGACATAAAGCCCTCCTTTCAACAGTTCCTTGGCTCGTGGTAGTATGGAACAACTTCATAAAAACTCAAGGGAAAAAAATTGAAGAAGATCTTGAACTAAGGACATATCGCATTCGGTGTTTTTTGGATATCGGATATTTTCCAATTAAGAAAGCAGACGATGCAACCTATGCATCGCCTATCCTAGTGCAATACATGTCAGACACCTTCGGGACGCCTCTACGTGGGATACTCCATATATCAGCTCTGCGCGGAAATCCTCAGCGCACTTACAAAATCACGGCCATAACATCACAATTTCCCGGCAAATTTGAGGATTATGTTGCTAGCATAGTATATCACTGGCAGGCTTCAAAAGATGCACGTCTTAAGGAGCTTGGAAAAAATCTTGAACTTCTGAGACTAACTCGCAAGATTGGAGCCAAAGCTATTGATGATACTCAGGTTGAGCTTCTTGTCGGACGACTCCCAGCGAGTTCCATCAATAGCTCAAAGGATATGGTGAGCATCGCGGATGTTGGATTTGGCGTATCACAGACCTTGCCGATTCTGGTTGCACTTCTTATGGCAGAGCCTGGCCAGTTGGTCTACATCGAGCAGCCCGAGATCCACCTGCATCCGAAGGCTCAGATGGCAATGGCACAAATCCTTGCGGAAGCTGCCAACCGCGGCATTCGGATAGTGGCAGAGACCCACAGCTCTCTGCTGCTCCTGGGCATACAGTCTCTTGTTGCAGAAGGCAGGCTCTCCCCGGATAAGGTCAAGCTTCACTGGTTCAAGAGGAGGCCAGTTGACGGTGTTACAGAAATCTCCAGTGCCGACTTGGACAAAGCAGGTGCTTTTGGCGAATGGCCCGAAGATTTCTCTTCCGCAGAAATGGACGCTGATACCCGTTACATACATGCAGCCGAGGCCAGCCTGGAGTCGAATTGATGTCATCGGCTAAGTCAATGCGCTTGGTCATCGATGCATCTGTTGCCACATCCACCGGTGAGCGAGGACTGCGAGGAGAAAGGTGTCAGACCTTTTTAAGAACCATGATAGACAAGACAGTCCACCGTTTGGTCATGACTAAAGAGATAGGAACTGAATGGGATATTCATTCACATCCCTTCGCTCGGCACTGGCGAAGGAGCATGAATGCCAAAAGGAGAGTGGATCGACCTTCAGTTGATCATGATCTCATATTAGCTCAAAAGATTAAACGGATTAATCCCCCCGAAAAGGCTCTTGTTGCTATGGAGAAAGATCTGCGTCTTATCGAAGCGGCAAAAGCAACTGACAACCGTATTGTCTCTCTCGACGACAATGCCAGGAGATTTTTTTGTGCTGCTTCAAGTAGCGTTGGCGAGCTCAGGGAGATTCTGTGGGTAAATCCAGTTAATGAAAAAGAGACACCAACCCAATGGCTAAACGAGGGCGCCCCCAATGAAGAGCATCGGATGATATGCCCATCCGCATGATTTACGCCCTTCTTCAAGCTTGAAATTAGATCAGAGGCTCCGGCTGCTTGCCCTCCGGCGCCAGCGGCAGTCCGGCCCGGTGCATGACCAGGGGGCCAGCAAAGTGCAGCACCCGGTTCAAAAGCAGCCGTTTTCCCAATGCTTCAAAAAATATTCTCAGACTGGGATTACAGTCTGTGGCAAAAACCTAGATGCCCTCGATTTCAGTCGAGAGAGTAGTCACCAACTTCGGCTATCCGGCTGGCAAGGTTAGGCTTGCCCGGGGATCACACTCCTAGTGGTTCGGGCTCGCGAAAGCAAGCCAAATCCAGGTAGAACTGCCTAGCGTTTTAATGCAGTGGCATTTCCATCACTTAAGAACTCGCCCCCGGAACTGTATGTGTAAGTTCCCAAAAGGGAATTATTTGCGGTATTATTTACCATAAACAGGTCGAGATAGTACTCGTCATATTTCTGGCTCGAGTATTCCGAATCAGCCGGTTTAACGGTCAGTATAAGTTCTTCCTCTGCAAAAGATCCGCTGGCAGTCACAGAATTTCCTGCGCCTTGCTTTGTCAGAGTGCCATAACCCATGATTTTTGCTTTGCCGGACAACCATAGGGTCAGATCAAGTGACCTGTCTGGCAGATCATCGAATTTTATCGACCATTTTCCGCTCACATCATTTGACGCGGTCTGTGTCACTTGAGTCTGATTGGTATTGCTGTCCGGCATAGCTTGCTCCTTTGGTTTCGGCTCTGGCATATCCATGTTCGGACTTGAGATAATAGGTTTTGGCATGTCCATGTTCGGCGCTCTAATGCTAGGCTCTGCGATAACACCTGCTTCAACTGCATGAGCTTGAATAGAAAAACCTGAAAGCAGCACTGCAAATAACAGTATGCTCGCCAATCTCATTCTATCACCGCAAAAGAGCCTAAAGAGGCATCCCCCACATAGGATACCACTTGCTCTCGTCCTTTTCGATGGGCATCTCCTTCTCCATCAGAGATTTCAGCCGAAACTCCCGTGATGTGTCACGCTGCCGGCCGCTTGCCGGGACGAAGGGATAGTAGGAGCCCAGCTTGAAGTTGTAGATCCAGTAGATGACAGCCTCGCCCCGGAAGCGGTAGACCGCAGCCAAAAGCTGCGTTCCAAAGCCCTGCTCCATCAGAATCTGGCTGACCATCTGGATGCTCGTCACCAGATCTTCGAAGTCCGGGTCCGCCAAAACCACCCATACGTAATTGTACTCATCCTTCTGGATTTTATACTCCGTGCCCGTCTCCTTGATGCTGACTTTGAGCAGCTCCTCTATTTCGGCTCTGGCAGCCTCGTAGCGGGACGACTCCATGGGCTTGATGCAAACTGCTGCAGCTCCGTCCGCCTTATAGCCGAGGCTTGCATCTAAAGTGACGGCGGCGGTGGAGATGGCAAAGAGCTTGTCCGTCCTGGCCTCGGGAAGCCGTGTCTTTCCCAGGATGGAGTCCAAAAACCCCATCTCAGGCCTCCAGTTCCATCTCTATCTTCTGCAGAGCAGCAATCCTTGCTTCCAGGGGTGGGTGAGTGGAGAAAAGTCTCATGAAGGACGATCCGGATATTGCAGGCGTGATGAAAAGCGCGCTGACCGGCCCCTCCACCTTTCTCAGGTCTTCTGTCGGCACCCTAAAGCCGCTGATCTTCTTCAGAGCAGAGACGAGATGCGACGGCTGCCCGGTGATGATTGCTGCCCCGCGGTCGGCTGCAAACTCCCGGTACCTGGAGAGGGTGCGAATGAGAATGAAGCTCACGATCCAGACCACCAGGGAGACCAGGAACAGCACTATGAAGTTGCTGCCGGAATCGCGATCACGATCGCCTCCACCAAGGAATGGCAGCCACTGCACCAATATCTGGGCCATGGATGAGAGGAATGTGGCGATGGTCATGACCATCATATCTCTGTTCTTCACGTGAGTCAGCTCATGGGCCAGTACCGCCTCTAGCTCGTTGTTGTCAAGCCGTGCCCTGAGGCCCGTAGTTACAGCCACCACGGCATTCTTCTGATTTCTGCCGGTTGCAAAGGCGTTGGGCATGCTGGTCTTCACTACCGCGATCCTGGGCATGGGCAGGTCTGCGTTTTGGCAAAGCCTTCTTACGATGTCATGAAGCTCGGGCTCTTCGCTCTCCGTGACAATCTTTGCTCCCATGGATGACAGAATCATCTTGTCGGAATAGTAATACTGCAGGAACATGAACCCGCCCATAAACAGTATTATCGCCATCTGATTGACGTGCATGGTGAGCAAAACGGCTAAAAAACCAAGGTAGAGCACGGCCAGCAGGCCCATAGTAAGGAGCATTCTCGCTTCAAGTCCTCGATCAGACTTCCATCTTCTCATATCTTAATTTCACCTTGTCAACTGGATAACCCATAGATTCTTCAAATCGTTCTCAACAGATTTCTCATCCTTTCTATGAATACTGTCTCTTTATCTATTTAATGGATAGCCAGGGTATAAGACATATAGACTTCAGTTTCTCCCCAAATAGTTCCTTCTAAATAGTTGAAGCTGCACATATTAGACGGGCATTTTCCCTATAAATGGGAATGAGAGGCAGATTTCAATGGCGCAAGCGAAGATGGGTGACACTGTAAAGGTGCATTACAGCGGCAAGCTGGGTACCGGCGTTCTCTTTGATACTTCAGAAGGCTCAGATCCTCTGCAGTTTGAATTAGGCTCTGGCCGTCTTATCTCGGGATTTGAAGAGGCAGTGGTAGGGATGAGCCCCGGCGAATCCAAGACTGTGAACATACCTCCTGAGAAAGGCTATGGCATCTACAGGGAAGATCGGGTTTTTAAAATTGATAAAAAGGATCTCCCTGAGGATATCGTTCCTGCAGAGGGCATGACTCTTGAGGTCTGCGATTCCAATGGCGTAATGGTTCCCGTTCAGATTACCGAGATTGAAGGGAACACAATCACACTCGATGCCAACCATCCACTCTGCGAGCTGACTTTAATCTTCGACATAAAACTCGTGGAGATAGTAAAGAGCCAGGATGCAAACGGTCAATAAAAGATGTAAAGGGATCCATCGAATGGTAGTGTAATTCGCGCCGGCGGCGTACCATATATTTTTATATCCGATCGTAGAATAATGGCTATAAAAGAAGAGGGATTTGAACCGAACAAAAATTAGATATACCATTGAATGAGAGAGGATGCAGAGATATAATGTCCACTGCCGTTCGGAGGGGACGGCAGTAATAATAATATAAGGTGGGAAGAAAGTTTTGACTGACCGTGCAGCGGTATTCATTGATGGTGCCTATTTAACCAAGATTCTAGATGTTGATTTTGGCAAACCCAAGATAGATCTGGCCGGATTTTCTGATATGCTTTGCGGCAAATATGAGCGGCTGAGGACCTACTACTATAATTGTATGCCTTACCAGAGCTGCCCACCCACGGAGGATGAGCGTCGAAGGTTTGCCTCCATGGACAAGTTCGTCTACACACTAAGAAAGCTTCCCAGGTTTGAGGTGAAGCTGGGCCGCCTGGGCTGCGTGGGTGGAGAGTTTATCCAAAAGAGGGTGGACATCGCCTTAGCTGTTGATCTAGTGCGGCTGAGCAGCGGCAGGATGATACAAAAGGCGGTCATCGTCACTGGTGACAGCGATTTCTTGCCTGCAATAGAGGCGGCAAAAGAGGCAGGCGTGCTGGTGACGCTCTACTACTCACAAAGCTCCATTCACGATGAGCTACTATCTGCAGTCGATGAGAGTGCAGTCATCGATCAGAATCTTATAAACCAGGTGACGCGATAGCAGCATTCTGTTCTCTGCATATCGCAGGGACCTGCTAACGCGTTTTTGATGGGAAGAAAAGCCGGAAAAAGGATATTGATAAGTTCAGCCCTTTTTATTCGCCTTCTCATCCCTGGCGTAGACATCGCGCAGATCCACGACCTTCCTGGACTTTCCGGCCGTCCTGGGAATTGACCCCTTCTCCACCAGCTCGATCCTGCTTCTCACATTGAGCACGGACTTGAGCTTATCTTCAGTCTTCTTCTGGATCTTTGCCAGATCCGAGAGTTCGCCGGTGAAAGCCTCGTCCTTCAACTCCACCTGGATGCTGATCTCGTCGAGGCCATGCTTCTTTCTGTCCACAACCACCTGGAAATAGTTGCCAATCTCCGGAATGCTCACCAGCACATCCTCGATTTGGCTGGGGAAGACATTGATGCCGCGCACGATGAGCATGTCGTCCGCCCGGCCCAGGAACCTGTGCAGCTTTCTGCTCACCCGCCCGCAGGAGCATCTCTCTTCCATGATGTAGGTCACATCTCCGGTGTGGTACCTTATGAGCGGCATGGCCTCTTTGGTCAGCGAGGTTACGACCAGCTCGCCCGGCTCACCCGGAGCGCAGGGCTGCTCATTTTTATCCAGTATCTCGATCAGGAAGTGGTCCTCCCATATGTGCAGGCCATTTTGCTCCTGACACTCGAAGGCCACACCCGGACCCATCATTTCGGAAAGGCCGTAGGAGTCGTAGGCTTTGATGTGCAGCGTCTCCTCCAGCTCTTTTCTCGATTCGTCCGACCAGGGCTCGGCTCCAAAGCAGCCGATACGCAGCTTCAGCTTGTCCACCACGCCCTTCGCTTTGGCTGTTTCCGCCAGGTAAAGTGCATAGGATGGAGTGCAGTGCAGCACCGTCACCCCGAAGTCCGTCATGATTTCCAGTTGTCGCTCGGTGTTGCCCACGCCGGAAGGCACAGCCATGGCTCCCATGCGCTCTATGCCGTAGTGCACTCCCAGGCCGCCGGTGAAAAAGCCATAGTTCACAGCGTTCTGGAAGATATCGCCCTTCTCAACCCCGACCATCACGAAGTCCCGGGCCATGAGGTCAGACCAGGTCTCGATATCTTTGGCCGTGTAGCCGACAACAGTGGGCTTGCCGGTAGTGCCGGAAGAGGCATGCACCCGCACTACCTCCTCTC
>CAYXSJ010000106.1:0-9164 GCA_964467095.1 uncultured Methanotrichaceae archaeon
AGCATCTTAGTCCGGAAGCTGCTCAGGCGAGCCTCCTTTGCTTCCATTAATGATTTGAAAGCAAAGGTCTTGGCGTTTGTCGAGTACTTCAACCAGACAATGGCAAAGCCGTTCAAATGGACATATCGAGGGAGAGCACTTACTGCCTAAAATTGGGCTTATTTAAGCCCAGCTGTACTAGATAACCCGGAGAGAATACAAACATTTATTACGATCATATGAGGATATTTATGGCTGAATTAGTAATCAAGAGGCAGACCTTATGTCGGATAATGGATTGCTTGAGTTCCCATCTCCGTTGCGACATCTGAAAGCAATTGATTTTGACACAAAGTCAGATCTCCAGCCTTCGTATGAGAACAGTTGGGCTATCATTATTGGCATCAATAACTACGTGCATCTCAATAAGCTCGAAAGCGCAGTAAAGGATGCGCTGGGTATAGCTGAGGTGCTCAGCACACGCCTGAATTTCCCTCGAGAGAACATCTTCCTTTCTCTTGATCCCAAACCCGATCCAGACGAAACACCTTACATTTTGCCCGGCAACGTCAGGCTTTCAACAAAGGCGGAGATTGAGGACCTCTTCTTGAACTTGTTGCCCGAAAGAGCGGGTGTTAACGACAGGGTGCTTGTTTTTTATGCGGGACATGGAGAGCAACGTCCTGTGCCAGGAGAGAAGGAGGAGTCTGGAGCTTTCCTGATACCCGCCGATGCTCAGCCCGGCAAGTGGAACAGCTATATTGATTGGGAGACGATGCGTCGTGCTGGCGACGATTTTTGCAGGGCGAAGCATATCTTTTACATCCTCGATGCATGCTACAGCGGCATCGTCAATACGCGTGACGCGGGCGAACCGCCTCGTGAGATGCGTGATGCTCTGACCAGCCGTGCCCGACAGGCGCTGGCTGCAGGTACAAGCCGACAGGTCGTCGCAGACAGAGGTCGTGGCGGGCATTCACCGTTTACCTGGCATCTGATCCAGGGTCTGCGCGGCGATGCGGCAGATCCTGAACGAAGCATTGGTGGAGCAAACATTTCAGCCCATGACCTCATTGGATATGTGCGCCATAAGGTCTCCGAAGAGAACAGTACTGAGCAGACGCCCAGCGGAGGGTCTATCGTTGGACATGGTGGTGGTGACTTTATCTTTACCAGCCCTCTCATCGGCTTTAGCGGCCAGGAGCATTTCCGGCTCGGTGCCGGGCTCGTCGAACTTGGCCTTCGCTCGGGAGAAACGGTATGCTTTGAGTCCGCTGTGCGTAACCTGCGCTATGCTCTGCTGCTAAAGCAGATGGCACGCGATAATGATGCCGAAGTGAACGAATGGCTCGGCAGGGCGTATCTCCATGTCGGCAGCGATAAAGCTCTCGATGAATCTCTGTCGCCGCTGAAAAGCGCTGCTGATAAGGGCAGGGCAACGGCGCGATTATATCTCGGCATTGCGCAGGCACGACAAGGGAACATGGAAGAGGCCTCCCAGTTTCTCGAATCGTTTGCTGCCAGCCTGCCAGACCATCCTGATGCCGGGTGGGCAGCTGCCTTCGCACACCAGCTCCGGGAAACCGGGGGTCGGAGGAAGCTTGCATTGCTGGTTGGCATCAATGAATATTCTGCAGGATCGTTTTCGTTACAGGGCTGCATCAATGATGTTGTTCTTGTTAAAGCACTACTGGAGGATGTTTATGGATTTGATCCTGCTAATATCACGACATTGGTTGATGAGCAGGCGACAGCGTCGAACATCATTGCCGGCCTAGAACACCTTGCAGCAAACACGCGGCCACAGGATACAGTTGTTCTTCTATTTTCCGGCCATGGATCACAAATATCGGCCAAAGATGATAACAATCAAGGCGACGGGCGTTGGTATGTTTTAGTACCCCATGATATTGAGATGCTATCTGAATCCTGGAAGAACACGATCACAGAACCGCAGATTCATACCCTGCTGACCCAGATCCCTGCCCGTGATAAGTTATTCATCGCAGGTGCAGCACATGTTTGTCCGGACCATGATACATCGATTGACGAAGGGGGTTATCGGTTCTTTTCAGCATGCCAACGAAATGAATACGATATGGAAACCACATTCGATGGAAAAATCTATGGTGTTTTTATCTATTACTTATGCAAGATCGCGCGCGAATTGGCCGGAAAAAAAAGCTCAGATCGAGCAGGGAGAATTGCGAGCGGGGTGAAGAGAGCTATAGATAAAGGAGAATTTAAAGGCCAAAATCCTCAATATTTCGGCAAGTCTGATGAATCGCTCCTGCCGATGCTGACTAATGCCTTTCTCTCGATTCATGAGTTTGGCGATCGACGTGAGTACGCTGCGTTTGACGCCGGAGCCTTGCAGGTATGGCAATCCCGACTGGATACGCTTGGATCCGTTCCCCATCCGCAGGCTTGGCTCAGTCTTGCTCGAGGCTGGGTCTTGCAGGAGCAACCACTTCCTGCCATACGTTGTGTCAAGCAGGCGCTCCTGCAGCCTGGATGCGATGGGATAGAAGCACGCTCGCTGCTCTGCAAAGCTCATCTTCAGGCACGTAAACCGAATGATGCAATTAAGAATGCCAGGGCGATGCTAGAGCATCTTCCCCCTGCGGCTAAGTCCGATGTTCCGATCAACGATCTCATCCAGCTATCATCCCCCCACCGCCGTGCCTTAATAGTAGCGATTCAGAATTATCCTGAGCCAATTGACATCAGACTTGGAGGTACGGCTAAAGACGCTGAGGCCCTCAAAAAGGTATTGATTGAGCATCGCGGTTTCTCGCCGGAGAATATCGAGCTGTTGATCGACAGAGAGGCTACCCACGATGCAATTCTTAAAAGGTTTGATGACCTCATCCTGCATGCAGAAACAGAACCGGCTCTCTTCTACTTTGCAGGTCTCGGCATCGATCTTGAATCCGGCCCGGCTATCGTTGCAGCCGATGTTTCTAACAACGGAGGCCCCTCGACAATCCTGCTGAAGGAACTCGGCCACCGAATAGAGGCATCACCCACCAACCTTGTCACAATCATTGATGCAGGATGGACAAAATTTGACAAGGCAACTATTGCAGAGATGGCTTCTATGCGTATCTTTCTTCCGCATGCAGAGCGGGAGAACATCTCACGGCATTTTGGGGGCAGGGACACGGTCGATCGTGATCCTTCTCAGATACCGCAGATTGGCCTAGTGACAATCTATACTGCTTCGATCACCAAGATTTATGAGCGTGAACCTGCACCAATTAAAGCCATCAAGAGAGAAGGACAAAAGGAACGACTGGACGATACGGGCACGCGAGGCGTATTGACAATGGCTCTGGTGGATGCGCTCCAGAACGAGAATCATACGAAGACGTATGCAGAACTGGTAGAGGCCGTAGCCAGTGCCAAGCCTCATGCGTTAATGCAACAACCGGACATCCACATCTTTGAAAATGTGGTGGTATGGGGACGTGCATGGGGATTCTTGGCGCGGCTGAGCGATCGTACCATGATCGAAACTGTAGAACTTCTATACAGGCTCACTGAGCTGCGTAAGAGCAGCGATCCGTGCAGCTACCTCGATCTTGCGATCATCTGCCTGATGTTTAACGACCATGCACACGCACTTGATGCTGTTGAGACGGGCCTGATGTATTGTCAGAAGAAAATGGTTGAGGCTCATCCGGACCCGAATCGGAATACACCCGGCGATGTCTCCTGGCCTGAAGCCCATTACATACATGGCCTGATTCTGTATAACCTGAAGCAATACTCTGCGGCGGAAAGCGCTCTTGGTATTGCGCTCCGCCAGTTCAGGGGCAAACCTGATCCAAAGAGTGAGCAGGGCAAGGTAATGCACAGAGTTCAGATGGCTCGGGCACATTATTGGCATGCATGTGCTATTCAAGAGTTGATCCGGCAGAACCTCCTGAAAACCGCTGGAGAAGATTATGCAGAATATCAAAAACTAGGTGCGCCACTCGGTGTTTTTGCGAACATGAAGGAATTCCTTGCAGAAAAAGCGAAGACGAAGCAAGATGAGGGGTGATTGTTCCTTTATGTACAAAAAATGGTGTAATGATTGAGGCATCCAGCCGAATTGGCTGCATCAATCTCCTTATGCATTTTTTACACTAACCTCCACTTGTGCTACAGACCATGTCTTTTGCGTTCCGGATTCGGAAAGCAACTTCACTGCACGGGTTCTTATCTCATCACGTGGAGGTGCATTATCGTCGGTTAAATACGAAATGAATTGCTCTAATGGATCGGTGATAGCACTCCGTGTAGCTTTTCTGGGATAAGAAGGTTCATCGAGTACGGGCAATTCCATCCAGCGGAAGCTCGTCGTTTTTTGCGTGGCAAAGACTTTAAGCACATCCGTAGCTTCATTATAGCCCTCCGGCAGCTCTGTCTTAAGCCGCACGTCTATGAACTTGCCAGGCTGAACAATTTCTGACAAACCTGCTCCGCTAGGGAAAAGCTGGCTGATACCCCAGTCCGGCTGAAGGTCTAAAACGGTTACATTCAATATGCGGGTCGGATCATTGATGTCACGGGAATTTGGCTGAAGGTTATTATACACCCTCAGAGTAACTATCGTGCCTGGCCCATATATCGGCGTTCGCCCACTTTCTCCCCCGATTGGGGAGTCAATGAGTTCAAGTCGAAACATTTGGGACGTGGATGGATCTGGATTCTGTAACGCCTGAACGTTCAGGTACTTGGCAAGGTGGACGAGGCGATCGGCAATCTTTTCAGCCGCATTGGTTTCTGAAGTTCTAATAGGCGGCCTTAGATTCGGGATCTCCGTGCCGTTGCGGTCCCAGATTTCATAAAAATCACCAGTATCGTTGAGGGCTACCTGTAGATCAATAGATTCCTCCTCCCCTGCGAGGCGGATGAAGCCAGCGCCACCCTTCGAAATGGCCGCTTTCATCGTCTTTTTCAGTGAGGCATCATCCAATGCCAATCCTATTGTTCGCTGAAAACGGACATCTGTCGAACCAAGGAACACCGCCTGGGCACCCGATTCAACCGTCGTGTTGCCATAGTTCTCAGTAATTATTGCCCAGCTGTCAGAATCACCGATGACTTCGGAAATGCTAGCCAGGGCCTGGCGTCCTTCGTTTGAATCCAGGTTCGGATAACTAGGCGGATAAACTGCCAGCAAATCACCCACCCTTAGTCCATGGGATTCTCCTGCATTCAGTGCAATGCGTTTCCGGTCTTTGTCGACCTGCATGACGAGTATTGCGTAGTGTGGGCTTATGCGCTCAGAACCAAAAACGGCACGGTCGCCTTCCCCCTGCAATTGGGGAGTCTGTTCGACCGCCCAACTTCGAATCCTCGCGAGGATCCTTTCATGAATCATCTTATAGGATATGCTTCCGCCGGAGGATCTAAGGGAGTCAATAAGCCAGTAGGTCAATGCTCCGCTCTTCTCATTTCCATTGAAATAATCCTCGTAAGCATACTCATTTGCCCGGCAGGCCGCAAGCAGCGTGTAGCCCTTAGGCTCTGCCATCCACCCGCTGGCCGGCTTTGCGGCTCGGGTATGGCCATAAAGTCCTCTCCATGCTGCCACTAGTTCATTATAAGAGGCAACATCACTGCTGGTAGGACGAGGGGTTTTATCGAAGCCGTATCCATCAGGCGACATTGTACGTGGCATTCCCTTTCCGACTCCACGGGTTGCACCTCCGGAATGGCAGCTATCCAAGACAACTGTGACTAGCAGACCGTTGTCGACCATTTCCTTGAGTAGATATGCCAGCTCAACATCCCGAACATAGCGGGCTTCTGAATTCCCGATATCATTGGGGACAAGAGCCTCATCTAGACCATCAGAACCTTTGAGGTCTTTATACGCTGTTGTTGTTCTGCCGCCGTGACCTGAGTAATGAATATAGACCTGATCACCTACCTGAGCTGCAGCATGTACCTCTTTGAATTTCGCTATGATATTCTCGTAGGTCGGCCATTGTTCCTGCGGCTCCTTCGGTCTAGATCCATTTCCGCAGCTTGATGTCAACTTCAGAATCTTTTCAGGTTTCAGCCCCATACGACTGATAAGAAACGCTTCAACATGTTTTGTATCACGAACGCATCCACCCAGACTCTTGTAGCAATACCCGCCCGGCAGTGAGTTGGGCAGATAGCAGTCTATCCCTATCAACAGAGCATACAGCTCGCTTTTCATTTCTGCCATTTTATTCCTCCTTTCTCTCATGATATAAAGTTTTTAATTTCAATAATTTTCTTCCTTAAGCCATTCTATCAGCCTTATGATTCAAGAGGATTGCCGATGCGCCCTCTGATTTTAAATGCCGCCCAGAATCTGGGATGTGCTGTTCTATCATTATTAATAATTTCTAACTGTGCCCTCTGCAAGCATGATGCCACATTTTTACCGTTCATGAGCTTTCTGTAGAAGCTCTCCATAAGGCTAACCGTTATTTCATCCTGGATCTGCCAGAGAGTACACCCAACTGTATTTGCACCTGCTAGATTTCAGATCCGGTGTACTCAGGTTGATTTCCCATATTCCCATTTTCTTATTCACTTGGAAAACTGATTTCTCATTCCCAGCCCTAAGAATTAGAAATCCCATTATTCCCTTGGAAGCAATATCATCAAAGGGTCCATGCACGTTATCAGTTTTGGATCCTGTGCAGGAGTTGTCTCTTATATCCATTCCTATATCTCCCTTTTTTTATCTTGTTTTATTTTTAGGAACAGTTAGTATAGGAACTATAGATAGTGTGCCGAATCTTCTGTAATTTTCCGGGCTTGCTGGAGGTCGCCCTTGCGTGCTTGAACTTTCTTTACGAACTTAAATGAGGCATGCCAGATATTTCAAAGTTTCGTAAGTCCGAAGATCTTATATAAAGCAAGCATGGAGCCCGAGAAATTCCTCACCCACACAGAGTTCAATGCTTTGCTGAATGCTGCCAAGGACGATCGAGAGCGATGCATCCTATTACTACTGGCCGGCGTCGGCCTGCGTGTGGGCGAGATGACCCAGATCCGGGCAGAAGATATTGATTTCAGCAAAGGCTACCTGCACGACCAGGCCATCAATGCCAAGTTCAAGAAGCCTCGCACTGTGGTCTTGCTGCCCCAAGTCGCTGATGACCGCCCGCCTAGGCTCGATCGGCCTTGCCTACCGCCTCCAGGGCCACCTCATGAGTATGCCTCCAAAGTAGCCTGCGCCCCCGGCATCCTCGCTTCGGCCTTCGCGCGGCCCTTGGCCTGCTCATTGTAGATGCAGAACACCCGGTCGGCCAGCTCCGCCATCTTCTGTAGGTGGGGGTCCAGCGCCGGCGCGTAGAGCAGCACCGTCGCCTCCCTGGAGGTCTGCTTGAGTGCTTGGGCCAAGAACTCCACCATTCTCTTCTCGGCATCCTCGTAGAGCAATGGGTCGTGCTCCACGATCAGGAAGCTGTGGTGGTTCTCCTGCAAAATGTCATGAGCTGGAAGAGGGTGTTGGCCGGCGCACATCCAGCTCCGTGATGTTGCGGTTCAGCCGGCTGAGGATGCGGGAGTAGTTGCCGATGATGAAGAGGATCTTGTAGCGCTGCAATTCCAGGTGGCTGTTAAGGGCGCCGGCCATAAGCTCCACGGGGGCGATGAGGACGCTGAAGTCTCGGGGAACATGGAGACGATGGGGAGGAGTTCGATTTCCATGATAGGATATGGGTAGCTGCGGGGATATCAGGGCGAGGCAAGGGGGCGGGGCGAAGGTGAGCATGGCTGGTAGATCCCCCTATGAACTTGAAATTATGGATAGCATTAATACAGTTCGACATAGACCCTGCTCAAATTCCACATGGAGCAATTTCATCGCGAGGTCATCATTTCATTCATTTTCTCTAGCCTCACTAGGCTAGCGTTCTCCAAAGGGATTACCTTGATTTCCCTAGTTATGCTACAAAAGGTTTCATCACTTGCAGTGCTCATCAATAGAATCACCTCACCTGCAGATACTACTCCTGCGTATCCCTTTATTCCAGATTTTGCATCTAATATAATAATCCCCGGGTAAGGATTTTCTACAGCAAATCCGACTGTTGATTCGTGTATGCTATTCTTAAATGTGAGTTCGACCAACACTGTCAAAAGTATCCACAGGTGCTCAATATCTGCTTGCATCATTGTTTTATCGATAAAATTTGACCATACTGGGCGCTCAAATTCAGCTAAAATCAGAGATTCCATGTCTTTTCCAGATAGAGAAAAGTCAATTCTTGAAAGGCTCGAATTTAAATTCTCAATATCGATCTTTAGTTTTTTGGGACTTAGGGGAACATAGTTAGAAAGGTCAACAGAATAGTTCCCCAAGTAAAGATATTCAGGATCCGATACCTTCGCTGCATAAAAAGACGGAAAATTATTTCCATATGCGGGATAATAATCAATGAATTTCTTAAGATTTTGAACCTTTTTTTCTCGTTGATCTACATTTATGGTATCAAACTTTAATAATGTTGAATTGATAGATACAACTGTACTTTTTCCATCCTGATCCTGAGCAAAATTTTCGCTGTAGCTATATATCAAAGCGATCTCAAGTGATAGAAGTAGCAATAGGGCTATTAACAATAGTATAAAATAGTTATAATAAACAAATAAATTAATAATTCCCTTTCTCCGTCTGCTAATTCCAATCAAATAATTTAAGATAGCACTTATAATTATAAATATAGCACATAATAAAGAGAAGACTGCCGTAATGCTTGAAATAATAAAAATCCAAAAATAATCAGTACTTAGATAGCTCATTGAGGCCTCTGAAATTGTAATGAATGGCATGATATCCGGAATAACGACAAGGGGAATTTGAACTAAAATTACGAATACAGAAATAGAAATATAAATTGCTGCTACATTTACTATTTTGTCTATGTTAATTCCATGATCTTCAACAGGATTGTTCGCCGAATTCAGCCATCCTTCGCCATATTCATCAGGCATACTGTATGATAATCATTAATTTTCAATATATAAATTTTTCTGCCTTCTCCAATCCCGATTCGTCCCTCTATTGTCCCAAGGCTTCATGAATATATATTTCAGGATCCCTAGAAAATTTTATTATTAATAATAGAATTATCGATATTCTGGAAGTCACGAAGCCTGCCTTTAAAAAGCGCGAATCAAAATATTTCTTAGAAAGAAATGAA
>CAYXSJ010000107.1:0-9144 GCA_964467095.1 uncultured Methanotrichaceae archaeon
AGAGAATGGCATCTCTTCCATCCTGGCAGGCATCTCCTCCCTTAACTCGGCAAGCATTGCCTTTCATAAGAAGCGCGGCTTTCAAGAGTGCGGACGCTTTCTGAAGGTTGGGCGGAAATGGGGCCAGGATTTTGATGTGGTCTGGATGCAGAAGATAATCTGAAACTGCTATGCTTGATTTAGCAAAAGAAAGCACAGGCCAATGGCCGTCCGTTCGCGCTTGCATTGAGCTTTCCGCCCTAGCCACCCCTGAAGCCGAGGCGAAAAAAAGCAGCTTCTGCCAGGAGCTGTGCGGCCTCTTCGACCGCTTGCAGGAGGGTTTCGATAGCCTTGGTTGGGAGGAGAAGGCGAGGTGCGGCCTGGATAACGTGGCATTTGAGATCTCTTTGCAGGTTGACCTGAAGAATAGGCAAATAGTGCTGGATAAGCTCTTCAAATACGCAGACATTGATCTTCATCTCTTTACAGAGATTCTGGAGATCTTACAGCGCCATTTTCCCAATTGCGATCTGGTGGTTCCATCCTTACAGGGATACGAGCTGGCCAGGGAGATTCGCAAATTTCTGGGGGCGGCAGAGGTGGAGTGCGTCTTTCTGAAAGGGGAGAGCGAGGAGCGGTTGCTCTTGGGCGAGGCTCTCCTGGGGCTCTGCTTCGATGACATCCTGAAGGATACACAGAGGCATTATGAGGAGCAGGGTGGAGTGGAGAAGAAGAGTCAGATACTGGGGCGGGGCAGAGAGCTTCCCATGTACTGGTGGGGGCCTGAAGGAGAAGAAGAGGTCTTATGGATGCAGGTGAGAATTGCCTTGTCAAGGTAAGTTCTTTGACCTTTTGCACTTATACCTCAAATAGGACTACAGTCTCTTTAGAGATGAGAATGGCTAAATACAATAAGATAGTCCTAGAAGAAGATCCGAGATGGAAGAACTAGAAATGGGGGAGCTATTCTGAGAGATTCACAGCGGCCTTCCAAGAGAAGGCCCCGGAGAGTTTCAATTCACAAAAAAGGCCTTTGATATGCTCAAAGATTTGCCTTCCCATCCCAGGATACTGGACATTGGTTGTGGACCAGGTACACAGACTTTAGACCTGAGCCTTTTAACCGATGGATCTATAATAGCAATCGACAACCACCCACAATTTTTAGAGGATTTAGGCCAAAAAATCAGGCAAAACGGGCTAACTGATAGGATAACTCCCTATCTAGGAAATATGTGCGATCTGCATTTTGAAGAAGGCACCTTCGATATTATCTGGGCGGAAGGTTCCATTTACATCATAGGCTTTGAAAAAGGGTTTATGCAATGGCGACCATTCCTGAAGGACAGAGGATATCTTGTCGCCTCGGAGCTTACCTGGCTTCGAGCCGATGCTCCTGAAGAGATCAAAGAATACTTTATAAAGGAATATCCTGGCATGCAGGATATCGAAGGCAATCTGAGGATAATTCAAGGGTCAGGCTATCGCCATATAGGTCACTTCGTCCTTCCAATGTCGGCATGGTGGTGTTATTATTCACCATTGGAGGAAAAGATCTCTCAACTAAGACCGAAGTATGAAGGTCTTCCAGACGCTCTTGCCGTATTGGAGGATCATCGGAGAGAGATCGACATTTTTAAGCGGTATTCTGAATACTATGGTTTTGTATTCTATGTGGCTCAGCTCGATTCGGGTTAATGGATTACATAAAGAGGTGAGAGCGTGATTTTCATTCGAGAAGAGGGACCTGAGGACATCGGAGAAATCAGGAAGCTAAACGAAAAAACTTTCATGCAGGCCTTTGGCCAAGCCTCAGAGGCAAATGTGATCGATCGTCTGCGTGAGAACTGCACAAACATCCTTTCTTTAGTGGCAGTCCAAGATGATCATGTAGTGGGTCATATCCTTTTTAGTCCGGTCAAGATTGACGGTGATACGGTAATAGAGGGCATGGGGCTGGGCCCCATGGCTGTCCTGCCCGAGCTTCAGCGTCAGGGAATCGGATCCCAACTGGTCCAGGCAGGCATAGAGATACTCAAGCGTCGAGGAGATCCCTTCATTATCGTGCTCGGGCATCCAGAATATTATCCTCGCTTCGGCTTTCAGCGAACTTCGCATAGCGGCATTCGCAGCCAGTGGGAAGGAGTTCCCGATGAGGCTTTCATGATCCTGATTTTGAATGATGAGGCCATGTTCGGTGCGTGTGGCGTTGCTAGATACAGAAACGAGTTCGATGAAGCCATGTAGAAGGAACGCAGGGTGATTTAATGGAGATGACGACTTGGATCCAGTGTTGAGGAAGCTTGGCTGGAACTCATTTTTTGGAGAAAATTTTCGAGAGTACGTTGAGGGACATGAGCCGGGAAGGATCTCCAGCGTTAATAAGAATGGCTGCAAAGTTTATACGAAGAACGGCGAAGTGAGTGCCAGGGTTTCCGGCAGGCTGCGCCAGGATGGTCATATACCCGCAGTCGGAGACTGGGCGGCAATTTCAGAGAATAATACAGGTACCTGCACTATACACGCCATCTTGCCAAGGAAAAACAAGATCTCTAGAAAAGATGCAGGGAGAGCGACTGGCGAGCAGGTGATCGTTACGAATGTCGATATCGCATTCATCATGACCTCGCTCAACAGAGACTTGAATATGAGACGGCTGGAGAGGTACCTGGCCATTGTAAGACAGAGCGGCGTTGACCCTGTCATTGTATTAAATAAATCGGATATCTGTAGCGATGTTGATGCAAGGATAAATGATGTGTTGGCAATTGCGCCGGACGTGCCGGTATATGCAATTAGCGCTACAGGGAATGTCGGAATGGGATCTCTGTCTCCATATCTTCAGGATGGCAAGACCGTTGTGCTGCTTGGCTCATCCGGTGTCGGAAAGTCCACTCTAATTAATGCACTAGACGGGGTTGAAAGGCAAAAGGTCGGTGAGATCAGGGAAGACGATAGTCGAGGCCGGCATATTACGACTGTGCGGGAGCTGATATTGCTAAAGATGGGGGGCGTCATAATTGATAATCCGGGCATGAGAGAGCTTCAGTTATGGGATGCCAGCGATGGGCTACTTACTACGTTCCTGGATGTTGAGGAGCTGGCAGCAAAATGCAAATTTTCGGATTGCCAGCATGAGACTGAGCCAGGTTGCATGATTAAAAAGGCAATTGCAGAAGGAACGCTTCCGGAAGTCAGATTTGAAAGCTACAGAAAACTTCAGCGAGAGTTGCTGGCAGTCGAGAGAAAGAAAAATCCCGATCTTCAGAGAGCCGAAAAGAAAAAGTGGAAAAAGATCGGGATTATGGCCAAAGAAATCCAGAATAGGAAAAAAAGAGGTATGTAAAGGCCAGCCACCTTCTCTATGCAACTACATCTGACCAGGAAATTTCTCCAGAAACCTCCCTCATCAGATCCTCTGCCTTTGCCAGCTGCTCTGGGCTCCCCTGCAAGGCCAGCCAGACTGCTCCCTCTGCGCCGCCTACTCCGCCCGCAGCCAGCATCTCCGCCTCCGCTCCGGTGAGCAGCCGGATGGCCTCGATCTCTGTGAAGACCTCTCCCGGCACGGGCAGCAGCCGAAAGCCGCTGCCTCCCGGCGCGTTCATGCGAGCAGCCAGTGCCATCAGATCGCCTGAAATGCGCTTTTCCAGGCCCACGGGCAGGATGAGCCGCACCCGTTTGCCTGCGGCGGCCTGCAGGATGGAGATGGTCGTTCCTCCACGGGGATGACCGATGAGAATGGCTGCTTGCCTTTGCGCCAGGTCAAGGGCATTGGCTCCCTTCAGGATGATATCGCCTTCTTTCAGCTCATCGACCACGTCGAAGATGGTCCTGCCCTTCTGCCAGACTCCTTTTGCGATTACTACGTCTCCGGGAAAAACGCTCTCATCCGGCAGCCGTCCTTCCCCGGTCGTCCTTCCCGGCGGCAGGACGATGCCGCGAAAGAATCGCTTCCTGGAGAAGCCATCCGCCTGGCCCAGGCCCATCAGGATCTCCTCTGCCACATAGCCGTTGGTGGTGCCGGCAATGATGACAATGGTCGCGGACCGCGACGCAGCCTGAACTGCCGGGTGGGCTGCCAGAGCTTTGCCGATCAAGCGCTTTCCTGCGGAGGGAGTGAGGACGAATTGCAGCATATCATTAGCGAAGATTTTTTGATAAAGATAAATCCTATGCTGAAACATGGAAAGGGATGTGCTGGCGGACGTGCGGCAGGAGCTGCTGCAGAGCATTGACGAGAAGACACGCGAGAGCGCAGAGCGCTTCTTCAAGGAAGAAGTCAAGTTCCACGGAGTGAAGAGCGCTCTCGTCAAGAAGATCGCCACCAAGTATTTTCATGAAATAAAGGATAGAGATAAAAATGAGATCTTCTCTTTATGCGAGAATCTCCTGCAAGCCAACTACAATGAAGAGGCCTTCATCGCCTTTGAATGGTCCTACTCTCTGCGGCAGCAATACGTTCCCGAGGACTTTGCCGTATTCGAGAGATGGGTAGCGGAGTATGTGGACAACTGGGCCAAGTGCGACACCCTCTGTAACCATACCATAGGCAGCTTTGTTGAGATGTATCCGCAGTTTATCGAAAACCTGGCGGCCTGGGCCCGCTCTGAAAATAGGTGGCTGAGGCGCGCCTCAGCAGTGACCCTGATCTTGCCCGCCCGGAAGGGGGCGTTTTTGAATGAGGTTTTCGAGATCTCCGATATACTGCTGGAAGACAGAGACGACATGGTGCAGAAGGGCTACGGCTGGATGCTCAAGGAGGCGAGCAAAACGCACCAGCTGGAGGTCTTCGACTACGTGATGAGGTGGAAGGCGAAGATGCCGCGCACGGCGCTTCGGTATGCCATCGAGAAGATGCCGGAGGAGATGAGAAAAAAGGCGATGGCAAGGTGAGATGCCTTTAATTTTTCTAGGGCCAAGCCATTGTCGGAGGCATCATGCCAAAGCCTTTTCGTGCGGCTGCGCGTTAGATGCCCCACGGCGTGCTGCAGTGGGATGCCGCCGTCATTTCATTATCGATATACCTTGCTGCGATTCCTGATTCGTAATACCAATACTCCGCCCTGTTTCTTGGAATAGACGACCCGGTATTCTCCTATGCGCAATTTGAACAGCCCTTTGAATTGCCCAGTGAGCGCCTCTCCGCAGTCCGGATTACGGGATAACTTCCCCTCCAGCTCGTTGATTACTCTCTTGGCAACAGCCTTGTCCAGATTCTGCAGGTCATGGGCCACAGAGGATTTGTACTCAATCCTGCAGGCCAAGAAGCTCCCTCATCTCTTCGCAAGAGACCACTTTGTCGTTTTTGTCATTCAAACGTTCCTGGGCAATCAGGTAATCCGAATAATCCTCAAGATATGCCTGCAATGCTTTCTTGATGATATACGCCTTGGAGCGATCTATGGTTTCGGAGAGGTTCTTCAGGCTATCTGCCATGTCGTCGGGAAGCCGAATAGATACAGAAGTGGAAATTTCAACCACCTTGTATTACAAGGAAATACAAGTATATCAATGTATCCATATCTACATCCCACACAGTACCTCGCCCCGCACTCCGGGCAGATGAGGATGATCTTGTAGCCGTTCTCAGACCGCAGAAAAGAGTTGTGAAATCCCAGCTCATAGCCGCAGAGAGGACAGATCCGAAACTCTTCTGCCAGCTCAATCTTGGTGATATCGCGAGAAGCTTCATGCGGGCAGCATTATCCCTGCGATCTATTCTATTTTTCCTTTAATCCTTCATCACCAGGCACGGCAGAGCAGCCCAGGTCGCCGATATACCGCCCGCAGTGCGGACATCTAAATTTTTGCATCTTCTGCATCTCTTTTCTCTTAGCCAGCACCTCGGCAAAACCGGAGGCCAGAACGCCCGTGGGCAGGGCGAAGAGGCCGATGCCCAGAATGACCACAATCGAGCCGATGAACCTGCCCCAGGTCGTCACCGGATAGACGTCTCCATAGCCCACCGTGGCCAGTGTCACAATGCCCCACCACATGGCCGCAGGAATGCTAGCGAAGGCCTCTGGCTGGGCAACATGCTCCGCCTCGTACATGATGCTGGAGGAGATGACGAGCAGGATCATGATGGCAAAGAACATGAGCAAGAGTTCCTCTTTCTTCAGCCGCAGCACATCCACGAAAGTCTGCAGCGACTCGGAGTAGCGGGCGAGCTTTAAAACCCGGAAGAGCCGGAAGAGACGCATGGCTCGCACGAACCTCAAATCCGCGGAGACGAAGGGCAGATAGAAAGGCAACACCGCCATGAGATCGATCAAGCCCAGGGGCGTCACCATGAACCTCAACCTGCCCCGCAGCGGATCTTTGAATCTGGGATCTTCGGTGCAGCTCCAGACGCGGAGGATGTATTCAACTGAGAAAACGACCACGGAAAATACTTCGAAAGCGTGAAAGAGTGACGCATAAGGGGTGTAGATCGACTGCACCGTCTCCAGCACCACGGCTGCTACGTTTAATAATATCAGGCCCATGATGAAGAAATCGAAGTACTTGCTATCCTCATCGCCTGGCGCCAGAATTCCGAAGATGCGTGCCTTTAGATCCGGATTCATTGTCAGCATGGTGGAGAGCCGTTTTGCATATAAATTCGATCCAGCTTTGTCTTGGTCTGTGTATTTGGCATGTCTACCTTAATATATACGAACTTGCCCTATTTTTGATATGAAAGCCGCTTGCCTCCAGCTTTCCGTAGAGCCCTGCCGTCCCGACAAAAATCTCTCTCGCGCATTGCAGATGGCAGGCTCAGCCCTGGCAAAAGGCGCAGAGATCCTGGTCTTTCCTGAGCTCTTCCTGACTGGCTTTTGCTACGATCCATCAATGCAATATTCTTCCTCTGCCGGGGACTTGCCGCCCTATCCATCGCTTGCTCCCTTCCGGGCTCTGGCGCGCGAGCACAATTGCCTTTTTATCGGCTCTTTGCGCAGCCGTCGGCAGAACCTGGGCTTTTGCCTGGACGGCGCCGGGCTCCAGCTTCGCCCCAAGATCCACCCCTTCGGTAAGGAGAAGGAGCACTTCGATGGCGGAGACTGTATCTCGCCCGCGGCCACGAAGTGGGGCCTGGCGGGGCTAGAGATCTGCTACGACCTGCGCTTTCCTGAGGTGGCGCGCTCCCTGGCGTTGCAGGGCGCAGATTTCCTGGTCAGCGTGGCCCAGTTTCCAGCGCTGCGCCTTGAGCAGTGGCACGCGCTCTGCCTGGCTAGGGCCATCGAAAACCAGATGCCTCATATGGCCTGCAACTGGGCCAATGCCGGCGGCTCTCTGATCATCGATGCTCGCGGGAGGGTGCTGGCCGAGGCAGGCTCTGAGGAAACGGCGATATTGGCCGACATCGACCTGGCTGATCGGGACGCTTTTCGTCACGAGGTCCCCTGTTTTGCCGATCGCCGGCCGGAGATCTATGGAAGGTGGGAGGCTGAACGCACTAACCCTTAATTTCCTGATCACCAAGTTCCGGGGCTATTACATTGAATCCTCCCTGGATGCCCCGCCCAGCATTGCCTCCCGAGAATGGGGCTTTCTTTTCTTCGACGACTCAGGCATGCGCCGGCACAAGTCCTTCTTCTCGCGAGGAGAACTGGTCGATTATGTGCGGGCCATGGTGCCGCGCCACGTCTATCACTCCGCCGCCTACTATCAGCGGCCCGCGGCACCGACAATGAAGGAGAAGCTCTGGCAGGGCTCCGACCTCATCTTCGACCTGGATGCCGACCACCTGAGAAATGCGCCCAAAAGCTATGGCCAGATGCTGGAACTGGTAAAGAAGGAAACGCAAAAGCTTTTGACCTTTCTTTTATCCGACTTCGGCCTGAGCGAGAGCAAAATAAGTGTGGTCTTTTCCGGAGGCAGGGGCTATCATATCCACGTCAGAGATCCGCGCGTTTACTCTTTTGGCAGTGATGAGCGCCGGGAGATAGTTGACTATCTGGCGGGCAGGGGTCTGGATATGGACCGATTCATCCACATGGCTCCAATGGAAGGCGACTGGGGAAGAGACAGGGCTTTTCGGTTGCATGCGCCCCCCGCAGGCGCGCCGGGCTGGGGAGACAGGATCAACCGATCCATCATCTCCTTTGTCGAAGATCTGCGACAGGTAAGCGAAGCTGAGGCTATCGCAGTTCTCTCGAAACGGAAAGGGATTGGACCCAAAAAAGCAGCCAGCTTTTACAAAAGCCTGCAGGGCGAAAATGTTTTAGAGGAGATTTCTCGGGGAAATCTTGACCTCTTCCGGGGCAGTGCAGGTATCTGGAAGCTTCTTCTCGTGGAGTTTTTGGACAGCGAGGGCGTGAAGGTCGGCTTCAATTTGGATGAGGAGCGCGGCGAGACCGACGAGCCGGTAACAGCCGATGTCCGCCGGCTGATTCGCTGTCCCGGCAGCCTGCACGGCGGCTCGGGAATGCGCGTGACGCCTCTCTCGCTTCGCGACCTTGATGACTTCGATCCTCTGCATGATGCCGTGGTCTTCGGAGATGAGGCCGTGCCACTGCAGATTTTAAAGCCCTTCAAAACTCAGATGAAAGGCGAAAGCTTCCATCTGGAGGAGGGAGCCACAGAACTGCCTGCCTGCATCGCCGTCTTTCTCATGGCCCGGGGCGTGGCAGAAGCGCGCGCAAAGCATTAATCTATATATTATTTGATCTCAGATAACAGGCCCGCGCAAGAGATTGGTGGTGAAATTGGATCTGGCCAATGCGCTTCGAGAAGAGCGCAAATCCGCGGAGCTTCAGCATCTGGATAAGGACTTTTACCAGCAGGTCGGCGTCTATCTGGCCGGCCTGGGGCGGGAGCTCTCACAGGTAGATGACCCCTTCAGCGTAGAGGCTCAGATTCTGCAAGATACACTCAAGAGCGAGAAGAACAGCGTGAGTAAGCTGCTCGACCAGAGGGTGAAAAAGATTGTCCGCAGGGCGCTGAGAAGTGCCCGCTCCGCTTCCCGGGAGGAGACCCTTCCGGGCATGACCGAAGAAGAGGAAGAAATCTACCGGCAAATGCTTTCTGCCATTGCCTCCGGTCGCGAGGCCATCTTGGCCCATGTGGCTCACACCGAAAGGCCTTTAACGGGCAAGAAAGATATAGCTCGGGAATACGAAATTGTGCGGTTGCTGGATAGTGTTCCTCTGTTCGTGGGAGTTGACGGGAGAAATTACCTTC
>CAYXSJ010000108.1:0-9132 GCA_964467095.1 uncultured Methanotrichaceae archaeon
TCAAGACGGTGATGAATGGGGGGCTGCGCATCGGCACCATGGGATTTTATCAGGCTGACAGCAAGAATATGTCCATCGGGGACGCCATTGAGAACAGCCTCAAGCCTGTCAATTTACTTTATCCTGCCAATGTCGCAGACGATGCAGCCAGAGCCATGGTCATCATTCAGGGCTCTCGTGAGCATCTGGACGTGGATGAGATCACTAAAGAAGTGGAGAAGCTCTGTGCCAGCGCAGGACACGTATTCAAGGGAATTGTGGTCAAGAAAGGTCGTCCCAAGGTGCTCTCGGTCTTCACCGTAGCCTGCGCCCCTGAGCTGGAAGCCATCTACGCTCAGGCAGCTCTCGCCATGCAGGGCGAGAAAGAGAAGAGGACCAGGGCCCGAAAACAGCTCGACGACGCCTTCGCTCATATCGAAGATTTGGAAGAAATCTACTAAAAGAAAAATTAGCAAGCACGGGATCGGCCTGCAGATCTCAACAATTTTTCAGGAAATTCAAGTACTTATTTGATCTGCGCCAAATCCCTTCTTCACCAAGATCTCCTTAATCCTTTGAATATGGTTGCCCTGCAGCTCGATCAGGCTTTCTTTCACAGTGCCGCCGCAGGCCAGCTTGGATTTGAGATGCGTACAAAGCTCTTGAAGATCAATCTCATGAGGATCAATGCCTTGGATGACTGTCACCTCTTTTCCATACCTGCGCTTCTGTACTTTCACGGCTATCCTTTGCTGCTCCTTGGCAACCTCCTCGCAGATACAGAGCTCCTTGGGAAGGCCGCAGACGGTACACATTTGAGAACTCATTTGGTGGCAGTTACCTCCGCAATATACCACTTATAAAGCTAATTATGCTATTAAAATCTGATGGTGTGGCTTCAAGCCCGAAATCGGCCTCTTCTGCGCATCTCATCCTGCTTTCTATACAGTATTTCTGCCAGGAATATCAGCAGGGCAATAAGCAGGAGAATGTCTCTTCGAGAGAGCCTCTCCTGCACGGTTCTCTGGCTGACACGGCCTGCTTCGACCACCAGGCTTTGACGTGCCTCATCTTCGGTGAAGACCTTTCCCCCATTGGCCATGATCAGCCGGGAAAGCTCGGGATTAAAGCCTATATCTCGATATTCCTGTGGATAGTTGACCGCCAGGCCATAGTTTCCGATGTAGTAGATGCCGGAACTGTTGGGCGTGAATGTAGCTACATATCGATTGTCGCCCACTTTTTCTACATCAGCATCGGGAAGGCTGGGCCGCGCATTGCTGCTGATGGTGACTGATAAGGGGGTACCCTGCCATCCGTCATCTGCTTCTACGCGATCATCCCTGGGCCGCGGATCGCCTACCGCCCAATTGACTGTGGACGAAATCATCTGCGAGCTCGGACTGGCATAGAGCGAACCGGCCCATGTGCTGCCATCATCGACAGTCAGCGCCGCTACCCTGCCCAGGCCATAGCGCCATACGCTTAAGACGGGCTTGCCGTCTGACAGAGCCACCAGACGCTGGGCGCCGGGTCTATGCGTAACATCATTAAAGCCGGTAACTGTGGCATTTAGATCCAGGTCGGCGGTGATGTAGTGATTCTTATTGGCCACATTTACCGCATATCCGGAGAGGCTATTTTCCTGAGGGAGTCTGTCCGAGGAGGGCTCTTGCATCGTGGTGGTAAGTGAGTCCGGATAGACGAAGGCAGAATAGTCAGATCCCGTCTGCTCCGCCAGACCATAAAACGATACCATTCGGCCATCTGTATCGTAGATCAATTCTGCCTTTCCCGGGAATGCCTGCACCTGAATGAGACGAGTGGTAACGTTCATCTGCCTGAGCAGGTCGATGGATTGCTGCACGACATCCGGGTAGTTGTAGAGGTTTCCATCCGAGAGGATAATCAATTCGCCCTGGCCGCCGCTGGCATTGAGCATATCCCAGGCCAGCTCCAGACCTCGATCCAGGTGGCTGTTCTCTGTGCCCGTGGGCGAGAGGCCAATTATCCTTTCCTGAAGAACGCTCTCTGCTCGAGACAGAGGAATGGGGTCCTGCACGTCGTATGCTTTGGTGCCGAATACAACCAGACCAACTTTATAGTCCTGGAAATGGGGTGACTTGAGCAGCTCCACTGCCAGAGCCTTTTCGTAGTCGAGCAGAGGCGTGCCATCCGCCGTGCGCGCGGTGAGCAGGGAGAAAGATATGTCCAGCACGAAGACGAGCGTCTTGCCGCCCTCGAAGATGCTGGGCGTAGAGCGCACGGGCAAAATATCCTCCAGGCTGGAGTTTCTGTAATCGCCCAGGTCATAGGCGTCCTCGCCTCCTACAACCAACAGTCCACCGCCTTCGCGCACATAATCTCGCAGAGGATCCAGATTGGAATTGTATCTGATGTCATCGAGCACTACGGCTTTATAGCCCTGCAAATTTTCCGGTAGCTGGGAAACGAGCGTAAGCTTATAAAGATCATTGAGATTCCTGGACAGGGGAGATTCGCTACTGGAGACTAGCAGAACCTCCGGCTTGGGGACAACGTAGACCGCTTTTTGATAGTTATCGTTTATGGGCTGCAAATCCGGGGCAATTGCGGCTCGCAGAATATGATTTCCCGTCTCCAGGAAGGAATGGGAGATCTTGATGGAAGCGCTGCCGTTGGCCACTATCGTGTCGCTGTAGATTAATTGCTCGTCGGCAAAGACGGACAGAGGCCCCTGATAGCTTCTCGATGATCGGACCAATACCTTGAAGGGATAGTCTCCGGCCAGGACGGCCGTGTTCGTCCCGGAGATCTCCACGCTCGCGTCATCCCTCTGCGGAGCCAGTGAGAGAGCAAAGGTCGTGGTATTGGAGGCCTTCGCCAGTGCCAGGGCATCGGCCAGAGGGCGACCGCTATTGCTGTAGCCATCCGAGACCAAAAGAAGAGTGCTGCCAGGCAGGGCATACTGAACGATCCTATCGCCCAGAGGCGTGGCCTCCCCTGAGAAGGTGCGCACAGGCGCATCCGTCCAGCTCTTCACCCTCGTCGCGACATCGGAATCAAAGATGCTCATAGATCCTGTCCGATCGTCCAGGATGGTGATGCTGGGTTTTTGCGACGAAACCGTATGCACCTCAACAAAATAGGGATTGGCGGCAGCAGCTATTATCAGGCAAAAGGCGAGAAGCCTTGAGGCGGCAAAGAGCTTGTTCCTGGCCCTTGTGCGAATGAAGGCTGCACCCAAGAGCAAGAGCAATGGGATGGCCCAGAGCAACTCTGGCGTGGCAAAATATAGATCCAGGATCATGCCTCTCTCCTCCTCCGCATAATGATTAGCTCCAGAAGGATGGCGAGAGCCGCGAGTGCAATGATCCAGTTGGAGATGTCTTTTTCCACAATAGTTTCCCGGCTGCCGCCTACGAACGCTCCTGCATCAACGCCGTCTTTCCGTTGCAGGGAGGACTCCTTGGGATCATACATATTGGCGGCCACGGCCTTTCCCTGGAAGCGATAGACTCCCACCTCGTCCATCATAAGACTGCTGGCGGTAATGCTTGTAGAGGGCGTCTCTACCAGGGTCATTTCCCCTAGACGGAGCATCTCGCCCGTCCTCAGATTGGACTCTAAAATATCCGGTACATCCGTGATCCAGTTAACCATCTGATACCAGAAGATGGGATACTCCGGACGCAAATAGAAATCGGAATCCATCTCCAGGCCGCTGTAAATTACCATGCCTTTTCCCAGGCGCCAGTAGGAGAGGATGGGAATACCATTGGCCTCGACCAATGTGGTGGAGCCCTTTCTGGGGGCTGCTTCGGGAAAACGGAAAAGGCCGATCTCATCGAAGTGCACGCCTTTGGCAAACCCCTCGCTGCGCACCCAGAGGCTGGCGGGACCGGCCTGCTCCCCGGTCACCCGCACAGGCAGGTACTCGGGGCTCTCCTGGTCAGATGCGATGAATATCACTCGTCCTCCGTCGATGTAGCGATTGAGTTCGCCGTCCAGGGAGGCATTCCTGGCCACCGCTATCAGGTCGAAGTCTTCAAGCTGCCCAACTGTCTCGACCTCAACATTTGGCAGAGAGCGAAGGGCTGCCAGGGCCGGTCCCTCTTCGCCCAGATAGAGGACCCTCTTCCGGGCCAGGTCCGGCACATAAACGTAGGCATGATTGTCCCAGTCAACTGCATCCTCCAGGTCCAAGGAGATCTCATTGACGCCAGGATAGGCGGTAAAAGAAAGATAGTAGTCCTCTCCGCTCGCCATCTGCACCGTGCGGCCGGCGGCGCCCCCCGGGCCGCGGATGGTTATAGGGACAGATCTTGCCGGGCCATAGTTGTGCACAAGAGCAGTGTGGTTGACATATCCCGGTCCCGGCACATCCCATGCCTCCACCAGTGCCAGGTTGTCGCCTCCCTGGTAGGAATCGGCAAAGACAATGCTCACCCGGCCGTCCCTTTGCAGGATCTTGCCCGTGGCCTGTGGATCATCACCGATCCAACTTATGAAATCCGAGACCACCAGCATGTGTCCTCCCTCGCCTGCCAGCAGGCTGCTGGCTAAAGTCATGCCGCTGGAGAGGTCCGCAGAGACAGCTTTAGGCGATTGCCGGCGCAGAGCGCTTCTGGCCTCGGCAGGGCTGCCCTGCGAAAGTGCTGCCACAGGCACACTGCCGGCCAGCACGATGCTGACCCTCTGGTATTTGTCAAGGTAGGGGTCGATCATCTGCACGGCCCTGGAAAATACGGCCTGCATGCTGGCCGAATTGTCCAGGACAACCACTAGATGGCTGATGGCCGGCCCCTCCTCAACTGTATACGGCCCCGCTGCCGCGACGGATAGAGAGAGAAGCACGAGAAGCTGCACCCAGAATAGGGGATCGTTGATCAGGCGGCTCAGCACGGCGGAACGCTCCGCCTCGCCCTCTCGCAGGAACTGCGTGGCTGAGAAGCGGATCTCCTTGGGCTGGGGGCGGATGAGGTATATTATTATCAGGGGAATTATGGAGAGGAGCCCCAGAAGGGCCAAGGGATTCCTGAAAGGCATTAGAGGAGTCTCTTGATTCAAGAACTATGAAAAGGTTTGCGCAGGACCTTTGCGCAGGACGTAAATATAATCGAAGCAACAAGATTCTCCATATCTTTCCCAAATTGAGGTTCTGGTTATGGTCGGCGCCATGGAAATCTATATGCTTTTGCCCAAGACCAACTGCAAGAAATGCGGTGTTCCCACCTGCATGGCCTTTGCCGTGGGCCTTTTGGGCCGGGAGAAGAAGATCGATGAGTGCACTCCCCTGATTGAAGAGAAGAAGTACGAGGCCAAGCTGAAAAAGCTGCGAGAGGTGATGGCTCCCATTGAGAATGCCTCGGAGACCGGCCTGATCATACATCCGGAGAAGTGCTTTGGCTGCGGAAACTGCGTTGTCGCCTGTCCCGTCAATGTGGCCGCGGAGCCGACACGCTGCGCGGTGGGTCTGGGCCCGGAGAGCGAAAAGGTCATCCTGAAGGTGGAGGACGGCGTGGTAGTGGCCAGCAACCTCAAAGAATGTCGGCGCTTCGGGCCGAATAAGATCCTCTGCAATGCCTGCACAGCGACCTGTCCGAGCAAGGCCATAGAGTTTGTTTAGGTGAAAGAGGAAGGTGAAAAGCAAATGGCGATATGCACGGGATGCTCGCTTCTCTGCGAGGATATTGAAGCGGCCTATGAAAATGGCGCATTCACACATATGAAGAATCTCTGCCGCAAGGGGCATGGACACTTCCTGGCGGCCCTCACAGAGAGGATGGTGCCCATGATTGACGGGCAGCAAGTTGACCTGGATCGGGCAATCGAAAAGGCAGCGGAAATTTTAAAGAGCGCCAAGAGCCCGCTTTTGTACGGCTGGTCCAACTCCACATTAGAGGCACAGGCGGCAGGCATAAAACTGGCTGAGAAACTGGGCGCGACCATAGACGATACCTCCTCTTTTTGCCAGGGAATTTTAATGGAGCGCATTTTATCTGGAAAGATTCCTACCTGCACTCTGGACGATGTGCGCAACTATGCCGACACCAGCATCTTCTGGGGATCGGACCCATCGAGCAGCCATCCCCGGCATCTTTCGCGATTCTCCTATTACCCTCGCGGTGAGAAGAGGCAGAAGAGCTACGAGGAGGAGAGGACCTGCATTGCCGTGGACGTGAGAAAGTCCGCGACAGCGAAGCTGTGCAGCAACTACTATTTCCGGCTACCCCCGGGGGGCGATGCCGAGTTCATAGAGGCGATACTAGCCGTTCTTGAGGGCAAGATCCCCAGGGTGGGGGACCAGAAGAACGTGAAGAAGATGATTGAGCTAGGAAGCCTTCTCAAGAAGACTGAGTGGGGAGTGATCTTTCCGGGACTTGGCCTGATATATTCTCTACAGGAGAAGATGGAGCTCTTCGAGAAGCTTGTGGCCAGGTTAAATGAGATCACCACCTTCAAGGTTGTTCCAATGGTAGGGCACTACAACATGCGCGGCTTTAACGAGCTAATGCGGGAGAAGACCGGCTTTATCAATAGCGTCTCCTTTAAGGGGGGCGCTCCGGCGCACGGGCCGCAGAACAGTGTGGTGGCCGCGGCCAGGACATGCGACGCAGCGCTGGTCATAGGCTCAGATCCCCTCTCGGCGCTGCCTTTCGGCACAGCCAGCGCCCTGGCCCGGCTGCCTCTTATCGCCATGGACCCGCGCCGTTCGCTCACCACGGACAGCGCGAAGGTTGTCATTCCTTCGGCTCTTTCCGGTCTGGAGGCGGGAGGCACGGCGGTACGCATGGATGGGGTGAAGATCAGGTTTGAGCCCCTCATCAAGTCGCCGCTGCCCTCGGACGAGCAGATCTTAAACCGCATAATGGAGGCGATTTAAATGGCAGCAGAATTGGAGGTCACCATAGTTACCGTGCGGGACATCTTCCAGGACGAGGCAGGAAGGAAGAGCCGGTTTTCCGATGAGTACAAAAACCTCAGTGCTCTGATTATTCTGGACAAGCAGGACATGGCCCGGCTGGCAGCCAAAGACGGGCAGAAACTGCTGGTGAAAAATGATGTGAGCAGCGTGGTTGTAGCTGCCAGGACCTCGGAGGATGATGCGCATCCGGGCCTGGCTTTCATGTACAACAGCCCCTGGTCCAATCAGCTCGTCTCCGATGCAGCCCCTGGCAGCATTCCCTGCTTCAAGAACATCAAGGCCACGCTCTCTCTAGCCGAAGGGAATCTAACGGACGTAACCCAGGTATCCGAGCTTATGGCAAGGATGAGAGAATGAGGGAAAAGAGGGAAAAGAGGGAGGGCGAAGCCATGAATCTCATCTCCATTTCTGATCTTTCTAAAGAGGACATCCTGCGGCTGCTGGAGAGTGCCGAGGCCTTCCGGGCGCGCCGGGGCAGTCACGGCCAGCCGTTGCAGGGCAAGAATCTGGCCATGATCTTTGAGAAGCCGTCCACGCGAACGCGCGTCTCACTGGAGGTCGCGGCTGCGGAGCTTGGTGCCCATCCTCTCTACCTGTCGGCTGGCGAGCTGCAACTGGGGCGCGGGGAAACGGTTGCCGACACGGCGCGCGTGCTCTCTCGCTTTGTGCAGGGCATCACAGCTCGCGTCTATTCTCATAACACCGTTATTCAGCTGGCCGCTCATGCCGGCGTCCCTGTGGTCAATGCTCTCTCTGACTGGGAGCACCCGCTGCAGATTCTGGCCGACCTGCAGACCATGCGCCAGCGTTTCGGAAAGCTGGAGGGGCTCCATCTGGCCTGGATCGGAGACGGAAACAACGTCTGCAACTCTCTCATCCTGGCCTCGGCCATTTTGGGAATGGAGATCACAGTGGCTTCGCCACGGGGCTACCAGCCAAAGGCCCAAATATTAGAACAGGCGAAGAGGCTAGAAGGCCGGCCTGAGGTAGTGGAAGAGCCGGCGAAAGCAGCCAGAGGTGCGGACGTACTGGTCACGGACACCTGGGTCTCCATGGGAGATGAGGCCGAAGAGGCGGAGCGCCTCAGAGTATTCGGCAAGTACCAGGTGAACGCGGAGCTGATGCGCCTGGCTGAGGGCGGAGCCATTGCACTTCACTGTCTGCCTGCCCACCGGGGGCAGGAGATCACGGACGAGGTGATGGACGGGCCGCAGTCTGCCGTATTCGATGAGGCGGAGAACAGGATGCACACCAGCAAGGCGGTCATGGCCTGGCTGATGGGCCAGAAGTAAGCCTGGCCGAAAAGAACACAAGCGGGGGTTGCCAAGTGGTTAAAGGCGCAGGGCTTAGGACCCTGTCACGAAGGTGTTCGCGGGTTCGACTCCCGTCCCCCGCATAACCTTACTAGTATTTGTCAAGACATTTCGTGTGGATTTTCCAATATTTTTTGACAGTCTCTCGCTCATCTCAAGCATTCGAGCGATTTCTAGTGGTTTTATCTTTTCATGCACCGGAATGCATGGAAAATTCCAAAAAGTTGTCATTGAGCTGCTGTTTTCGCTAATCATAAACAACAGTCATTCTACCATAGAATAATTCGATGTGTGCTGAATCACCTCCAGTTGGGTTGACTGGTAATAGGGACGAGCAAATCGATAGAGAGAAAAAGGCAGGACGAAAACAGCCCGGCATGCAAGAAGCTCGATCGCCTTCATATCATTGGTCAGGGAATGAGGTCAGAATCTTTATAATTGAAATGCGCTTACGGCTGCATATGAAAAAGATTTGCTGCTTTGCATTGATGTTTCTGGTCCTTTTGGCCACAGGGATGGCTGCTGCGGAAGTTCCAGACCTGCTAGGGAAATGGACCGGCTCGTGGACCAGTTATGATGAAGGCAAAGGACTGCACGAAATGACGGAAAATGAAAGCATGATTCTTGCGTTCACGGAGCAGGAGGGGCGCATCTTCGCAGGAAACCTCACAATCATGCTGGAGGACGAAACAGAGATTGATGAAGGTTTTGCGGGTGCCGTTGGTTTGGATAATAAAACGCTCTATATCGTTGAGTTTGATGGGGGCTATGCCCAGGGAACGATCATATCAAAAGATGAGATTGAGCTGATATACCTTATAGATGGAGAAAATGCGTCTGTAGCTATTGATAAGCTTCAACGAATAAAAGCATAGTATTACCGCCGGCATGTGCAGACATTTTATCCATTTTGTATTTCCACTTAAATATGGT
>CAYXSJ010000109.1:0-2457 GCA_964467095.1 uncultured Methanotrichaceae archaeon
CTGGAATTTTCCATCTTTCTCGCCATAAAAGGAGAGTCGATTTGATCCCCTTCGCCCAAAAGCAGCTCGGATTCGGGGGACAGAAGTGTGATGAGCGCAAACCTCTGAGTCATCGATACCATAGTAACATACAAAGTCATATAAACCTGTCGATAGGTGCAATTATTTCATATATATGCAATCACAAAGTTATGCATTCACGCTAGTGCAAATTTGATGAATATCTCATTGTGATTATCATTCACCTGTACTTCATTGCGAACTCAGACTCGGACATGCTCAGGAACTGAATTCCCTCCACCAGACTTATGATTGCAGGAACAAACGTCCAGCAGAAAACCAGGTAGATCAAGCCCATTCCTGTTCTGCCCAGGTAGAACTTGTGCATGCCCAGGCCCCCCAGAAACAGAGCCAACAGGGCTGCAGTAGTCTTGTTATGCTCGCCGCCGGCAAGAGTTGACGACCTGACCCCGCATTTGGGGCAGACCTCAGCCTTAGCACTGATCCTGGCACCGCATTCACTGCAAAATTTGCTGGACTGCGGCACATTTTCGGCAGCAACTGGCATAGCTACTGGCGTAGCTGCGGATGCTGGTGCTTGCGTTGACAGCTCATTCGGTACATTCGATGCATTCGTATTCATATTATTTTCATATTCCTGCAAATCAACCACCTCTCCGTCTATATGCAAAAATTGCCTATAGATCTTTAAAGAGCGGCCAGCCGTGAGACTGACAGCCTGGGCATCTATACCACAGCCAATGTCTTCCAGGCCGTCGATGCCCAGGGCTAGCTTCGAATATCGTTCATTCTGGGTTTTCAAACACGCTGCGACAATGGATTATCAGTTAACGAAATATCTTTTGGGTTACCCCGTTTCTCTCACACTATTTTCCTACTCCCACTCCCACTCCTACTTGCACTGCCGCTGCCCCGCACCCGCGTGCGACGCTGCTCCCAACTCCGCTGTACTCCGCAAACCTGGCCAGAGCCACAATCCCGTTCCTCATGCCCTCAGGCACGTTCCTTGTGAATGTGTACTGGCAGCGCCCTGTGAATCCCTGCTTCATAATCGGCCTGGCGTGGCCTTTGCCCTTGTCGAAGACGGTGTTTACCACTATGCTGTGCGTCTCGTAGCTCAGCGGCTTCTCGATCATGAAGCGCGCCATATCGTCTCTTTCAATGCTCATCTTCAGCTCTTCCGGGCAGACTGCGTTCCACTTGGACAGCAGCGAGTGAAAGACCGCTTCACGATGCGGGAACATCTCATAGACCTTGGTGTTCCTGTACTGAATGCAGGTCGGCGACTTGAACTGAATATCAAGACACGGCTCTTTGATCTCACCGGCAGACTTAACCAGATCCTCGAAGCTCGCCGAAGAGCTGGCCAGCTCCTCCACTCGCAGCTCTCCCTTCTCCAGGCGGAGATTTCGCTCTTTCAAAACCAGGGGTGCAATGATTGCACGGAAGATTTCAACCTCCTTTGGGTCGGTTATCCCCACCGCCAGCCCGTACCTCTCCCTCGCATCGACTGCCTTGTGCATGGCCCGCTGGCAGCGCACGAACCGGCCCTCCAGCGGGCCCAGTGAAATGGAGCTGATGGGCGAGTCGTGCGTGTAGCCGGCCAGGGCAGAGTCGGCCTCCTGCATGACTGCCAGCAGTGCAGAGTAGAGCTGGTAGCCCTCGCTGTAAGGCATCTCAAAGTCGGCTTCGGGACGGAAAGTCAGTGTGATCTTTTGCGGCATCACATTGGGATTACACCCTCTTCCATTTAAACCTGTCGACTATTGCAATAATTTCATAATTCTGCAAGTAAATGCTTTTGCGCTCCAATACATGCAAGGAAAATATATGGACACCAAACCGTGCAATATCCGTCTCTGTGCGTCCTCTGTGCGCTCTGTGCCTCTGTGGTGGAAGTCCGTAAACCGCCTGGTTTAAATTTATAATTCAGAATATAATGTCCCTTTTGGCCGGTCTCTGGTCCTGAATCTGAATTAGAAAGACAAGACAAAGCAGATAATTCTTTAAGTAAGAAAGCATAAGTACAGTATGATGCCTGTAAAAGTGAGATATGAAAACAATGTTCTAAAACCTCTTGAAAAGCTTGATCTAATAGATGGAGAAGAGGTTGAAATTGAGATAATTGAATCAAATGCAGATAGGATCGTGGGCCTGCTGAAAGATCTCGACATTGATTCCGTCGATCTTCAACATGCTGCAAGAGATCTCTGGGTGAGAAAGATTGTATCTGATTGATACTAACATCTTTCTGGAGGCAATGCTGAATCGGAGACATAAAGATGATTGTCTGTCCCTTCTCAGAAAAATCGATAAAGGAGATATTAAAGCCTTTGTAACAACCTATTCGATTCATTCCATTGAAACAATATTGGACAAAATAGGTAATCTGGAAGCTCTTAAGATATTTCTGAAAAGCATTGGCGAGATGAAGGG
>CAYXSJ010000109.1:2557-9027 GCA_964467095.1 uncultured Methanotrichaceae archaeon
CTGAGCACCGTTCGTATGGGTGGCAGGCTGCAGATCAAGCGTCCACAACCAGAAATGCCTGTCAATAGCCCTGAGGTGTCCATCTATCGTCACTCCTTTGTCATAGGCATGACAGTCGCCGCCATCTATCACGATGTCCAGAGTCGAGGCTGTGTCCACTACAGAGTTGGCTGTCGGGCTTGCCACATAGTTCACATTGTCCAGGACTATCGTAACCACATTTGAGTAGTGAATCAGACTGGCAGGAGTGATCGGATAGTCCATTGTGTAGGCCAGCCGCAGGTCGTATTCTCCGTTGAGAGAGCCTGTCTGCCAGTTTGCCAGACGACTGGTCCTCTCATATATCGGCAGCGCTGCCAGTGGATCCTCCATATACGGGAACCAGCCGTCCGGCTCGAACATGGTCACATCATGCTGGGGATAGAGCGTATCGGATGGATCCGGATGCATAAGCTGCCATGTCATGGTAGTTGCCACAGGCAGCCAGTTTGTAGATCCATGCGGAGCATACTGAACCTGGTAGCGGACAGTGCCTGGCGCTCCTGAGTTGTAGATGCGTCCGCCTATTCTCACGTTCCCTGCGAATGGACGGTCACCCAACTGAGAGCAGTCGGAAAGAATAACGGCAGACGGATATGCCAGATATGTGGCTGGGCTGATGCTCGTCAGGGGAACGTTGCCCACGTCATAGAGCAGCTCGATCAGGCCGATGTCAACATTGCCCGGCCGAATCTGGACAACTACATCGAGGCGGTTGCCCCAATAGTTCAGATCGTTTGGATCGGTTGTCGACGGAGGAACCGCCCAGGACAGCACGGCTCGCAGTCTGATTATATTTGGGTCATTGCAGGCCTTGAGCCTTCTCGAGAAGTTGGCCGGCAGCATGACCGAGTAGTGCAGACCTCCTTTAGGGAGCCTGCCAATATCATGCACCTCAACGATAGCCGTATCCAGATAATCTTCAAATATGCCGTCGTTATTCCAATCCGCCCAGAAGGCTACATATTCTATGGAACCCGCCTTGCAGAGGGCCCCGCTATATCCCAGGGACCTCTTGATATGGATCACAGCGCCAAGTGTATCGCTGGCAGTGTTAAGGCCTGCACAGACAACCTCCTCGTAGGTCGTGTTCCCCTGCGGCTGAACCACTGACAGGGCATCGGCAACCTTCGCCAGATTTATGCCTGCTTTTTTGATCGAGACCTTATCATACATTTTCGAAGAAAATTGCAGGGCTTCTCCCCCTTTGATCAGGGGATATGCGGCATTGAATACCGTCCTGTGCTCTTCTATTCCTGCCTTCTTATATGCAGGAGCTATTTCCTCCAGCCTGGCCTGCGGAAATCTGAATCCACAAATATCGGCATTGATATCGAGGCTCTTCAGAGAGGCAGGCCCGGCTCTGATCAACTTCTCTTCTGCAATGTCTTCTAGCATACAGCGGATCGAAGTTGAAGGCCGGATCTGGATATTGGCCTCGAGTCTGTTTCCGAATATGGGCGAATAGTCCGGTCCTGAAGGTATCTGGTTCCATGCGAGAATCGCCCTCACCTTCGGCAGAACCTCTGTACCGCAGCATCTTCTATGAGTTGCGTCGTCCAAAGTACAGTAGACCATATACTGTAGGGGATGCTGAGGCCCGGGAGGAGCATTGGAGATGTCTGCCACCTTGAAGCTCGTCAATCCCACCGGCTGGAAACCCGCGCCTTCTCCCCAATCGACGAAAAAAGCCACATACTCAGTAGATCCATTCGAGCAGAGGTTTCCGCTGTATCCGGTGGCCCGTTTGATGCTGACAACAGCCTCCAGCTGGGAAGAACCGGGATTAAAGCCCAGGCAGGTTAGCTGCTCCCATAATATATTGTTCTTTAGATCTATCTTTATATCGGCAAAGAGGTTCATCAGCATCATTTTTCGGGTTGATGCCACTTCTTTTTCCGTCCCTTGAACTGTTTTAGATGATTCGTTCATTTCATAACCCACTCCTTTTAAAGCCATAGAATTAAATTTTATCCTCTGGCAAGTCTTATGAAGGTTCCAAAGATATTTAAAAATGAGCTTTTTTTGAACTGTTATGAGACGATTCTGCTGCATCCTTCTCTCTTACCTTTACTGCCACCGCTCCACACCCGTGCCCCACACTGCTGCCCACCCCGCTGTACTCGGCAAACCTGGCCAGCGCCGCTATCCCTTTTAGCACGCCCTTGGGCGTGTCCCTGGTAAATGTGTACCTGCAGCTTCCTACAAAGCCCTGCCTCATGATGGGCCTGGACTGCCCGCTTTCCCTGTTGAAGACCGTGCTGATGACAGCGCTCTGTATATCGTAGGCCAGCGGCTTTTCCACAACGAAGCGCCTCATCTCGTCCCGCTCGATATTCATCTTCAGCTCCTCTGGGCAAACAAAGTTCCACTTGGAGAGAAGTGAATGAAAGACTGCCTCACGGTGCGGGAACATCTCAAAGACCTTACTGTTTCTGTAAGGAATGCAGGTGGGCGACTTGAACTCAAAGTCAATGCACGGCTCTCGAAGATCTCCGGCTGACACCAGCAGCTCCTCAAAACTGGCGCAGTTGCTGGCCAGCTCCTCCACCCGCAGCTCCCCCATCTTCAGGCGCAGATTCTTCTCCCTGGAAACGAGCGGCGCAATGACGGCTCGAAAGATCTTCTCTTCCCCCTGGTCTGTTATCCCCACCGCCAGGCCGTACCTCTCAGTTGGGTCCAGCTCCTTCCTGCGAGGGTAATGGGAATGCTTGAATTTGCCCTGCAGCGGGCAGAGGGAAAGCGAATTCATGGAAGGGTCGGTGGGCAAGTCATGCAGGCGGGCGGCTGCCGCCTCACTGCCCTCCCTAATCACTCTCAAAATGGCCGAGTGGAGCTGATAGCCCTCGCTGGAAGGGATCTCAAATCCGGCCAGAGGTCTGGTAATCATGGTTATCTTTTGCGGCATCCTGCAACTATCACACTCCCCTGCATATAAATATATCGACTTAGTGCAACAATATTATTTTTTTGCATATTTCTGTATTTAGATCCGTATAACTGAAATGGAAAAGCATTTATGCATTAAATCCTGAACATTGAATAATGAAAACCTACATCTCCCTCTCCGGCTTCGATTCCTCCCAGATCGTATCTTTAATAGTGAAATACGGTATCGAGGGAGGAGATCGGATCATCCTCATCCGCCCGGAGGTTGAGTTGGACTCGCGCGGCGAGCTGACTGTGCAGGCCGTGCGAGACCTCTCCCGCCAGATCTCCAGCTCCATCGATCTTCAGATCCACCGCGTCGATCACCGGGATTTTGAGGGCATGGTGATCTCTCTGAAAACTCTGCTGGAAAATGTGGATAGCGAAAGCCAGGTCATCGCCAACCTCTCAGGCGGGCCGCGGGAGATCTTCCTGGCCTTTACCATAGCCTGCCTCTCATTGTCCAAAAAGATCTTCAGAACCACCTGCTTTAGCGATATAGAGCGAAGCCTCAATGAAGTGACCCTGCCCAATATCACCACCATGCTGGAAGAAAAGCAGAAGAGGATTCTCAGAGCGGTCCTGGAAAGCCAGCCAGCTACTATCAACGAGATTGCTAAGCGCCTTTTCGTCTCCGAGAGCACCATCTCCCGCCAGGTAGCCCGCCTGGCCGAGCTTGGAGCCCTGGACGTATTGCCCAAAGGCAAGACGAAAGAGGTAAGAATAACCCTGACCGGAAAGATACTTCTTTAGACAAAAATGCAACATACTATTGGCTGCAAAAACCGCCAACAATTCTCAAGGAGGATCTAGAATGGTCACAGAAAACGAATTCGCCGGCAAATGGAAAGTCATCGAGGCCATGGATATGGCGGAAGATTATCTCAGCCTATCGCCTGACCCGCATATTCTGATAAATGTGGATGAAAAAAATGAGGTGACGGGGAGCTATGAGTTCGGTGCCCAGGATGGCTACATCGATGGCCGATTCGAGAGGGATAAAGAAAGCCTGAGACTGATTTTTTCTTTCGAAGGCTGGGACGAGGCAGATATGGTAAACGGCTTTGGCACGTTCTGCTTTGAATCCGAGGACACGTTTCTCTTAACGATGCACCACCACATGGGCGATACTTACAGCTTCCGATGTCAAGCAAAGAAAACCTTATAAACAGTTCCTCGCATTTGTCATGAATTCCAGTATCAAGCCGATTACATCGCTTCCAAAGGCTCGAATACATGCAGGTCTTACACTCCCTCTGGGACACGGAAACATTCTACATCTGGGCCGAATCATCAGCTCTGCCTCTCTCCTCTGCCGGCAAATCATCACATCCCTTTGCCCTGCCCGGCATAGAGCTCAAAGACCTTCTTTCAGAGATCTTCCACTGGAGCTCGGAAGGCTTCCGGATGGAAACACTGCCTCTTCGCCTGCCAGGAGGAGTTTCTGGACCCCTTCCCTCACCCTGGCTTTTGCACGAGGACAGCACATCTGAAAAACCTTCTCAACTGGGCGCCTACATGGTTCCGGCCCTGGGCCTGGACCCCGGCTCCGTCCTGGATCTTCTCCTGGACATGCCCACCCATCCACCTCAGGGCACTGCTTATGCCGACTCCATGCTCTTCTGGTCGGAGCTGGCCCTCTTTTCTCTGGAGCTTGTGTCACGGGAGCAGTTTGTGCCCGCCGTCCGGAAAGGCAGAGCCCTCTGGAAGGCGGTGATCGACGAGCCGGATAAAGAGCGCCTGAATACCTTCATCAGGTCCCTGCCGCCCAGCTGTCTTGGCCTGCCGACCCTCCCCATACCGTCCCTGCCGCCTGCGCAGTCCTTGACGGCCACCTCGACGGCCACCCCTTCCAGCCTGGTCTACAGCTTCGTAAACAGCGTTGTGGACACGCTGGTGCACAGCAGCCTTAACGGGATCTCCCTCCTGCCAGCCCGAAGGGGGAGAAAGCCAAAGAACGTCCCTCTGCCTGATCAATTCCTCTCTGCCCTCACAAGCAAAGAGGCCGGCCTATCAGCCTCTGCCCCGGAACTGGTCTCCTTCTCTTTGAAGCTGAATTCCTGGACGGCACAGATCCATCCGGAAATCGTTGACGTGCCCTTACGCACCTGCTTTCGCCTGGAATCCCCGGGCAATGATGATGAAGATGATGCTGCCTGGCGTCTCGCCTTCTTCCTCCAGGCAAAGGATGACCGCAGCTTGCTTGTTCCTGCAAAAGAGGTATGGCAGACCAGATCTCGCGCCCTCACTTTCCTCAAGAAGAGACTGAAAAATCCACAGGAGCAGCTCCTGGCCGACCTTGGCAAAGCATCACGGGTCTTTCCTCTGATGGAGAAGTGCCTGGAGAGTGCCCGCCCCACCGGCCTGGAGATGCAAACCGAGGAGGCCTATACCTTCCTGCGGGAGTCGGCTCCGCTCCTGGAGCAGAACGGTTTCGGAGTGCTGCTGCCTTCCTGGTGGGATCGCCCCGGCTCCCGCCTGGGCATAAAGCTGCTGCTCAAAGGTGCCGTAAAAAGGGAGGGCCGGATCGGACCGGCCTTCTTCGGGCTCGACTCCCTGGTCAATTACGACTGGCAGCTCTCCCTGGGCGGCGATATCCTCACCGAGGAGCAGTTCGCAGAGCTGGCCCGCCTCAAGGTACCTCTGATCAAGATAAGGGGCGAGTGGATGGAGCTTCGCTCAACAGAGATCGAAGCGGCAATCGAGTTCTTCAAGAAGAACAGGGATCGAGAAATGACCCTGGGCGAGGCCCTGCGCCTTGGCCAGAGCCTGCCGGGCCAGGAGCTGCCCGATGTTGATTCAACACTACCCGTTCTCGGCGTTCAGGCTGAGGGCCAGATCGAGCAAATGCTTAAAGCCCTATCCAATCCCGGCAGTCTGGAGGATATCCGGGCTCCCCAGAAGTTCCAGGGCACATTGCGGCCTTATCAACTGCGGGGCGTCTCCTGGCTGGAGTACCTGCACCGGATAGGTCTGGGAGCCTGTCTGGCGGACGATATGGGCCTGGGAAAGACGGTGGAGCTGATAGCTTTTCTCCTGCGGAAGCGAGAGCATGAAAATGAGAAGGGAGATAGCTGCAAAAACTCCCTCAAGCCTGCTCTTCTCATCTGCCCCATGTCCGTGGCAGGCAACTGGCGTAAGGAGCTGGAGCGCTTTGCCCCCAGCCTCCGGGTCCTGGTGCATCACGGCCAGAGCAGGCTCACAGGTCCTCGCTTCTTCCAGGAGGCAGCAAACAATGACGTGGTCATCACCACTTACGCTCTCGCCCAGAGGGACGAAGAGCATCTGTCTGCCGTCTCCTGGAGCCATGTGATCCTGGATGAGGCGCAAAACATCAAGAACCATGCCGCCAGGCAGACCCAGTCCATAAAACGGCTCCCGGCAGAGCAGAAGATCGTCCTTACCGGAACCCCTGTAGAGAACAGGCTCTCCGAGCTATGGTCCATCATGGACTTTCTCAATCCCGGCTACCTGGGGTCCGCCCAATCCTTCCGCAAGAATTT
>CAYXSJ010000110.1:0-6425 GCA_964467095.1 uncultured Methanotrichaceae archaeon
GTCAAATGTCATCCTCAGCTTCTCTAGAGCAGCAGCGACGTTGTCTTTGGATATGCTCTTCTGCCCCATGCGAAAGGCGTTAAGCGATGACTCTTTCATAACCTCCATCAGCTCGGAAAGCTTCCCGGTGGACTCGATGGCATATTCCAGGACATCCTTCTCCAGAAGATCCGGCTCTATCCTGCGGGAGATCACATCCGTGTAAAACTTCCTCCCTTCTTCATGCCGCTCTCCATTTCTCTTCCACACCGGCATTTGCAGGAGGATCACGTCGCCGTTAAAGGCATGTCTGACGTTCTCATACTGGGGATGAAAGGCCAATGGTATGGGGAATGTGTAAACCACAAAGCAGCTTGGTTCAATAAGGAGCTGATAGTTTTTATAGAAAAAGTCCTCTGACTGCTGGCCTCTGGCCAATTTATCCAGATCATCTACTATTATGACCAATTCTTTTCCCGACTTTTCCTCGATGTCTATTATCAGCCAGTTGAGCTTTCGGATAAGATCGCTGATCTTCTTATCCAGCTCCTCTCTGAGAAACTCTCTGGTCTTGGCCTCCCGACTGAGCTTCAAGATTGCTATCCGGCTCAAGGAGAGTCCAGCTGAGCTGAGCCTCGTTATCTCCGCCTCGGTTATGCTCGTTATTCGCTTGGTGAAATCTTGAAAATCCTTCTCAATTTCAGGATTGAGGGGGATTCCTTCCACCATGGCGATGTCGTAGACGTTGAGGGCCATGGAAACAAAGAAGTCGCGAAAATCGAAGTCACTTAAGTTCAGATCATCTCGGATGGAGTATTTTGCTACCAGAAAACGGTTCTTGTCCAGAGCATCTTCCAGCCTGTGAAGCTCAGTGCTCTTTCCAGAGCCACGGAATCCCAGGAAAAGATACCTTTCCTTATGGCTGGCTAACTCGATTCTATCTTTTAAATCCAGCATGGGTGAAATGATGCCGGGCCGCTCGACGTAAAAATCCGCGAACTCTTGTTCCTCTTTTAGTGGCTCGACATAAAAATTGTTGTAAGCCTCTTTCAAATTCTTTGCCCTGGGCATGACATCAACTACAGTTCTGTTTTCATCGCACTAACAGATAACATTTTTGAATCGTTCTGCGATATCCACCTTTCAGCACACCAGTCTTTCGAAGCACTCCTTGCAGAGCACCTTTCCGTTCGCCGTCCTTCCCAATATCTCCATGAAGCCTTCCCCGCACTCCTGGCACTTGAGTGAGGGATAGATCCTGGCTTTCTCCGGCGCGGGGATATCCACTTCCTTTACCGAGAGCAGCTCCTCATCTTTGCCGCCCAAGATCTCCTCGATGACCCGGGACCTCAGCACGGCAAGCTCCTTTTTCTCCTCGGCAGTCATCCGCCCAGTCGCCGCCTTCTGCCGCAGTGCGTCCATTCCCCGGAAGACATCGCCCTTGAAGTAGATGCGCATGGCCCGGTCGGCATCGCGGGAATAGAAGGTGAAGACCTGCTTTCCATTGTCCACAAAGATCAGATTGCCCTTGCCTGCCGTGCAGCCCAGGAGCGACTGCACCGCATCCACGCTGCAGGATTTGTTCTCGGCAATGCAGACCAGCTCTTCATCCCTCGAGCGCAGGTAATGCTCGCCGGCATACTTTGCCACCCGGTAGCCAATAGCAATTCCCGGGCAGATGTGGCCGTGAAACTCAGCCGCTTTTTTAAAATCCTCTTCCATAATAGCCATTCCTATCAAGTCAAATCCGATGTTCAAATGTCTCCATTACGTTTGCCATTTGAGAATAAGTAAAGAGCGGTCAATGTTTTTCTAGTAATTAGCAAAATAAAAAATAAAAAAACGACGTGCCTGATTTTGGATTCTATGTAAAGACCTTCTCCGTCATGTTGGCCCTTGTCCCCTCCAGCTGCGGAATCTGGCTTGCGCCGATGCCCTTCAGGCAGGCGGCAACCATCTTGTCCAGGTCGCGACGGGCGATGCTGCCGTTCTTGGCCCTCAGGCTCTTGCAGAAGCAATAGGTGAAAAAGCCCCTGGTCACACCGCCAATGGTTGCCTCCCCGGAGGTCTGATTGTCCTTGCATCCTGACCAAAGCACGTGGTTCATGGTGGGGACAATTACGGCTGCCTTTGCCGCGGATGATCCGGAAGAGGTCTGCATCAGTTCAGGAGAGGACTTGAGCAGGCGCCTCGTGGAAAGGGTTGGATCTTCTAAGAAGAAGGCATAGTCAAAGGGCGGCTCGACATATCGTATCGTCACCATGTTCTCCAGAGGGACATCCATTCCGCTCAAGGCGGCCAGCTCACGGGTTCCCGTTCCGGAATGGCAGGAATCGAGGATGACCTCCAGGTTGACCCCGGCAGCAATCCTGGAGAATATGGCTCGCAGATCATCGTCCTTGATCATGCCAGCCGTGGCAAAATCATGCGGACATATGGTTTCATCCTTCCGGTCCATTTCCTCTCCGGTCATATCAGGCATCTGAGAGCCGTGGCCCGAGTAATAGAAGACCAGAAGGTCTCCCTTTTTGGCACCATTCACCAGCCAGCCCAATTCATTGAGGATGGCGGCCCGGGTGGCCCGGCAATCGGTTATGATGTGCATATTTGCGGGCAGAGCAGGGACAATTCCCAGATCTCTCAGGGTTGTGGCCATATCTCTAACATCGTTCACGCATCCGTTCAGGTCCGGACCCCCGGCTCCACAGGGTGCATAGTCGTTAATTCCTACAAGAAGCGCTTTCTTGACCATATTTTTAACACCAATAATTAATTTGCAGCAATATGCGTTAAATAGTTTTCTCTGTATATGTTTGTTTAAATTAGTTATATAAAAAATATTTCAATTTTAGGGTTTGTTAGTTATATTATAATTCAAAAAATTTTTATTAATGTATGATACCTCTTTCTGATTGTCGTCTCCTGATGTGGCATTATTTTTTTAAAATCATTTTGCTAATTAATGATATTTATTCTGTTAAACGCTCTTTATGAATCATAATTATTTATTATATTTAATGCAAGATCTTACTGTGTCGATCAAACATCAATATTAATCTAAAATAGCAAATTTATGTCTTTTTATTAATATCGCTTTTTATTTGATATGTCGCCAAGGTCGTATCCTAGAAAAATTTATAAGAATCCTGATCTCAATGTGAAACTGCAGAGGAATTTGGGATAGAGGCGTGATTTCGATGAATAAATATTTGAAGATTTGTCTGTTTGGTTTTCTGCTATGGTTGATACCTTTTGCCGTCTCAGCGTTGATTTTCCCGCTGCGCGCCACACAGCGTCCCCTCTTTGAGTCGATCATGCCCGTAGTAATCGCTATCTGGACGGTGTTCTTTTCCATCATCTTTCTGACCAGCAAAAATCTCTCCGTCAAAAATAGCAGCTATCTCAGGGAAGGCATATTCATGGGGCTGGCCTGGCTCTTCATGAGCATAGCGCTTGATTTGATGTTATTTATAGAAGGTCCACTAAAAATGTCCCTCTGGGACTATACCACAGATATCGCTGTCACCTATCTCATGATCCCCGCAATTACCTCTGGTTTTGGCTATCTGATGGAGCATCGCGCTGCATAACGGTTGCTTTTCCTGCAGATGTTCTGCCTTTCTCGGAAAGCGAGAATCCCATGTTCTCTAAAAGAACTCTCGCCTTCCCTCGCCCATGCAGCAGCACCTCGGCCAGATCATCCGGGCAATCGATGTCGCATCCTGCCCGGAAGGACTCGAAGACCTCTGCTTTCAGGCCCGCCTGCCTGGCAAATTCCAGATGCTTGGGAAAGCTCAGCCCCCGGTAGCAGGTGCGAAACCTGGAGCTTCTGATGAGGATCATATTGGTGCCGCCCCCTCTTCCTGGGCAGAGCACCACATCGCCCTGGCAGCCCAGAATGCCCAACACATCATTTTGGGTTAAAAGCGCCAGATCGGCCATGACGATGAGAATGTCCGACTGCCATCCCTGAGCAGCAGCATCCGTGATCAGTTCGTTCAGGGCATCATTCAGATCCAGCTCCGACTCCCGGATCTCGACATCATAGCCGACGTCGGCGGCCTTTAGACCCGGCCTGGAGAGTATCGTCGCCCGGCCATTGCCAAAGACTGCATCCAGAACATCCCTGAGCATGGCAAAAGCCAAAAGCCTCCGCTCTGCCGGCTCCAGCGCCGGGGCCAGCCTGCTCTTGGCATCGCTCAGCTTAAAAGGCACCACGATCCGAACCGATCTATGCACGCCCCCGGCTATCCGCGGCAAGCGATAAAATCCTATCTCCTCAGTAGAGGCCGGATCACGTCTCTGTCCTGCTCCATGAAGACCGAGCCCTCGCCGCTGCGAGGGTACTTCAGACCGCGAAAAACAACCGCCGGAGTTCCGTCTCCCGCTTCACCCATGAGCAGGTTGGCCGCAGATGCGATCTCGTCCACTATAGCCTCCAAGGTGATCTCCAGGGCTTTGCCGTGCAGGTCGCGCTCTCCTCGCCAGTCGCGCAGAGCTGCTATTCCAGCCCAGCCTATGGCCACGCCAGCCACGCCGGTGCGAAAGGGCCGGCCGCAGGTATCGGTGATGATTGCGGCGCAGTCCTTTCCCAGCCTCTCGCATAGCCGCTTCGCGCTCGCTGCCGGATCTTCCGGCAGCAGAAGTATCCTGCCTTCTCCCACATTGGACTGGTCTATCCCGGCATTAACGCCCACATGGCCAAAGCGGTTTGCCACCAGCAGAAAGGGCTGGTCGAGCAAGACCTCCACGGATTCGTCCAAAACCGCCTGCACGAATCTGGGGTCCTTGCCGACATTTTTGGCGATCTCTATGGCCCTGCCGGTGGGGTGATAGCTTTCCAGCTCCCGGAAACGGCCCTCCGACTTGGCCACAATGGTGCTGGCAAGACAGAGCACATCTCCATCTTGAAAATCAAAAAGAGATTTGACAAGTGAGGCGATATCTTCGCCTTCCTTGATGATGGGCAGGCCACGAATGACGAAGCACTGCATTGAAGGCACGGATGAATCCACGGATGCGGACATCTCCGGTCAATCTATTGCAACCGCTCGTCATCAGGCATCTTGCTGAGGCGGTAGAGCCTGGCCTGAACCAGCAGGTCAAGGAGATAAGAATAGTTCTCGGCTACGATCGCCGCCCTATCCTCGCTTATCTCAATCCAGGGAAGACCACCATAGCCGCTGGCATACTCCATCCAAAAGGCCGGCGGAGAGAACTCAAGCTGATACTTGTGGTTCTCTGTAAAGGTCAGGGTGATCTTCTCTTCCATCTAAGACACCTTGCCTTTTCGTTCCACAACCTCGGCGAAGGCTAAAGTTCCGCTGATCTTCTTGATCTTGGCCTTGACGATCTCGCCTTTGACGGCGCTGGGCACGAAGATGAGATACTTGTCCACCTTGGCTATGCCATCGCCCTTGTTGCCCACGGACTCAATGCGCAGCTCATAGGTCTCACCCTCTTCGATGACATCCTTTTGCACTGCTGTTGTGGCCTTTCTCTTTCTCACCGGTCGGTGAGCGCCGCATGCATCACACTTGAGCGTCAGAACACGATCGCTCTTGATGAGGTGGGTATCGGGCAGCCTGCACTCTGTGCAGACCACATACTCCTCGAAATAGGACTCTATCTGGCGGGCGATGGCAGTCTCGCCGAACTTTCCCTGAAAGACGCCGCGCTGCCCCTCCATCTTGCCCGCTGTGCCCATCTCCTGGAGCAGATATTTCATGAGGTGCTCAGGTTCGCGATTTAGTGTGTCAGCTATGGCTCCGAAGTTCTCCAGTACGGTGGTCTTGCCCTCGTAGAAGACCTTGACGGAAGGTATGACGAACCGCTCTTTGGATTCCCGAGTGGCCGGCATCTTCTTCATGGCCCGATCCAGGCCCGCTAAATAATCATCCATCCAGATACCTTAATTATTTTATCAGCTCTTGACCCGACTCTACTATGATCTGAATCGGGGTTGGCAATTTATGCCCGGCCCTTGTCAATGCTACCTTGGCGTCGTTAAGGTATGCAAGGGGTATTCCCACTGTGAAGAGCTTCTGGCCTGCCTCGACCCGTGCCGCAGTTCCCACAGCCTTGCCGAAAGCCATCCTCATGCCGCTGGAGACACGGTCGGCGCCTGCGCCCGTAGCCTGCTTATTCTCCCTGATTACATGGTGCGGGTAAGTCCGGAGCTTAAGGTGGAAGTTGGTTCTGCCTGCCATTTTCAAAAGGAAACGATTGGCTGCAACTCTGGCAGCTTCCAGAGCGGTATGCCTGATCTGGCAGGGCTCCTTGACCACCAGAGTAAGCTCGATGGGAAAATCTTCAGTCAAGTTTCCCATGTCATAGTGTACTACTTTGCTTCCAGGAACGCCGCCCATGTATCTTCTGCGTGTGTAGGGCCGTTCCCTTCTTCTATACATGCTTGCTGGCTTGCGTGTCAAAACTAAATTCCTCCA
>CAYXSJ010000110.1:6435-8844 GCA_964467095.1 uncultured Methanotrichaceae archaeon
GGTGCTTACTTTGCACCTTGCTTATAAGGTTTGGCCTTGATTGCCGGCTTATACGGTGATGGGAGTGGAGAAGGACATCTCTCCGGCTCGAGGCGTCTTCATGAGCGAACGGATATTTTCCAGACTTTTTGCATTTGCGACTGCCCACATGAGCTTGACCAGGGCCACCTCGGGCAGCATATCCTCTCCCTCAATTGCTCCGCCGTCCAGCATGTCGCGTCCGGTATCGTATACCCTATCGCATATTCTGCCCCGCAGGCATTGCGAGGTTATCACCACTGGGATATTTTCCTCTGTGGCCCTCTTTATGCCTTCTATCCAGTCGGATGCCACATGACCTAATCCCGTTCCCTCCAGCACAATTCCGCGGTAGCCCTTATCGATGTAGTAGTTCAGGATCTCCGGCGAAGATCCGGGCGTGTACTTGACCAGGGCGCATTTGGGCTCAAGCCTGTCCTCTACTGTCAGCTCAACCTCGCCGCGCCGCCGGTAAGGCTGGAAGGTCTGAATCTTTCTGGTCAGGTAGTCAATGCGGCCGAGTGGCGTCTGGTTTATGCTCTGGAAGGCGTCCCGGCGAGAGGTATGCATCTTTCGCACGCGCGTGCCGCGGTGAATGCTGCAGTAGTCGTCGCTGGTTGTGCCGTGCATCACCACACAGACCTCGGCGATGTCGCTGATGGCCACGCTGGCCGCGCAGACGGCATTCATTGATGCGTCGCTGCTGGGCCGGTCTGAGCTCCTCTGCGAGCCGACGATTACTACCGGCACCGGCGTCTTCAGCATAAAGGAGAGCGCCGCAGCAGTGTACATCATGGTATCAGTGCCGTGGGTTATGACCACGCCCTGTGCCCCTGCCGAGATCTCTTCGGCCACGGAGTGCGCGAGCTTTATCCAGTATTCGGCCCGCATGTTCTCGCTCAATATCTGATAGATGATGCGGGCGCGGTAGTTAGCGATCTCCTCCAGCTCCGGGATAGCGGATATTATCTCGCTCGCGGAGAACTGACTGGTGACGGCTCCCGTGCGGTAATCGACCTTGCTGGCAATGGTTCCTCCCGTTGACAGAATGGAAACCTGGGGGAGGCCCTCTCTCACTTGCAAAGGCCTGTCTTTGTGCAGTGGCAAGCTTTCCGGGCGCTTTTGCACTAGCTTGATCTCTGACTTGGCGGAACAAAGGCCGATATTGTAGCCGTTGTCCAGCTTTATGACCACATGTCCTTCGCGCCTGGACGGCATGAGCACGCCCTCAAAGGATGTGCCGTTTCTTTTTACGGAGATTCTGTCTCCCAGATCCATTTTTGTCTCACCAGATGACCATTAACTTCTGCTACTCTATGCTAGGCATCTAAAAACGTTGCCCTTGAGTGGACAGAGTAGTGGCAGGGAAGATTAATAGAGTGAAACGCGGCAAAGGTGGCGACATGATATCTTTTGTGACCAGCAATAAGGGAAAGTACGTAGAAGCGCAGGCGATCTTCGGCGACCTGATGCAAAGGGACATCGGCTATGCCGAGATACAGGCAGACACTTTAGAAGAGGTGGCCTCCTATGGCATGAAGGAGGTCGCGGCCAGGTTGCAGGGGCCGGTTATGCTCGAGGATGCGGGCCTTTTCGTAGAAGCTCTAAAGGGCTTTCCGGGCGTTTATTCCGCGTATGTGCAAAGGACCATAGGCAACGCCGGGATACTGCGGCTCATGGAGGGCCAGGAGAGGCGAAATGCCTGCTTCAAATCGGTGGTCGCCTACTTTGAGCCGGGCATGCAAGCAGTAATGTTTTCCGGAGAGGTGCATGGGCAGATAGGCTTTGAGCCGCGGGGCAAGAAGGGCTTTGGCTATGATCCCATCTTTTATGTGGGCGACGTGAGCATGGCGGAGATGGATCTGGAGAAGAAGAACCAAATTTCCCATCGTGCCGGCTCGATGAGGGCTCTAAAGAAGTGGCTGGACAGTCGCTAGACTCTTTTCTCTTGCAGCTGGTCACAATCGTCTATATGGGCACGAGAGGCGCAGTAATATTGAGGCGATGTTGATGGATTATATCTCGGTTTCACTGGCGCTTCTGGTCTGCCTGGTCATGTGGTGGTCGTTTCTGGCTATATCCGGATTGAAGAGATCCAGGCCATGCGGTCAGAAGGCCGTTTGTGTTCTGCCAAATCAAAACAAATAATATATCATTTCCGCTCCTTCTCCAGTGCGCAGCGCGGCAGCATCCTGGCATCGATTTCTTTGATGTGGGGCGCCTGGACGGCAGAAACATAGACCTTCCGCTCGCCTACTAATATCACGTGATCGGTTGCTTTGGGCGGGCTGATTCTGATGGAGAAGATCAGTGGCCCCTCACAGGTGGTGGCCACGCGCATGTCTGTGGAGCGGGCGCGGATGTACTCCTCCATTTCCGGAGCGATCTTGA
>CAYXSJ010000111.1:0-8749 GCA_964467095.1 uncultured Methanotrichaceae archaeon
TTCTGAGCCTCTCCTGGATCCGTTCTTCAGCGCTCTCCATCCGGCAAAATCACCGCTTTCAAGCAATGAATTTAAGGATTATAAAGGTATTCTCTCTACGACCAGTCCATCCTCAAAGGGATACTTCTCAATTATACTAAGAATACATTTGACGCTTTTGAGTTCTTTGGTTATGTCCTCCAGGATGGGAGCAGCGATATCTATCCTCCCTTCTCGGCAGGAGTACATATCTTCAGGAACAGCCAGATCCACAAGAATCTGCAACGCTGCCTGCCGATCGCCCTCGATTATGCCGTGAATTATGGTGCCCTCCTCGCTCACATAATCAAAGGGGCGCGCAGTGCGATTTGCCCGGCGCAATAGTCGCTCTTTAAGCTGCACCGCATCCTTGAAGCGAGAGGGGCAAAAGTGTGCTTTTATATCATCTTTCAGGAAGTGCTCCCTGGCGACTTCTTCGCTTCCAATAGCCGCGCAGCCCAGATCCTCCGGCAAAAAGCCCTGCGCGGCAAGGCTTGCATAGTTGGTCTCAGAGAACTCAAGCTCGTTTACATTCAAAAAAGCATCAGCATCCTTTACTGCCTCGATGATAGCGGGAGCGGCTTTTATTGATGGTATCTCTACGCCGGCAATTAGGCCCAGTGCTTTGGCCTGCCGCAAGGCCCTCTTCAGCCCGACGGGATTCGGCCATTCGGATACAGGAGGATGAAAGCGAATTTCGTCCAGGCCTGCCTGCGCTAGCCTCTCCAAGACCTCGCGACCGGGAAGAATCCCAGTATAAAGATGGATGTGATGCTGCGGCCCCAGCGCGCACTTTATGGCCCTGATGCACTCCAGGACATAGTCTAATTTCAAAAGTGGCTCACCGCCAGTGATTCCTGTGCCGAGAGCTTCTACGGCCGATGCTTCCCGCAGGATGTCAGCCATCTCATGCACCGGCATTTCATCGGCAAAAACCAGATCGCGACCCCGCCGCTCCTCGGAGAGTGGGCAATAAAAACAGCTTCGCTCACATTTGCCTGTGACGAAGAGCACCAGGCCAGCCCCCTGGCGGCAGATGCGGCAGCCCGGCGAGAGGTAATTGTAAATTGATCCCACAGAATCTTCTTGCCACTTTGCCATTGCAAAGATACGAGTGGTGTTGGCTTAATTAGATTTGCATCCAAACGGTTATCAGAGTGGAGAGACCATTAACCCACTTAAGAATAGGGATGGTTGTTTGTGAGGGAATATCTTCTCGGAAACGCAGCAATTGCCAGAGGCCTTCTGGAGGCGGGAGTAGGGCTTGTCGCCGGCTATCCCGGCACCCCCTCCTCAGAGATCATCGAAACGCTGGTCGATCTCAAATGCGAGATGCCGCCGCACGTTGAATGGTCCGTGAACGAGAAAGTTGCCCTGGAGGTGGCGGCAGGAGCCTCATGGACCGGCCAGCGTGCCGCAGCCACCATGAAGCACGTGGGATTGAATGTAGCCGCAGATCCCTTCATGACCCTGGCCTATCTGGGCGTGGGCGCGGGATTGCTGCTGATTTGTGCCGATGATCCCCACTGCCATTCATCGCAAAATGAGCAGGACTCGAGGCGTTATGCCCAGTTTGCCGGCATACCCTGCCTGGATCCAGCGAATCCAGGTGAGGCCAAGGAGATGGCTGCGTTTGCCTTTGAGCTCTCCGAGAAATTCAATATCCCGGTCATGCTCAGGCCTACTACACGCGTCTCTCACGCCAGAGCGGACGTAGAGATTGGCCCCACCCACTCCGCCCGCGGGCAGAGTCAGTTCATAAAGAATCCTGCGCGACGGGTGGCCCTGCCCATCCATGCCCGGCCGCTTCATAGCGAGCTTTTAGCCAAACAGGCAGCTATGGAGGAGGCGCTGGAAAGTGCGCCCTGGAACAGGCTCTCTTTGCATGGTAAAGTGGGAATCATAGCCTCGGGAATCGCGGGACTGTATGCACAGGAAGCTGCCCTTGAGCTGGACGAAGACATCTCATTGCTGTGCATCGGAACCTACCCCCTTCCCAAAAAATTGATCCGCAGCATGCTGGAGCACGTCTCCCGGGTAATGGTAATAGAAGAACTGGAGCCGGTGGTAGAAGAGCAGGTGCAGATACTGGCCAGAATTGTCAATCCCAATGTAGAGATCCTGGGAAAGGAGGGGTCCATCCCCCGCGAGGGAGAGCTGGACTATCTGCTGGTGAGAAATGCCATAGCTCGCATGCTTGGCAAAGCAGAGAGGGTCGCTATGCAGAACGCCGCCGCGAGCATTCTGCCGCCCCGGCCTCCCGCGCTATGCCCAGGCTGCAGCCACCGGGCCACTTACTATGCCATGCAAAAGGTCTTCGGCAAGAAAGCGATCTACCCCAGCGACATCGGATGCTACACCATGGCGGTCGGCATGGGAACTGTGGATACGTGCCTGTGCATGGGAGCAAGCATTACCGTGGCCAGTGGCATCCGGTTCGGCGGAGAGACAGAAGGCATCTGTTGCAGCCTGGGCGACTCAACCTTTCTGCATGGTGGCATGACCGGCCTGCTCAATGCCGCCTACAACAAGGCCAGGATCACAGTGACCATTCTCGACAACTCCACTACGGCTATGACCGGCCATCAGCCCAATCCGGGCACGGGCATAACGGCCGCCGGAGAGAAGACCGTCCAGGTCTCAATTGAAGCCCTGGCCAAAGCCCTGGGCGCAGGACTGGTGGAGACGGTCGATCCCTACCACATGGATGAGATGCTGGAGAGCTTCCAGAGGGCCAAGGAATATCCGGGCCTGTCTGTGATCATAGCCCGACAGCCCTGCGTCATCAAAGCCCGCCGCAGCGGCGCCCGCCCTAGGACCTTCCGTGTGGGAGAAGACTGCAAAGGATGCAAGATCTGCCTCGACTTCGGCTGCCCGGCCATAGAATTCGAGAAGGACATGGCCAGGATCAATTCACTATGCACAGGCTGCGGGGTATGCGCCGCGATCTGCCCGGCATCCGCCATCCAGGAGGTGACAAGATGAGGACATCAGAATGCGACCTAGTGATAGTCGGTGTGGGCGGCCAGGGAGTCATCTTGATTTCGGATGTGATAGGCAGGGCGGCAGTGATAGCCGGAAAACCTGTATGCGGAGCTGAGACGCACGGCATGGCCCAGAGAGGCGGCAGCGTGATCAATCACACTCGCATAGGATGCCGCTTTTCTCCCATGGTGGCCTCAGGAGGGGCGGATGTGCTGGTAGCATTGGAGCCGGGGGAAGCCCTGCGCTTCGCCCACTTCATCTCGCCTGCAGGAGTCGCGCTGGTCAATACCAGGCCGGTCTTGCCTTCTACCGTGACCTGCGGCAAGGCAGGCTATCCGCCACTGTCGGAGATCACCCGTCCCCTAAAAGCACGATGCCGCAAGGTGATCGCCATGGATGCCACAGCTCTGGCCGAAAAGGCCGGCATAGCCGTGGCTATGAACGTAGTAATGCTGGGCGCTCTTGCCGGGTATATTCCACTCTCCGAGGAGCTGATCATGCAGGCCCTTTCCCTGGTGGTGCCGCCCAAATTCCTGGAAGCGAATAAGAAAGCATTCGCCTTAGGAAAAGCTGAAGTAGAATAGAAGCCAAAGAAAGAGGCATGGAAGAAGAAAAGAAAGCAGACGAAATATCGACAGAAGAGAAGAAAACCGAGGATAAGGCTGAACCCATAGTCACCCGTTCCATGATGGAGGAAGCCTGTCCCACTTGCGGCGCACAGGAGCCTTCCATGCCCGCGGTGCTCCCTGATCCCAGCTGGTCCACTGAGAAGCTGATCGCAGCCACCAAGGACAAGCACATGCTGGTGCGCTCCAACGCCATCATTCTCCTTTCCAGGCGCGAGATCTCTGAGTCTCTAGAGGCTCTCATCGAAGCCCTCAAGGACGAGGAGTATCTGGTCAAGAGCAATGCCATGGTGGCCATCTCTACCTATGGAAAACAGGTTTCTGAACGCATAATTAAGGCTCTCGACGATGCAGACAAAGATGTGCGCGCTGGCGCTGCCTGGATCGTAGGTGAGCTGAAGGATAACCGTGCCATTGAGGCCCTGGAGAAAGTGGCTAAGGACGATTATCCTCTCGCCAGAATTCAGGCCAAGGCATCCCTGGTGGCCATGGGCAGAGGCCCCAAGAAGGAAGCAAAGAAAGAAGAGCCAGAGGGACCAAAGGAAGAGCCAGAGACGCCAACAGAGGAGAAAACAGAATAGAATCGCCCGGGTTTCTCCTTTTTCAGGCTTTTTCCGGCCTGCCTATTCTCGGCCACTTAGAAAAGATATCTCCTTGACTCAGCCATTGCCGGCTGAAGCTCTGAAGATATGCTTGCTCCAGCCTGGGCTGCCAGCCGCACCGGCCTTTGCGCGTCAGATCCTGGGCTCGTCTTATGTTGGCATTCCTGGCGCGGGCAATGAGCCGGAGGTCGTCTTGGCTTGGAGCAACATGCATCTCGCGACAATAGCTGCTTAAAAACCGATCAAAAAGAGAATCTACATCCCAGCGGTTTATCCCAAAAAACCTGGCTGGAGGAAACTGCTTGACCAGCTCCAGACCAAATCTGAACCGGGCCAAATCCAGATGGGGAGTACAGACATAATCACGCCTGGGAAAGTCGATGAGATAAAGCATCATGCCTCTTTTCGATTGGCCATTTTTTATGGGATCATTGATGAGGATGTTCCAGGATGTGAAATCAAAGAAAGGCGTGACCATGCTTTTGAGATTGCACCCGTCCATCCGGGAGCTGCTCTCAGCGAGGAACTGGTTGATGTCGTCCTCTGGGGCGGCGGAGTCGATGGAGATCTTTTCATCTTCTCCCCGGCTAAAGAGTGTATGAAATTTTGCCAGAGCAATCGCGGAAAGATCTACGGCGCAGTTGAGGTATTGCTGGCTTACCGGCTTGATCTCATGCAGCATATGGGCAAGATTTACGCCCTGAACGTAGCTCATGGCCAGGATTCCTTTCTCCGCATCTACAAATAGGGGCTGGGGAGAGGAGATGGCTTCGTCTTTGCAGCCATAGTAAAAACGTGATAAGTTGGCAAACTCAAGAGCTACCTCACGAGGTTGATAATTGCGAGAGATCTTGACCACGATCTTTTCCCGGATTTGGCCCTTGCACAGATTCAGCATAAAGATCCTGGAGTTTCGGCAGACGATTGTCATTTTGCTCTTCACTTTGAAATCGGGATACCTCTCTTCTATGTACTCTTGGACTTCGCCGCGATTCATCTGTGCTACCTCTTTCGGAGCATATCAATGACGGTCTGCCGTTTAAAGCAAATGGTTGATATGCTGAATATAATACTATGAAAATGAAAAGGCTCTGATCCAGGCAAATAGAGATCCTGAAAAATTATATCAAGGAGAAAAGACCATTATGAATTATGGACAACGCAATTGGCGACAGCGTCTATAATTTCATCGAGCTTGTTGGAACCTCAGACAAAGATTGGGAAGAGGCGGTTCGTAATGCCATAGACACATCAGACAAGAGGCTGACAAACATGAGGATCGCCGAGGTGGTGGAGATGGACACAAAGCTTGTCGAGGGCAAGATAGTGCAATTCCGGGCCAAGGTCAGGCTCTCTTTCAAGCACGAAGTCGAGCCGGAGACCCTTTGATTTCTTTGTTTATGTTTTTCCTTCTGCTGATCGTGGATGCTGCCGATACATGGGATCGCCAATGGCAAAGTTCGCAGCCCCCACAAGCACGAGCAAACGGTCCCGCTCGCCTCTGCCCGGGCGTGCGCAGACGATTGGGCCACCCGTCTCAGGAAAACGCGATCTGTGCTTTCAGTCAAGTCTATAAACCAGAAATGACTAGCATGCTCTCATGGACATAATGAGCATTGCCTTCTACGTCATCCTGTTCGTCCTCGCTTTCATGATCGCCCGCATCATTATGAAGATCATGCGCGGCTACTAGGTCAAGCCAGTCGTCCGGTCCGAGGGACTCTGCCCAGGGCGCGAGCGACAGGCTTAATATTTGTAGACACCAACCAGCAGCCATGTTTCCCCAGGTCTTAGCCACGGTTGGTGGTTCAGGAACGCGTTTGTACCCGCTTACTTTAGACCAGCCCAAGCCCCTGGTAGAATTGTGCGACACCGCTATCATCGCCAATCTCTTCCGGGTTTTAGCAAGTCAGGGCTGCAGAAGGTTCATCCTGGGCAGCAAGGGCGCCAGCAACACCCTCGACCTGAGCAATTACTTCAAAGCAGGCGAGGGATTCTTCAAGCGCCTGGGCATCACCGACCACCAGGACTTCAGCTACCAGCCCCTCTACGACGACAAGGGAAGCGCCGATTCCCTGCGCTATTGCATGAACTACTTCGACATCAACGACGACCTGCTGGTGGTCTCGGGCGACAATCTCATCGACATCGACCTCGCAAGCTTTGTCGATTTCCATCGACTGCATAAGCCCCTGCTCACCGTGGCCCTGAAAGAGCTGGGACCAAAGGAGAATATCTCCCAGTACGGCGTGGCCCGTGTGGATAAGGATATGCGCATTGCCGGCTTCGTGGAAAAGCCGAAAACGGGAAGCGAGCCCAGCCGCATGATAAACACCGCTTTTTATCTCTTCTCGCCCCAGATTCGCGAGGTTCTGGCCAGGATGGGTAACAAGGCCCGCGACATAGGCGGCGACCTGATCCCCTATTTGACAGAGAACGGCTATCCCGTTTACGGCTTTCCCATCACAGGCTACTGGATGGATATCGGCACCCCGGAACGGCTGCACCAGGCGTCCATGGACTGCCTCTCCGGCGCCGTCCGCCACTTCGATCGCAAGTACCACTATAAGCCCAATCAGTGGATTCATCCCAGCACCTTAGCCAAAATCGAGCCGCTCCTCACCTCAGGGGATATTCAGCTTGTGGGCAACGTCTCAATCGGCAGAAACTGCCACATCGAGAAGGGCGTGGTGATCGAGAGCTCTCATATAGGACACACCAGCCTCATCGAACGCAATGTGGAGATCAAAGAGAGCATGATCATGAGCTTCGCCGATATCCACCACATGGCGGACATCCATCGAACCATTGTGGGCCGCCACACCACCATCGAGGAGCATAGCGTTTTGGGTGCAAATGAAAAAGGTGAGAGTCACATCGCAGTTATCGGCGAGAATGTCATTTTGCCGCCCGAATCGGTGGTAGCCTCAGGCGTAAGGGTAGCTGCGCTCAAGCACAGTCACCGCATTCTGGCCACCGGCAGATTCGTAGAGCTGGGAACTGATGAAAGAAATATTTACTTTGCAGAAAAAGGTTCGATGAAGCGCTAGTTGCTAATTTATGGCAACTAGTAGTAGCGCTCCCAGGCACCTTCGACCTTTCTTATTTTATATTTTGCCCCGTTATCCATTAAGTACCGGCCCAGATCCTGAGCATCCTGGAAAAAGCGCTTATCCCTCAGGTTATTATAGATATCTTCCGTGGTAAAGCCTTTCAGCTCGCCCTTGCCGTAAACGATCCGCTCAATGGTATAATAGATGTCGTCAAACTTCCTCAAGGGATAAGTCCACTCTGCAAACTGCATCTAATGCCCTCCTTCTTTGGCTACAGGTTTTGAGCAAATAAGAACCTTTCGTTTTCCGCCAAGAAAGATTATCAATAACGAAATGATAAAGTCCTCCTCATGAATCCCGTCCAAAATCCCGCAGATATCAGCCATCTTAACCAGCAAATCTGTGCATGCCACCTTTGCTCTCTATCCGAGGCGAGAAAACAAGCCGTGCCGGGCAGCGGCCCCTCTCCCGCCGATATCATGCTGATAGGAGAAGCCCCTGGCCGAGAGGAAGACCTCACAGGAAAGCCGTTCGTAGGCCGGGCAGGAAGGCTGCTGGATGAAGCTTTAGTGCAAGCGGGCCTGGATAGATCAAAGATATTCATAACCAGCGTCATCAAATGCCGCCCCCCGGAAAACAGAAAACCGAAGAAAGCTGAGATAGATCAATGCCGCCCCTATTTGCAGGCTCAAATCGATATTCTCCATCCTAAAATCATCTGCCTGATGGGAAACACGGCTACACTGGCCGTCACAGGCCGGCAAGGCGTCACAACCTTGCGCGGCCAAATCTTGCAGGATCGCTTTCTTGTCACCTATCATCCTGCTGCCGTCTTGAGAAATAGAAATCTCATGGAAGAGTTCGTCTCCGATCTCAAAAGGTTGAATAACATTAAGGATCAACATATACCGACTAAAGCCAATATCTAAAACCATTCCGCCCCTCAGGAGCTTTCGACTTGTTTGGCCTTACCTACGATCTCTGGAAGGAGATCATTGATGAAGTTGCTCTCGCCCATGATTCACTCTTTGCCGCCATGCATCAGGCGGCGGAAGATATCCAACTCTCCGCGGCTCTGATTGATGATCTGAAGAGCAAAAGGGAACTCGAGATCGCAAATGATCCCTGGGAATTTTATCTCATGATCGACTTTATAGAGGATAAGATCGGCGGTTTCATCATCTACCTGGCAACCGTAGAGCAACTGGAAACCCTAGAGCAGATCAAGGCAAATGTCGCATCAGACCATGGCTTTTCTCTGGAAGAGATTGAGGGCTTTGAGCTTGAACACGGCCTGGATATGCAGGAAGAAATATTTGTAGAGATAGAGGAAAGCTATGGAGTTCGGACAGAGGTTAGAGAAAACGAAGTCATCTATGAGCTGGTGATCTTTGACAGCCAGGACATTGATGACAGCCGGTCCAGCGATCTGGCATGGCAGGAAGATCTCGAAAATTAAAGATCT
>CAYXSJ010000112.1:0-1431 GCA_964467095.1 uncultured Methanotrichaceae archaeon
CCCTCTCCTCCAGGCCGATGTTGCCCAGGTTGAAGGAGTCGTAAAGCTCATCCCTGTACTGCAGAGCATCGTGATAGTGCTCCTTGTAGTTGTCCAGGTTGATCTCCTTGAAAGCGCTGCACAGATCATCGATCTGAATGGGATCCTCCTCTTTGGGGGTGCGGAGAAGCGAGTCTTTGGCATTCTTTTTGCCGATGATCTTGAAGATGAGCATGCTGTGATAGGCAGCGATGGCCCTCCCGCTCTCGGATACGATGGTGGGGCAGGGGACATCCTCGTCTTCGCAGATCTTCTGGACGGTGTAGACCACATCATTGGCGTACTCGCGCAGAGTATAATTGGCACTGGAAGGAGTGGCCGTATTAGAGCCGTTGTAGTCCACGGAAAGGCCGCCACCCACATTCAGGTACTCGATATCGGCCATCTTGCGTGCCTTGGCATAGATTCTCGCCGCCTCGTTCATGGCGTTTTTAATAGTCCTGATATCTGTGATCTGCGAGCCGATGTGAAAGTGAATCATCTTCAGGCTGTCTATGAAACCCTTTTCCTGAAGTACCTTCATCATCTCTAGGGCCTCGCTGGTGGACAGACCGAACTTGGCCGACTCGCCACCTGACTCCACCCAGCGACCGGAGCCGCGAGCAAAGAGCTTGACCCTCATGCCCACGCGGGGAGTGATGCCCATCTGCTCGGCATACTTCAGAATTTCAAAAATCTCCTCGAAAAGATCTACAACTATTACTATATTATTTACATTATGGATGCTCAGAGCCAGGCGCAGATAGTCCTCGTCCTTGTAGCCGTTGCAGATGAGGAGCGCCTCTTTGGGCAGGCCCAGGGAGAGAGCAGCCAGTAGCTCTGCCTTGGTGCCCACCTCCAGGCCGATGCCAAACTTGGCTCCGTATTTTATGATATACTCGATTACCTCTTTCCGCTGGTTGACCTTCATGGGAAAGATGGGCTGATAGGTCCCTTTGTAGGAGAATTCGGCAATAGAGCCTAAAAATGCGCCTGTGATCTCATTGATCCTATCCTCCAGGATCTGAGGGAAGCGCAAGAGGACGGGAAACTCCAGGTCTTTGGATTTTTCGATCTCCTCGATGAGGTCCATAACATCAACAGACGTCGCACGGTCTTTGTTGGGAAATATGATAATATTACCTTTATCATTAACTGAAAAATAGCCGTTGCCCCACTTCTCCATCCCGTAGAGCTCCAAAGAATCTTCAGCTTTCCACATGTCACTCAGCCTTCTCCATGAAAACTGCCCCCGGCCCGCATGCCCTCATTGCGATTATCCCTAGCGCACCAAACAAGATCACCATTGACTAACATAACGATCCATCACTCCCCATGAAATCAAATCGCATCGAACCTTGCTAAGGAGCCCTTTTTGGTATATAAAGCTTCATACCGATGGTACCGATGGTA
>CAYXSJ010000112.1:1531-8727 GCA_964467095.1 uncultured Methanotrichaceae archaeon
TTGCTAAGGAGCCCTTTTTGGTATATAAAGCTTCATACCGATGGTACCGATGGTATCGATGGTATCGATGGTGCCGATGGACAACCTTTAAACGTATCCAGACTGACACAGATAGGAAGAAATCTTGAGGGATAAAATGGATCACGGTCACGGTCATGATTTTATCTGCAATGGCGAGAAGATAAGAACGACAATACCCATGAAAGAGAGAGGTGTTGCCGATCTGGTAGCGGATATGAGCAAGATGGGCTTTCAGGGAGGCCAGCTAGGCACATCTCTGAACGTCTGGAAGCGCATGCTGGACGAGGAGGTTACCATCTTCCTGGGTCTTGCCGGGGCCATGGTGCCTGCGGGCCTGGGCGAGTTCATAGCCTACCTCCTGCGAGAGAGAAAGGTAGACTGCCTGGTCAGCACGGGGGCCAATCTATTTCACGACCTGTGCGAGGGATTGGGCATCGTTCACTACCAGGGCAGCGCCTGCACGGATGATGCCTATCTCAATGAATGCAAGATCGACAGGATCTACGACGTATTCGTATCGGAGATCGAGCTGCATAAAGCCGACAATCACATATCTAATTTCGTTAAAAGCCTCGACCCGGCCCGGCGCTACTCCTCGCGCGAGCTGATGTACATGGTGGGAAAAGACCTGCCTGACACAACCATCCTGGGTGCGGCCCATAAAGCAGGAGTGCCCATCTTCGTGCCGGCCTTGGGAGACAGCTCCTGGGGAATCGGAATGGTCATGGCTCTGCGCGAAGGACATAGCGTCATGGTCGATGGGATCAAGGATGTGGACGAGATCACCCAGATGGTGGAAAAGTCCACCCAGACCGGCGTCATTTACATCGGCGGAGGCGTTCCCAAGAACTTCATCCAGCAGACTGAGGTCATAGCGGAGTTGATAGGCGACTACACGGGAGGCCACAGTTATGCCATCCAGTACACCACCGACGCTCCGCACTGGGGAGGCCTGTCCGGCTGCACCTTCGAGGAGGCTGTCTCCTGGGGCAAGGTGAAGAAGGAGGCGAGCAAAGTGCAGGTCTTCTCCGATGCCACCATCACTGTGCCGCTCGTGGTGCAGGCCCTGCGCGAGTCGGGCCACCAGCGAAGGAGCGTTCCTGTCTTCGATTGGAAGGAAGAGGGACTGAAGCTTAGGTACGAAAAAAGGTGAATACTCCGGAGGGCATTGACTTTTATTTTTTTATGAAAAGCTCGTCACCGCTCTTGTATCCCAGTCCAGGATGGCGATCAAAGCGGACTGCTCCCACAAAGGCCCGCTCTCCCACTGCGGCAGCCACTTTGCCCACACCGATCTGGCCGAAACCACCGCATAGCTCGATAGCAGTCACTCCACTATCAACCAGCTCTCTGGCCACTTTAGCTGCTTCATCATAGTCCTTCACTCCCACCACCACCAGGTCCAATACTTCCGGAGTGGAGATGCTCGTCCTATGTATCTTCGGATCGGAGTCAGGCGTTACGAACATAAAGGCCGCTTTGAACTTTCCCATCTTCTGTATTCTCCTTCAGCATTTGTTTGAGGGTTTGAATCATTCTGTTATCATAATCGTATATAAAATTATAGAGACGTGGAGCAATCGATAGCATATGCCATTTAGCTCGATGCAACATCCTTTCTGATCGAGCCAGACATCAATTCTTGCCTGAAAAAAGCAACGGACTCGCCGGGACTCGAACCCGGGTCAGCGGGTATCTCCGACTATAGTCACCGAAGCCCGCTAGGATGTCCACTACCCTACGAGTCCATCAATGGACCATAGCAGCTTCCAGGCTATTAACCTTTCCCGCAAACCGGCACAGCGAAAGCCATCAAAAGAATAATATGCTGAAAGTTGAATGTAGTAGTAAGGTGATTGATTATGTGCCCCGCCCAAAAAGCCTGCCCCTTCGTGGCCAGAGAATGCCTGCAAGAGGACTGCCTGGCCTGGAGGCAAAAAGCCTGCCGACTTATTCCAGATAGAAGCGGTCCCAGTGCTTTTGAGCAGGAGCTCAGGAACGCCGCGCCTCTGATGTACAGATCTCTGCTCGATATGGTTCGCATCATGGAGGAGACAGCACAGGACTGCCGCAAATGCGGACCGGAGCTGTTCAGCTTTGCTCAGCAGCTTCGGGCCGGGCTCCTGGACGAGCTGATCTCTTCTGAACTGGCCGAGGTTGGGATCAAAGCGGATAAATAAGAGCAGCAGGGGATGATCAAAATAACCACTCGTTTCCTGAACAACTGTCCCAGATGCGGCTATGTAGCTGAGGCCTGGACTGAGGATGGTGTAACTGTAAAAGTGCACTGCAAAATGTGCGGCTATGAGGGACGACTGCCTCATCCAGACCTGAAGAACGGAGCCTGGCGAGTTGGATAGCTACAGCTCCCGAGCACAACTGACGCGAACCGCAGAGGCACTACAAGCACAGATAGGTTGGTCAAGTAATGAGAACCAGTCACGCCCTTCTCCTGCGTTTGCGACATGATCCTAATTTCGATTTTTGCAGAGCAGAAGTGGAATTTGTAGATAGGGGGCTCCGGACGACAGGTCTACCGTCCGGGGAGACAAAATCGTCCGCCTGGAGCAAGGCTGGATGGAGATTGAATGGAAGATGAAGACCAAGTTCATATCTGTGATTCTCAGCCGTTGGCTTTGCGCACTTTGCGCTCATTTCTATCCAGATATTCCTTTATGGCTTCAACCACGACATCAGAGCGTTGCACATAGAGGGAGCCCCTGCTTTTGACAACAAAACTCATCAACCGGTCGCTTAATTCAGAACTCAGCTCCACCTCGATTTTAGGCATAATTTCCCATGAGCCAAGCTAGTATTAATACTTAATTTTTCAGGGCTTGAGCCTTCTTATCTCCAGGTAGCGCACCCCATCGCTGGGATAGGCGAAGACCATAAGCTTTCGCACGGAATGGGCCAGGCGCACGGCGCGGGAGAGCACGGGGGGCAGGAAGACATGGTCTTCAGAAACAGTATGCACCAGATACTCGGAGTGAGGCACCTTGCCCGGCCCCTGTACCTGCTTGTAGACCCGGAAATGTGTGCCGAACTTAAAGCCGGTTTTCACCACCAGGCCCTTGTCCCGCAGATCTTTATAAACGGAAAATTTCAGATCGAAGTCGCTTTCGATCAGCCGGGCCCGAGCAGAGAAGCTCTCCAGGTCCATAACCTCGCCGGAGCGATCGACCAGGGAAATCACGCTTTTTTCCAGTAGATAGGCCGACTCGACCAGAGAGAGCTGAAGCCGCTCGCCAACTGGCTTGCCGTAAAATCCACCCTCATGCAGCCGCCGGGAGGCTTCTGTATCCCAGAGCACCACACGATCCTCAAGAAGGGTTGCCATGCCGCCCTCTTCCACCTGCTCCATCAGGCCGGACATGCTCTTCTCCCGCGCCTCGTAAAAGGTGATGTCGCTCTCCTCATCAACGATGGCCAGCATCAGCTTCTTTCTCATCTGGCCCGCGACCTTTACCGGCTGCATGATCTCTTGCAGGGGTAGAGGCATGCGCTCGGAGATGACGAGGACATAAAACTCGGCCGGGCTCTTTCCCGGGTGCCCGCCCCGGGGATAGACGCGAAAATCAGGGCGACCAGGCTGGACATAGTAGCCGCGCTCTCGCAGGTCCTTGTAGACCACATAGCGAAACTCAAAGCCCTTTTCCAGAGATGATGCCGCCTGGAAAAAGGCCTGAAAGTCCTGCTCTTTCCCTCCGGAAAGCACCTTGATCCTGGATCGGTCCAGAAGATAGGCTGCTTCTACCAGGGAAAGCTCCAGGCCTTTGCCCTTGGGCCGGCCGAAGTAGCCCTGCTCATAAAGATCTGGAATAGCTTCTTTGCCGAGCTTTATATTGCAATCACGAAGCTCTCCTAATAGAATTTTTTCATCCATTTGTGATAAGTCAACTCACACAAGCCATTCGCTCATTGAGATAAGCATTGTCCGCCACCTCCATACCACCAGGCCACTTTAGCAGCTCAGCTTGTTTGGCCAGATGCCGTGCATGACGCCCAGAGACTTGTCCACCAGGCTGTGCACATCGGCTGCGGGATAGCCAGCCGAGAGCAGATAGGACTCAACGTGATTGGGCACGGCTATGGACATCTGCTCCACCAGGGATACCGTTTGCAGAATGGTGTTGTCTCCCAGCTTGAAGGGAATTATGGCGTCCGAGACGATCAGCTCGAAGATCTCCGGGCTGATGGGCCGCTCTATGCCAGAGAGGAAAGCTTCCAGAATCTCGCTGGTCCAATCATGCTTCTTGCCTTCATCCTGATAGGGCATGACCACGACCTCGCGGGTCCTGGCAAACTGCTCGACCAATTGTGCCGGAGTGACATCACCCTTGAAGACCAGGTTCAGAAAGTTGGTGTGCGGAACAGTGGTCGGCACTTTGCTGGCGCGAACAGCAAACTTGACCTCTTCGAAGACAGTTCCTGCGTCAGTGCCCTGGTGTCCGGCACCCTTGCCGAACTGGATGGCACTGGGAGAGGCCTTGACCACTGTGTGCGGATCGCCATGCCTGCGATCGATGTTGCCCAAAACAGCCGTAAGGCCCAGGGGCCGCGCCGCCAGAGCCAGACGGGAAAGTCCAGTGGTGTTGCAGCTCGTGCACTGCACCAGCCTGGGCTTGGCTTTTTGGAACATCTCGTAGTTCTCCAGACCGAAGAAGAACTCGCGGGCGAAGTCTGCCTTCAGATCATCCGAGATCTTGACCTTTCCGCTCTCTGCCAGCCCCTTCAGAAGCTCGGGCCGATCTGCTCCGCCCATGAGAGAGACAAAGCAGCCATGAGAGAGGCCTGCCTCAATGTAGGGAAGCTCCTCATCGCCCGGAACGCCCACCATTATGAAATTTGATGCCGCAAAGAAGTCGTCAAAGCCGCCCTCGATCCTGACTCCTGCCTTTTCCCACTTCTCTTTATTTGCATTGTCGCTCACGAAGGCCTTTACGCCGAACATGCGGTTGAACTTGGATACAATAGACAGGGCCCGGCCATGGGGCTTTCTGAGCAGGACATTCAGGTCGCCCTCGATTCCGGCTGCCTTTTTGACCTGCGCCAAAGCCAGAAGAGTTCGCTTATTCTCTGTTCCATCAAAACCTACAAAACCCGCATTGGACTTCAAGCATCTTCACTTCCTGAATGGAAGTCTTATTGACTATATTTTAATCTTTCCGGGATTGTGATGCAGAGAGATCTAAGATTCTATGGGCAATAAACCGGGCACACTCATCCGAGTTCATGCCTGTAGTGTCAACTTCGATCTCAGGAGATAGCGGCTCTTCGTAGGCTACATTGACTCCTGGCACGGCGGCCTTCTCACCAGCCGCTTTCTTGTATATGTCCTTGGGAGAGAATTTGGCCTTTCTCTCCGCTTCCCTTTCCATGCAGACAGACAGAGGCGCCCTGATAAAGACCTCGCCAAAATTAGGGATCAAGCGACGAGCAAAATCGCGATAACGACGTCTATTGGCAGTAGCATCTATGATGACATTTGCTCCTTCATCTGCCAGAAGCTTGCCCATGTAGGCTAGACTGGCATAAACGATATCTCTTTCCTCTTCGGTATATTTGGGATTGGGAGTTATAGCTCTTCGGATCTCATCCAGCTGCAGGATCCTGGCGCGGATACCCTTTTCAGATAGAATCGTCATCACTTTATCTGCAATGGTGGTCTTCCCGCAGCCTGGAAGCCCAGTGAACCACATAACCCATGCCATATTGATAGAAACGGCGCCCTGTTTAAAAAACCATCGGGAGCCGAAAAAATGCAAAAAAAAGCTGAAGGAGATTCAGCCGAAAAGGGCACCGAGGCCCTCGACTCCGCTCTCCTCAGCAGCTTCCTTGTCCTCTTCCTTCTCTTCTGCCTTGGCTGCGCCCTTGGCGGCAGGTGCAGCGACCGGGGCTGCGGCTGCGGCGGCTACGGGCACAGCGGCTGCCTGGGAGAGGACCGTGGTGATGTCCACGCCTTCTAAAGCGGCTACCAGGGCTTTGATTCTGACATCGTCTGCGGCAGCGCCGGAAGCCTCGACGACCTTCTTAATTCCATCCTCGTTAACGTCTTTGCCTGCGCTGTGAAGCAGTAATGCAGCGTATACATATTCCATTTGAATCAACCTCTAATTTACGTTTAATTGATTTATCCGAAGAGAGCACCAAGTCCTGCGGCGGTGTCTCCCTCATCCTTCTTTTCTTCTTCCTCTACTTTGGCCTTGGCCGGGACCGGGGCTGCGGCAGCAGCTGGGGCGGTCTCTCCACTGGCCAGGCGAGCTATTGCGTTGGCATTGGCAGCTGCCTTGGCCAAAACCATCTCCATCATGCTGGGCACGGGTATTCCCGCTTCAAGTACCAGGGCTCTGGCCTTGATCTGAGCCTTCTGCAGCATGGGTCCGACGGTCTTTTGCGTGGCATAGCCAATCTCAACAGCAAAGCCGAATGCTTTGGCTGATGCAGCGAACAGCTCTGAGACCTGTGCCTCCACATCGATGGAAAGATCCTTGGCCTTAAAGATCAAGCCACCCTCGTAGGCCGCTCGTAGTTCCAGGCCCACGTTTCTGGGGAAGATCTCCATGGTCTTCAAAATGTCCGCAGTCTTGGCAGCAACGACCTCTCCCTCTTTGGCTAAAGTGATCTTCTGGTTGATGACCACCTTTCCGCCTTTTATGGCTGCTGGGATGCCGGCTGCCTGAAGCTTGCCAACCATCGGTCCTGGCGAGAACGAAGTCTCTCCAGCCTCGATAACTATGTCTTTAGGAGCACGTGCGCCAGCCTTGATGGGCATGGGCTGCTTGCCTTTCTCCAGAAGACTGTTGAGCTTGAAGGGATTATCATTGCTGAAGATCAAAGCAGTCTGATCTTCAATGAAATCGGCCAGCGGTCTGATCTCCGGGGCAGAAGCCTCCAGGGCGCGACGAGCGATGGTGTTTCTCACCATTCTTATCTCGACATTGCCTCTGAGACTGCCTCGCATCTGCTGCAGATTGTCGGCGGGAATCTCGCGCACACCCACAACGCCAACAACGCGGCTTTTGCCGATCATTTTGACAAGCTCTTCTACATCCTTAACCTTCCACTCAGGTATGTGGGCAGTGTGACGAGTCTCTCCTGCCATTTAAATCACCTTTATAGAAGGCCCCATGGTGGTCTTGACATAAACCGACTTCAGGTTATGTTTACCATCC